>JAZNHE010000049.1:0-13263 GCA_045576795.1 Eubacteriales bacterium | reverse complement strand
CCTAAAACACTTTTGCGGAATCTGTCGTTAATTAACAACAGACCCCGCAAATGCTTGAATTATATTTCTGCTCAGGATTCTTGGAACTTAGAATTGCAAAATCTTTCTTAAAAGTGTTGCACTTCTATTGACAATTCACTTTTTTATCGTTTATAGCTCTATTCATTATAAATAAAAAATGTGCAGTCTGATCAATGAGAGCTTCCCTCTCTATCAAACTGCACTTTTATTTATTCCTCTTCGACTACGTATTCACGGGAATGTTCAATCGCCTTGTTAAGCTCGACTACAAATTCGTCTGTTACCTCAATATAAACGTCTGCATTCTCATGCGATGTACGAGACGATATCAGATAAACTACATCCGGCATAAGTGACGGACAGTAAACGTATTTCAAAATTCCCTTTTCAGTCTTGTGGGCGCGGCGCGACTCTCTGTCAAGCTTCTCAATTGAACGGATGCCATAGAGGTCTATTCTGCACATTGTAGCTGTCCGCTTGCCAACGGTCTGCCTAACCACAAACACCGGACGGCCGACCGAGTCCGTTGTAACGTCATAGCTATATGTCGCGGCAACATATCTGTTGTATATATAGATAGCCGCAGTGATAAACGCTAATGCAACAAGTCCTACAACGCCTTGAAACTTTGGAATACTCATATATACTATCACAAATATCAATGCGCTGCCAAGACATCCGCCAAAGGCATACCTTGCCTTTTTATTCTGCGACTTTACGCTTATAGAAAAATCATTAAACATCAAGGTTTTTCCTTTCCGGAAAGCTTATATTCATCAAACTTGTTATGCTCATCCGTATTTTCATATATCAAAACTCTGTAGGGAGATGCGCCCTCAACACCGTTGAGTGTAATCTCAAGACGTATCCAATCCTTGTCGCCAAGAAATTCAACATCGTCAAATACAAGCTTGTAATAGGTATACATAAGGCACGTATCGGTTGTTACATAGTCCAATCTTCCCACCTCATTAGCTGATGCTCCGTCCTCAAACGGTACTCTCTCAAGTCTGAATGAAAAGAGATCATCACTCTCGGGATCAAGGGCTACGCCGTATTTTTCCTCAATGGTGGAAAATATCGAGGAATTATATCTGACGGATACCTGCAGTTGTCCTGCCTCCCTAACCACGATAAGATTATCGCAGAAGAAGCTACATACATCAGGGTCGTCATAAGGTGCACGTAGTGTCTGGGTGTATACGTTCATATCGCCGCCAACGGCATTGTAATACTCAGTAAGCGTGTCATTGAAATAAATGTTCTTAATACTTTTAGGATAATAATTAAACAAAATTACTCTGAAAAGAAGAAGTCCTACAACGGCGAAGCACAGAAAAATCACCAAAACCTTGAGCCAGACTGCCGTTTTATTCTTGCCGCCCTCTGCGCCTTCCTCTATCTCGTCATAATCTCCATAGCGTTCCATATCTTCCATAATAAGTCCGCCTTCATTATAATATAAATTATACATCTATTATAAATTAAAGGATAAGTATTGTCAAGTTAAGTAATAATAATTTACATTATTTTAAGAAAATCCAACATTTTCTTGCATTTTCCGCTATTTCATGTTAGAATAAACGCGGAGGTATGCTTTATGACACAAACCACTAAAGAAATATTTGAAAAACACGAAATACGCAAAACAAAGGCACAGAAAGACGCATTTGTAACCTATGTATCCGAGGTTGCAAAAGGCGAAGGCTATCAATGTACCGTTGAGTCATACGGAAAAAAGGCAAATAATATAGTGATAGGAAATCCGGAAACAGCAAAGGTTATATACACCGCTCACTATGATACTTGCGCGAGCATTGGGATGCCGAACCTTATAACTCCAAAATGTCCTCCTCTGTATTTCCTCTACCAGCTGCTTGTATGCGCTATACTGTACTCGGTTCCTCTCATTGTTATGATAATCGGCTCAAAGCACGTGCTTGCCGCTACCGGTTCAACAGAGCTCTCATACGTTACGCTACTGTTTGGATACGCACTCATTATATTGGCACTGGCTCTGATGATATATGGCCCCGCAAACAAGCACACGGCAAACGACAATACATCCGGAGTTACCCTGCTCTTAGACATTATGAGAGATATGCCTGCCGAGCTGCGTGACAATGCCGCATTTATCTTCTTCGACCTCGAAGAATCTGGAACGGTGGGATCAAAGATGTATACAAAAAAACACACAAAGCTAAAGGATGAGGCTTTTGTGCTTAACTTTGACTGTGTTTCCGACGGTAAGACCATGCTCTTCGTTGCAAAAAAAGAAGCGGCGGAATATGCAGAAATATTAAAAGAAGCTTTCAAATCCAACGATACATATAGCGTAGAGATTGCTACAAAGTGGGTAATATACCCCTCTGACCAAAGGAATTTCAAGCGAGGCGTTGGTGTTTCCTCTATGAATAAAACCAAGCACGGCCTCCTCTATATGAACAGAATACATACAAAGCGCGATACCGTGTATGATGAGGATAATGTTGAGTTCCTCAAAAACGGAGCAATCCGCCTTACAGAAATAATATAATATATGAAATCCGCCCTTTCCTCCAAGAGGTAAAAGGGCGGATTTTTCACTAAATATATCATATACATCATACTGTCAAAATGTATAGATTAAAATGAAGAAGCCGCCTTATTCTTCCCGAAGCAATAGAATGCTACTCTCGAGCTTGGGAGAAATGGCGGCTTATTCGCTAAATATATCGCTAAGAGATTAGATAAGCTCTGCGAAGTACTTAATAGTTCTTACCATCTGAGATGTGTAAGAGTTCTCGTTGTCGTACCAGGAAACAACCTGTACCTGATATGTGTCGTCATCGATCTTTGCTACCATGGTCTGGGTTGCATCGAAGAGAGAACCGTAGGAGATACCGATGATATCAGAAGATACGATTGCATCAGTGTTGTAACCGAAGGAATCGGAAGCCTGTGCCTTCATAGCAGCATTGATGCTATCCTTGGTAACGTTCTGGCCCTTAACAACAGCTACGAGAATAGTGGTGGAACCGGTGCAGGTAGGAACTCTCTGAGCAGAACCGATAAGCTTGCCGTTGAGCTCGGGAATTACAAGGCCGATTGCCTTTGCAGCGCCGGTAGAGTTGGGAACGATGTTCTGTGCGCCTGCACGTGCACGTCTGAGGTCGCCCTTTCTGTGAGGACCGTCAAGGATCATCTGGTCACCGGTGTATGCATGAACTGTTGTCATGATACCGGACTGAATAGGATATGCATCGTTAAGAGCCTTTGCCATAGGTGCAAGGCAGTTGGTGGTGCAGGAAGCAGCGGAGATGATCTGATCATCTGCGGTGAGAGTCTCATTGTTTACACCGTAAACGATGGTCTTAAGATCGTTGCCTGCGGGAGCAGAGATAACAACCTTCTTAGCGCCTGCCTTGATGTGAGCCATGGACTTCTCCTTAGAGCAGTAGAAGCCTGTGCACTCAAGAACAACGTCAACCTTGTTCTTCTTCCAAGGGCACTTAGCAGCATCCTTCTCAGCGTAAATCTTGATGGTCTTGCCATCAACAGTGATGGAACCGGTCTCAAGAACCTTGCCGTTAGCATCAACTACAGGGTTGGTGAAGGTAACCTCATGACCGTCGTAACGACCCTGTGCAGTGTCGTACTTAAGAAGATGAGCAAGCATCTCGGGGCTGGTGAGGTCGTTGATAGCAACGATCTGATAACCCTTTGCGCCGAACATCTGTCTGAAAGCAAGACGGCCTATACGACCGAAACCGTTAATCGCAACTTTTACATTCTTTGCCATTTTGAAAATTCCTCCAAAAATATAAATTTATTATTATAAGCTGTGTAACTGCGAGAAAACCCTCTCTCGCCATCAAACATTATATCACAAACATTTGAAATATACAATAGGATTGGTAAATTTTTATCAAATTTATTAACTTTTTTCAAGTATACGATAATAATAAACATTTTTTTATGAAAAAAGACAACAAATGGAACTGAATTACTGATAATAGGAAGAAAAAAGAATGGGGAAATCCATTTAAGTAAAAACTTGACAACTTTGAAAAACTGTTGTATAATAAATCGACTAAACCGAGCAATCGCGCGATATTGTGCCGAAAGGTATTATCGTGAGGAAAGTCCGGGCATCACAGGGCAGGATAACGGATAACGTCCGCCGAGGGTGACCTCCGGGAAAGTGCAACAGAAATAAACCGCCGTCCTATGGGCGGTAAGGATGGAAAGGCGAGGTAAGAGCTCACCAGTTCTCCTGGCAACAGGAGTCCGCTGTAAACCCTATCCGATGCAACACCTTAAGCTTTGACACTACGGTGCCAACAGGCTGCCCGCCGATACGCTTATGGTGGCAGAGCCTAACGGCTTGAACTATGCAGTAATGTGTAGTGAAGATAGATGATTGCTATGTCGCAAGACTTACAGAACCCGGCTTATAGGTTTAGTCACTATAAAAATATTTGCGGCGCATAAGCTTGATTATGCGCCGTTTTTGTAAATATATCTTTTCATTTTTCACAGTTATGCAAGGGGAATCCTGCTAATTGTGATTTTTTCTTTTATATCATATACATCATCACACAACGGTGGGAGCGTGCCATTTGTAAGGCAGGATGCAGAGCCGAAGGCTACCCCGGTAATAAAGGAGTCCGCAAGGTCCCTCCCAAGATACATATCATATAAAATTCCTGCTATGACAGAGTCACCGGCTCCCGTTGTAGATATAGCGGAAAGCTCGGGAAATGTCGCTACGTGCACTTCCCTGCCATCATAAAGCATAGCACCGTCTTTTCCAAGAGTGAGAACGATGTTTTCGCACATATCGTGTCCCATCTTCTTCAGAATTTCCAAGCCTCCCTTTCCCGTGTCACGCTCACCGACAAGATTTAGCATTTCATCGTAATTCGGTTTAATCAAGTACGGATGGATCCTACTGATATCAATGGTATCAAGTGAGCGTGTGTCAAGAATAATACGCGCCCCTCTTGCCTTTATATCGAGCAATAGTGTTACAACGTCCTCCTTTGCGACAGAGGGCGGAATGCTGCCACTGAAAACAAGAACAGTATTATCTTTGATTTCAGATAAAAGGCGTTCCTTTATCGCTTTCATATCCTTGTCAGTGATACACGTCCCCTCACCCGTCACCACATGCTCTCCTGATTTAAGGTGATAATGGACGTTTTCTCTCACTTTTCCTTTAACCACGTCATACATTATGTTTAGATTTGTGAGCGGCAAAAGAAAACTGTCCTTATTTTCCTCTCCTACAACGGTATAGCAAAGGCTTTCTACCCCAAAGCATGTAAGTGTACGTGAGACGTTAATTCCCTTCCCGCCCGAATGACGTTCTGTTTTTCTTGTCCCGTTTTCACCTTCTGAAACGTGAACGTCTATTGCAGGATTAAGGGTAACTGTAATAATATTCATAACCTTAACCTCATAAACTGAATAGATTAATAATACCATAAAGCGCGCAAAATTACAAGCT
Organism: Eubacteriales bacterium; assembly: GCA_045576795.1. GTDB lineage: Bacteria > Bacillota > Clostridia > Oscillospirales > CAG-272 > UBA1740. Next base: position 7,751 of record JAZNHE010000049.1, on the reverse strand, counting down.
GAGATGAATATCTTTGCCGCTTTTTGTAAATTTTGTGTTTTTCCATTGAAATTTGAAGAAAAATATTTTATAATTATAGTGGAGTGATATTGCATCTCCGCTATCAGAGGTGCTATGAAACAAAGAATTATAACCCTTGTAAACAGCCATACATCAAGCGCAAATACCCCTCGGATTTCTCTATACGGACTTGGTGTAACCAATACTGCCGTGATGAGTATTCTGCTTGAAGTATTTAGGCGTGAAGACATCACTGTGCGCCTCGATGGATACGACGGCACTAACAGAATTCCCCAAGGTGTACATACGATAGTAGGCGATGCGGCGCGCAACTGTATCGGCGAGGACGTGGTGTTTCTCTCTCCGTCGGTAAGACGTGAGAATATCATATCATCAGAGAAAACACTATTAACCTCCGATATGGATATTTTTCTTGATAATCCACCGAAAAACTGCTTTGCTATCAGCGGATCAGACGGTAAAAGCACAGTTACAGCCATGTGCCATATGATGCTTAATTCGCGATTTCCCAACCTTTTCCGAGGCGGAAACTTCGGTACACCGATAGTAACGGTAAATCTTGACAGTACCGATGCATTTGTCATTGAATTATCCAGCTTTATGCTGAGATATACAAATCCCGGAGCATTACGCGGCGTTGTAACCAATATAACTCCAAACCACCTCAACTGGCATAAAAGCATGGATGAATACGTAGAATCCAAGCTCACCCTCCTCCGCTCTTGCAAAGAGGCGGTGATAAACGCTGATGATCCGATAATCCTGCAAGCAGCATTAAACATTCCCACATTTGCTGCCGTGTCGTGCCAATATTCTCACAAGGAGCTTTCAAAAATTCTGTGCCCGGAGCACACGGTAACACTTGAAGCAGGTAGGCTGATGGTTGACGGTGATGCTTTCATAAACGTATCCGAGCTTCAAAAAAAGGAGTCGCACAACATAAAGAACTTCATGTTGGCGACCGCGTTGTCTTTGAATTTTGCAAAAAGGGCAGAAATAATAGATGTCGGACGCACCTTTACTGGACTTGAGCACAGGTGTGAAGTCTTTTTAGTTCGAGATGGAATAACGTTCATCAACTCATCAATCGATACTACTCCGGAAAGAACAAAGGCAACTCTTACAGGTCTTAATCGAGAGGTGGTTATAATACTTGGCGGAAACGGTAAGGGCATCAGCCCGGGTGCGCTTGAAGCTCCATTGTCGAGATATGCAAAAAAAATCGCTATCTATGGAAACTACCGCCACGAGATAAAATTGATGATTGAAAAAAGTGAGCTATGTGCAGGTATTCCGCACGCGGATTTCAACAGCTTTGACGATGCTGTAGAATATGCTATATCGGAGCTCATAGCAGGAGATACTCTGCTCCTCTCTCCTTCGGCTACCGGATACGGTCAGTTCAGAAGCTATGCTCAAAGAGGCGAGTATTTCAAAAATTACATAAATAAAAAATACGAAAAAATATAAGAAAACAAAGAATTTTGTTTGTAATGCGCAAAGGAAACGGAGATAAAAATGAAAAAAGTTCTCTCTATGATACTCACGCTTATCATTGTGCTGTCCGCACTTTCTCTTACAGCATGTAAGAAGGATGACGGAGTGCCCGAGGATATGCGGCTTGTAAAGGGCGGCGATGACGTCGGATACTACTTCTATGGCCCCGAGGAATGGGTTGTTGCCAACATAGGTGACATCGCATGTACCTATGCATCAAAGGTAGACACGTCTTCAATGACATTTGCAGAGACCACGGCGATAAAAGGCGACGTGCGTGAATATTTCAACAGCGAAATAGATAAATTTCCCTATCCCATTACGGTTACGGTTAATGGTGAGGACTGTGTTTTCGGCGAGGATGGAAGAGTTGCCGTAAAATACGTATACACATACACCTATCAGGGATATTCTTATTCGTGCATGCAGATATTCGTTCATAACGAGGGCAGATATTATATTTTCACCTACACCGCCGGAAATGCTGAGTACAAGGAAGGAAAGTCGTACTTTGAATTCTATCTCGACAAGGTCGGAAAGGCTATAGAAAGCTTCAAATTCACAACAAAAGCAGAGTCGGAGTCATCTGATGCGGAATACGAGAGAGATAGTGATGGCTACATTCTCGTTTCTAATAAAACACTTTCAGGCTTCAATATGTATGTACCCGATAGCTACAAGGTAGACTTCTCATCAGTTATGGTGAGTGTTACTCACAGTGACGGAACAAATATCAATATGTCGACTGCAACATACACCGGAGTCACAAACGAGGATTATTGGAATGCGAGAAAGGACAGCCTCAATGCCGTAATAGATAAAGCAAAGAATCAAAGCGGCGAGGAGGTCTCAACTCTCAAGGAAATCAAAACAGGTGAAAGACTGTCGCTCGACGGAGTAAATTGGGCTCTCGCGTATGAATATACTTATACCTTTGAGGGCGTCGATTACCATGTTTATCAGGTTCTTATCGTAGAGGGAACGGTCAACGGTTACGTCTTCACCTATGTTGCCGAGGAGGAGCACTATCAGGAGCACTTCTCAGAAATGCAGAGGGTTCTTGAAAAAATAAGCTACTGATATGAAAAACTACATTTATCTCGATAATAGCGCAACGACAAAAATTTGCAATGAAGCTCTAACAAAATACATCGAGGTGTCGCAAAATGAATGGGGGAATCCCTCTTCGCTCCACGACCTCGGTGCAGCCTCAGAGAAGATAATTAAGGCTTCAAAGCAAACAATTCTTTACACTATTGGCACAAAAGACTGCGATTTGATATTTACAGCCTCAGGAAGCGAAGCAAATAATCTTGCTATTATAGGCAGAGCTATGGCGAAAGAGAGATACCGTCGCGGTGCTAAAATAATAACCACTATGGGAGAGCACGCATCGGTAAACGAGCCGCTCGCATACCTATCATCCCTCGGCTTCAAGGTAGCCTACGTAGGAACAAAAAACGGAGAAGTCGATTTTAACAAGCTTTCATCAGAGCTCACGGATGACGTTATACTTCTCAGCGCAATGATGGTAAACAATGAGACAGGCGCAGTATATGACCTGCCGAGGATGGCACGACTGCTGAAGGCAAGATGTCCCGAAGCAATTATGCACGTCGATGCCACACAGGGATATATGAAGATCCCCTTTACCAAAAGCGGAATAGGTGCGGATCTGATAACGTTGTCATCACATAAAATTGAGGGTCCAAAAGGAGTAGGTGCCCTCGTCATTGGTAAAAACGTATTGAAGGAAAAGGGATTGCGTCCGATAGTATTCGGAGGCGGACAGGAGGGCGGACTGCGCTCTGGCACGGAGAACGTACCCGGAATTGCAGCCTTTGCTACCGCTGCGAAGCTTAATTATGACAATCTCGCGGAAAGAATACAAAAGCTTTCCACTCTCAGAGAACATCTTGTAACGAGAATTACCACGGACGAGCGTTTATCGGAAATAAGCCCTACTCTGCCGACCAATCACGCTCCCCATATCCTCAATCTCACGCTCCCGGACATAAAGAGCGAAACTATGTTGCACTTTCTCTCTTCAAAGGGAGTGTACGTATCATCCGGATCTGCGTGCTCTTCTAACGGGAATGCCGTTTCCTCAGCTCTTACAGCCTATGGACGTACGGAAAAAGAAGCGGACGCCTCTATCCGTGTGTCGTTTTCTCACGAAAACACTGTCGATGACGTAAACGCTCTTTGTGACGCACTTATCGAAGGTCTTGAAAGACTATCAAGGATGAGGAGCAAGTAATATATGGCTACAATAACGTTTATAACTGTGGGCACACTTAAAGAATCATATCTCAGAGAAGCTGTTGCGGAGTACAAAAAAAGGCTCTCGCAATATGCAAGAGTCGAGGAAATTGAGCTGAAGGAGGAGCGCATACAAAACGAGGATAGCAGAGCTGAAATTGAAGCGGCACTGTCACGTGAGGCAGATAAAATCATCTCTCTGTTACCCAAGGATGCAATGAAAATTGCCCTCTGTGTAGAGGGCAAGCAATATAGCTCCGAGGAGCTTTCGGAATTGTTGTCAAGCGGTATCGACGGCAGCGGAAAAATAGTTTTCATCATAGGCTCATCATACGGCCTCGACAGTCGTGTAAAGCGCGAGTGTGACGTCAGATTATCCGTCTCGAAGCTAACCTTTCCTCATCAATTAATGAAGGCTATTTTATTTGAGGTCGTATATCGCTCTTTCACAATTATTCACGGAAAAAGATATCATAAGTAACACAAAGTTTACATATCAGAGGATTTCAGGTGGGAATTTCCGCGACATAGAAGCATTGCTATATCGTCTATCCCCCGTAACCTCAGCTATAATTTTGATAAGAGGCGGCATCTTAGGTGTTGCCTCTTTTTCTTTGAGCTCGGTCTCCATTATACACGTATTTTTCCACTCGGGATATACATCAATTTCAAAAAGCTGCCCGAGATATTCAAAGGTATGCCTTGTCTTTTTCAGTGTAGCAACAGCATCGCCACCGTCCTCAATAATTGAAAGATACTTTGCCTCGTCGATTTCCCTCTCGTCCTCGTACGCGGAGATGCTGTCAATTCTCACCTTTACAGTTTCCGTATACTCCGTTCTGTCGGGATATTCTCTCATTCTCACCCTGTGTGTGACGCCATTATGATCGGGAATATAGGACTGAGTTATAGTGCTAACGGTATATTTGCCGTACGCTTTCATATCTTCGGCACACGGTAATGCTATGATGTATTTTCTCTCAATTTCCACTTTAGTGTTTTTATTCATATTCTCTGCTCCTTCGGCATACGGTGTAAATGATTTGTCGTGCCGTAAACTGTCAGCGAGTAAATTTTACCACTTTGTGCATAATATGTCAACAAAAATAAATATTTTCCCCGTATGGCGTTTTTTTTAATCTTTTTCTTGACTTATTTGAATTTATGTGTTAGAATATCCTTATCAAATGTAAATTTTCGGAGAAATTGAAATGAAGAAGTTATATTATCAAGGCTTTTGGTGTGAAATCGGATTATCCGTTCTTGCCCTTGCGTGTCTCATAGTTTCCGCAATCTTCGGCAAGACAGGACTCATCTGGGGCTCTGCAATTGTGCTGCTTGCACTGTTGCTTATGGCTGCCTGGTGCTATATTGGTCACCTTATCCGCGGTCTCACCTTTGATTCTGCATACGAGAAGAAGATATTTGTCGAAAAGAAGAAGAAAGAAATAATCGATAAAATCGCCACAGTTATCTTTATCGTGCTTCTCTCCTCTCCATTCCTCATTCTTCTTTACATTTTCCTTTGGTTCGTCAAGGTTTCATAATCAATTGAAGATTAATTAGCATCAATATTTGAAAAGCGAAGATACGGCTGTTTTGCTCGTTTTCTTCGCTTTTTGTTTTGCTTTTCACACTTTTAAGAAGCAAAAAAGCGATGTCAAGATATACTTATCTTGTGATATGTGCATAGTATAACGCCATTGCGTATATTTCTTTTATACATAATTTGTTAACAAATTGTAAATAAAACGGTTTTTTTGCTTTTTTCGCGCTAAACTATGGAAATTTTATTTACTTTATGTTATACTTATGCCGCTGTGTGCTCGCGCGCGGCTTTTTGTCGCGCAATTTTTCAGCTACAGCCACAAAACACGTTTATTATTTTTTTATATTGGAGGAAAACCAAAATGAGCAAGAAGTATGTTTATCTCTTCTCTGAAGGCAACAAGGACATGCGTAACCTTCTCGGTGGTAAGGGCGCTAACCTTGCAGAAATGACCCACATCGGTCTCCCTGTTCCCCAGGGCTTCACAATCACAACTGAGGCTTGTACTCAGTACTATGAGGATGGCAGACAGATCAATGATTCTATCATGGCGGAGATCATGGAGAACATCACTAAGATGGAAGCTATCACAGGAAAGAAATTCGGTGATCACGAGAATCCCCTTCTCGTATCTGTTCGTTCCGGTGCACGTGCATCAATGCCCGGTATGATGGATACTATTCTCAACCTCGGTCTTAACGAGGAAGTTGTAGAGGTTATGGCTACCAAGTCCGGCAACCCCAGATGGGCTTATGACTGCTACAGAAGATTTATCCAGATGTACTCCGACGTTGTTATGGAGGTGGGTAAGAAGTATTTCGAGCAGCTTATCGACAAGATGAAGGAAGAAAAGGGCGTAACTCTCGACGTAGAGCTTACCGCTGATGATCTCAAGGAGCTTGCTAATCAGTTCAAGGCTGAGTACAAGTCCAAGATCGGTGCTGACTTCCCCTCTGATCCCAAGGAGCAGCTTATCGGTGCGGTTAAGGCCGTATTCCGTTCTTGGGACAACCCCAGAGCAAACGTTTACAGACGTGACAACGATATTCCCTATTCTTGGGGTACTGCAGTAAACGTACAGGCAATGGCATTCGGCAACATGGGTGATGACTGTGGTACCGGTGTTGCATTCACACGTGACCCCGCTACCGGTGAGAAGAAGCTCATGGGTGAGTTCCTTACCAACGCACAGGGCGAGGACGTTGTTGCAGGTGTTCGTACTCCTATGCCCATCGCACAGATGGAGGAGAAGTTCCCCGAGGCATTCGCTCAGTTCAAGCAGGTTTGCCAGACTCTTGAGAACCACTACAGAGATATGCAGGACATGGAGTTCACCGTTGAGCACGGCAAGCTCTTCATGCTTCAGACCAGAAACGGTAAGAGAACCGCTGCTGCAGCGCTCAAGATCGCTTGCGACCTCGTTGACGAGGGCATGATCGATGAGAAGCAGGCAGTACTTATGATCGATCCCAGAAACCTTGACACTCTTCTTCACCCCCAGTTTGATGCAAAGGCTATAAAGACTGCTCAGGCAGTTGCTAAGGCTCTCGGTGCATCTCCCGGTGCTGCATGTGGTCAGATCGTATTCACCGCAGAGGATGCAGTTGCTTGGAAGGAAGCAGGCAAGAAGGTTGTTCTTGTTAGACTTGAGACCTCTCCCGAGGATATCACCGGTATGAAGGCTGCACAGGGTATCCTTACAGCTCGTGGCGGTATGACCTCTCACGCAGCAGTTGTTGCACGTGGTATGGGTACATGCTGTGTATCCGGTTGCTCTGCAATCACAAACTTTGACGAGGATAACAAGTCCTTCGTTCTCGCCGGCAAGACCTATCATGAGGGCGACGTAATCTCCCTTGACGGTTCTACCGGTAATATCTATGACGGTGCTATTCCTACTGTTGATGCTACCATTTCCGGCAACTTCGGCAGAATCATGGCATGGGCTGATAAGTACAGAAAGCTTGGTGTAAGAACCAACGCTGACACTCCCAAGGATGCTGCAAAGGCTCGTGAGCTTGGTGCAGAGGGTATCGGTCTTTGCCGTACAGAGCACATGTTCTTCGAGGCAGGCAGAATCGGTGCATTCCGTGAAATGATCTGCGCTGACACTGTTGAGGCTCGTGAGGCTGCACTTCAGAAGATTCTTCCTATGCAGCAGTCCGATTTTGAGAAGATCTACGTAGCTCTTGAGGGTACACCTGTTACTATTAGATTCCTTGATCCTCCTCTCCATGAGTTCGTTCCCACCGAGGAGGCTGACATCGCGGCTCTTGCTAAGGCACAGGGCAAGTCTGTTGCAGACATCAAGAGCATCATCTCCGCTCTTCATGAGGCTAACCCCATGATGGGTCACAGAGGATGCCGTCTGTCCGTAACCTATCCCGAAATTGCAAAGATGCAGACATCCGCAGTTATAAGA
>JAZNHE010000048.1:0-28938 GCA_045576795.1 Eubacteriales bacterium | reverse complement strand
TATCCAAAACTGTTGACAAATGAAGATTAATGGTTTATAATGTTGACATCCATTTTATTTTACTGCAAAGACGAATATCCGATGAATAAAATGAATAAATATGCATGGAATATTCAATGAATATAAAATGCACATGGAATATGCAGATAAAAACTGAATATTCTATATTAAAATAGGTTATACATAGCGATAAACGCTGTATAAATAAAAAAAACTTTTGGAGGAAAGAAAAAATGAGTAAGAAATTGATAAGCTTACTTCTCGTGCTTGTTATGCTCGTTGCTTGTTTCGCCGGATGTGGCCTTCTAGGCGGCAAGGATAATGGCGGCGACAACGGCGGCAACGGTGGCGGCGACAACGGCGGCAACGGCGACAACGGCGGCAACGGCGGCCCAACAGCACCTAAGACTTACACCTATAATGACGCTGTAAGTTTATTATCTACCAACTGGAACCCCCACACCTATCAGACAGCTGATGAAAACTATCCTATCGGCTTCATCACCACAGGTCTTTACGGCTTCTACTTTAACGATGCAGAGTACAACGTTAAAGAAGGTATGGATCCCTTCGCAGGATACGTTATCATTCCTGAGATGGCAGCTTCTATGCCTGTTGACGTAACTGAGGCAGTTAAGGCAGAGCATCCTGAGTTTGCTATCCCCGAGGATGCAACTACAGGTTACGCTTACACCATCGACCTCAACCCCAATGCAACTTGGGAAAACGGCGAGGCTATCAACGCTGATACCTACGTTTACTCTATGAAGAGACTTCTCGATCCTGAACTTAAGAACTACAGAGCTACCGATTACTACACCGGTTCTCTTTCTATCGCAGGTGCTGAGAACTATGCTAACCAGGGTAACACCATTAAGCTTGACAACGGTGTTACTTGGGAGCTTGGCGGCGAGACATGGGCAGATGCAGCTATCACTGCAGGTAACGACGGTAACTACGTAACCACAGCACAGGGTCTTCCCGTATACTTCGGTATCGATTATCCTCTTGCTTGGACTAACGGTAACTCTCTTGCAGATTACGTAAACGCTTACGGCACCGCATACTTTGGCACTCAGTACTGGGCAACTCTCTCCGAGATGGCAGACGAGGATGGCCTTGTTCCCGTAAATGCACAGACCATCGAGATGCTTACAGACGTTATCACAGCTAACCCCAACTGGGGCGAGACCTCTGACAACCTTCTTTGCTACCTTGTATACGACAAGATGTACGAGGAGTATGACTTCGCTAACGTTGGTCTTTACAAGACAGGTGACTACCAGATCACTATCGTTCTTAACAAGGCTCTCGCAGGCTTCAACCTTCTCTATGCTCTTAGTGGCAACTGGATCGTTTACGAGTCCTACTACGAGGCAGCTCTCAAGGAGATCTCCGACGGCGTATGGTTCTCTACTTACAACACTTCCGCAGACACCACTATGTCTTACGGTCCTTACGTTATGACCTCTTACGTTCTTGACAAGTCTATGTCCTTCGAGAAGAACAGCAATTGGTTCGGTTACACCGACGGTAAGCACAAGTACGTAGATCCTGAGGATGGCGAGACATACGATATGTATCAGACCACTCACATCTACACTCAGGTAGTAGCTGAGGCAGCTACCCAAAAGCTTATGTTCCTTAAGGGACAGCTTATGGGCTATGGTCTTCGCTCCGAGGACTTCGCAACCTATAGAAACTCTGATTACTGCTACGTATCTCCTTCCGAGACTATCTTCTTCTTCATCTTCAATGGCCACAAGGAGGCTATTGCTAACCGTGAGGCATCTGATGGCTTCGATAAGACTACTCATGATCTTGAGACCATGACTCTTCTCAACTTCAGAAAGGCAGTAGCAGTTACCTACGATAAGGAAGCACTTTGTACATCCGTTTCTCCCGCAGATGCAGGCGGATACGGTCTCTTCGGTGACTCCTACATTTACGACCCTGAGACCGGTGCAAGATATCGTGACACCGATCAGGCTAAGAGGGCACTCTGTGACTTCTACTCAGTAGACGTTTCTCAGTATGATTCTCTTGACGAGGCTGTTGATTCCATCACAGGTTACGACCCCGTTAAGGCTAAGGAGCTCTACACTGCGGCTTACCACGAGGCTATCGAGGCAGGCTTCATCACCGATACTAACAACGATGGTAAGTCTGACCAGGTTATTGAGATCAGCTATGCAATCGGACAGGATTCCGACTTCTACACCAAGCTCCTTGACTACCTCAACGAGAAGATGGCAGAAGTAACTGCAGGCACTCCCTTCGAGGGCAAGATCTCCTTCGTTAAGACCGGTAACCTTGGTAACACTTGGTCCGATCAGATTAAGGCAGGTATGGCTGACACCGTTCTTGGCGGTTGGCAAGGTTCTGCTCTTAACCCCTACAATATCACTGACGTTTACGTTAACCCCGCATATCAGTACGACGCTGAGTGGTTCAACTCTGCTTCCGTATCCTTTGCTCTTGAAGTTGAAGAGGGCGGCGAGATGAAGACTGTTGAGCTCAACCTCAGACAGTGGTCTGACGCTCTTAACGGCGCTACCGTACTTGATAAGGATGGCAATCCTCATTGCTTCGGCGACGGTATCGTTCCCGTATCTACCAGACTTGAGATCCTTGCAGCTATTGAGAGCACAGTTCTCAATACCTACGACTACATTCCTATGCTTCAGGAAGGCTCCATGGCACTTCTTTCCAAGCAGGTTTACTATGTAGTTGAGGAGTACAACTCTGTTATGGGTCGTGGTGGTATCACCTACCTCAAGTACAACTATGACGACGCAGCTTGGGCAGAGTATGTTGCTTCCCAGGGCGGCGAGCTTGCATATTAATTAATAATAATTCAGCAAGTTAGTTTGTTAAATATCCCCGCAGGAGCGCTTCGGCGTTCCTGCGGGATATTAATGCCTTTTAGGGTAGGTAAGAAATACCCCTTTTTTATTAAGCAAAAGCGTATAAAAGCTATAAAATCACACAATTGTTTACATTATTATCGCTTAAAGAAGGGACATCTCTTTGATTGGCGACTACGGCATACTTGCCGAACCTTTAGTTAAATATCGCTTTTGCGAAAGAAATATGGAGGAAAAATGTTAAAATACGCAGCGCAGAGAATCTTGCTTATGCTTGTAACGTTAATTGTAATAACGTTTATCTGCTTCACACTCATCAGAATGCTGCCCCCCGCTGTTCTCCCTCCGGGAGATCCTCACAGTGACATCATTGAGGCACGCCGTGAGGCGATGGGCTATAACAAGCCGTACATCGTGCAGTTCGGTATCTTCCTTAAGGGAATAGTTACCGAGTGGGAATGGGGCATATCGGACAAGCTTTACTTTGGTCAGGAGGTTGCTGACATCTTTATTCAGAAACTCCCGATTACAATGATTGTTAACCTTTATTCTATAATACTCAGTATCCCGATCGGTATTGCCCTCGGTATCTGGGCGGCTCTCAAAAAGAATAAGGCGACCGACCATATTATTTCAACCACTACGATGATAGCCATATCCGTGCCGTCATTCGTATACGCATTCTTAGTTCAGTATGTACTCTGCTACAAGCTCGGTTGGTTCCCCTTCCTGCTTGAGTTGAAGAACGGAACACAGGACTACTTCACCTGGGGAACGTTCTGGAGTATGATGCCCGCTGTGCTTTCACTCTCATTCGGCGTTATTGCAGGCTTTACGAGAGTAACGAGAGCAGAGCTTACAGAGGTTCTTACCTCCGAGTTTATGCTGCTTGCGAGAACCAAGGGTCTTACCAGAGCTCAGGCGACTCTCCGCCACGCTATGAAGAACTGTATGGTAGTTATACTTCCGTCAGTATTCGGCGAGTTCATCGGTATCATGTCAGGTTCTCTCATCATAGAGAACATCTTTACAATCCCCGGCGTTGGTAGTATCTATCTTCAGTCTATCAACTCACAGGATTACCCGATGTTCACAATGCTTACCGTGTTCTACACCACTATAAGCCTTCTTGCAGGCGTTATAGTTGACATAAGCTATGGATTTATCGATCCCAGAATCAGAGTAGGTTCTAAAAAGTAATTGAGAAAGGAGATGGCTATGGAAAATAATTATCCTGTTATTCCGAAGGAAAAATTTGAGTTTGCCAATGCGGGCAAGCACCTTCATGACGAAAAATTAAAGACTAAGTCGCGCAGCTACTTTGCAGATGCGCTTCTCCGCTTCAAGAAGAATAAGTCTTCTGTAGTCGGTGCATTTATTATAGCATTCCTGCTTCTCTTCTCAATCTTTGCTCCCATCATCTCTCCCTATTCGGTTTACGACAAGAATGACACGTATAAGAATTTCCCTCCCTATGTTCCCTCTATTGCAGAGAAGGGATGGGGCATACTTGACGGATCTGCAAACCGTCCCAATCAGAATGACCTCGCATATCAGTCGTTCACGGCTTCCTCTATGGAGACCGGACTTGACGTTATAATTTCCGTTGACAATGTAGAAACCATAACGGAGATATACCGTGGTAAGGAAAGAAAGGTCAACACCTACGATCTTACCGTTAACGCATACTATGAAAAGGGTATGATATACAAGGTGTTCTCATACGAGACCTTCCAGGACATTATGGACTGGCAGGATGAGACAGGTATCCAGGTTATATATCCCTACGTTGAGCAGAAGGATATATACACCTTCACCAGTGATAAGAATAAGTATCCCAACCCGAGAAATGCGAATATCTGGTACGAATGTACAGACGTAAAAGGTAACGTAAAGAAGGATGCCGACGGCAATCCCATCTTCACCCCTGCGTATTCTACCAATACCGCAAAGGAGGGTATGCCTTATACCTCTACACGTATAGAGGGCGACCCCGGCAACTACATCTACAGCTTTCAGAAGAGCGGTGCTGTAGAGGCGAGAGTTTGCTACTACAACTACTATCAGTATATGAACGGAACCGAGCCCACCTATCTCATGGGTACTGACGCATACGGCAGAGACCTTATGTGCTGTATCGGTATGGGCGCGAGATTCTCGCTCATATTCGCAATTATCGTTTCCGCTATCAACCTTACTATCGGTGCCTTCTACGGTGCTGTTCAGGGTTACTACGGCGGTATCATAGATATCACCCTTGACCGTATCAGCGATATTCTCTCGGGTGTACCCTTCATCGTTGTTACCACGCTGTTCCAGCTGCATCTGGCGGCAAAGGTTGGTACGATAGGCGCATTCATATTTGCCTTCGTCCTAACGGGCTGGATAGGAATGGCTGCCCTAACGCGAAAGCAGTTCTACAGATTCAAGAATTCAGAGTACGTTATGGCTGCGAGAACACTCGGAGCGTCCGACGGAAGACTTATGTTCAAGCACATCTTCCCGAACTCTCTCGGTACTATGGTTACCTCCTGTGCTCTCGTAATCCCCGGAGTTATCTCCTCGGAGACACAGCTTACGTACCTCAAGATAATTAACCTCGCGGACTTCTCGGGCACGAGTATAGGTGAGCTTATGGCTCTCGGTCAGCAGACCATGACGTCATCTCCTCACGCGATGTTCTTCCCCGCATTGTTTGTTTCGCTTCTTCTCATTTCCTTCAACCTCTTCGGTAATGGACTTAGAGATGCGTTCAATCCTTCTACGAGAGGAGTTGAAGACTAATGGAAAAGAAATTACAGGTAAAAGACCTTGCCGTTTCCTTCCGTACCGATAACGGTCGTGTTAAGGCGGTAAGAGGTATAAACTTTGAGCTTTACAAGGGCGAGACTCTCGCAATCGTTGGTGAGTCCGGCTCCGGTAAATCCGTAACGAGTAAGGCGATCATCGGTATTCTTGCAGGTAACTCAATCGTTGAGTCGGGCGAGATTATCTACGACGGTCAGGACCTGCTCAAGATAACAGAGGACGACTTCCACAAGATCCGCGGTGATAAGGTTGCCATGATCTTCCAGGATCCGCTCTCCAGCCTTAACCCTATCGTTAAGATAGGCAGGCAGCTCACGGAGGCTATGATCCTTAACGGCAAGATGCGTCAGAAGGAATGTCGTCGCAACTTCAACAATCTTCTTGCACTCCTCAGAGATGCTATCGCCGTATCGGCAAAGGTAGAAAATCCCCAGGAATATGCAAAGAATAGTTGTCTTAATTTTGATAAATTCGAATATAAGCACCTTGAGCTTGAGGGCGCATACAACGCGGCATACGATGCTGCAGACGATGCTCTCTATGAGCTTAAGACACTCATCCTCGAGGTCAGCAAGAACGCTGCCAAGGATTTGGCGTACAGAGTTAACAAGGTTGCAAAGCTTGCGCTCCTTGCAAGACACGAGTACGTTGTAAGCGAGGATGCGGAAAAGCTTACTGCACTTGCAGAGGGCCTTGCAGATATGCTCAAGGAGGTTAAGAGAGCTTCTGCCGATGCTACGGAGAAGCTTGTAAACGCTCTTACCGAAATTCAGACCATACTTGAGCGCGCTACCGCAAAGACCAAGCCTAACTTCTTCGCTATGGGCTACTATGTAACCTTTGCTACCGAGCCCATGCCGAGCCTTCCCACAGATGAGCTCAACGTGTTCCTTCGCAAGTACCTTGACGACAACTTTATGCTCAAGTTCCTTGACGACGTTTACACGGCACTCGTGTTCTCTGCTCACTCCTGCACCAAGGAGAAGAGAGAGGCTATCGAGGCACTCAAGCAGTATCGCCCCGTATTTGAGGTAGATAGTCTTGATAAGGCATCGAGCTATTCTGCACTCCGCGCTATGAATAAGGAGGTTGTTGAGGGTATTGACCGCCTTGAGCTTATCAAGGACAGCTTTGCATATACCTTCCACTCCGGCGTTAAGAGCGACCTTGACAGATACTTCGCGGCTATCAAGAAGAACGTCAAGGAGCAGAAGCGTTACGATAGACAGAAGGCAAAGTACGATGCTCTCATCGCAAAGGGCAAGGAGCCCGATGCAAGCGTTGTTCCCGCTGCCATTACCGACCTTGAGGTTGTTAAGCATAACATTCTCGTTCAGATAGATAGACTTATCGAGAACTACGAGACGAGAATAGATAAGGTTGACGACAGAGATTTCCGCCAGGAGGCAGTTGCTATTGTTGATTACCTCAAGGCACAGGCATCCGGTGTCGTTCACCGCGTTACCAAGAGCTCCGCAAAGAACAAGGCGCTCAAGCTTATGGACGAGGTTGGTATCGCAGATGCGAGAATAAGATACAACCAGTATCCCTTCCAGTTCTCGGGCGGTATGCGTCAGAGAATAGTTATTGCCATAGCTCTTGCGGCTGACCCCGATATTCTTATTTGTGACGAGCCCACAACGGCTCTCGACGTTACCATTCAGGCTCAGATACTTGAGCTTATCAATAAGTCAAAGGCGGAAAGAGATCTTTCCATCATCTTCATTACCCACGACCTCGGCGTTGTTGCTAATATGGCTGACAGAATTGCCGTTATGTACGCAGGTAAGATAGTTGAGCAGGGTACTGCGGAGGACATCTTCTACGATCCCCGTCATCCCTACACCTGGGCGCTCCTTTCCTCCATGCCCGACCTTGACACCAATGAAAAGCTGGAGGCAATCCCGGGCACACCTCCCAATATGATCTATCCCCCCGTGGGAGATGCATTTGCAGAGCGTAACAAGTACGCGCTTAAGATCGACTTTGAGCAGCAGCCTCCGATGTTCAAGATTTCGGACACTCACTCTGCTGCTACCTGGCTGCTCCATCCCGATGCGCCCAAGGTTGAGATGCCTGCAATGATTAAGAATCGTATTGAAAGAATGAAGAAAAACGCAGAGGAGGGCAAGAAATGAAAAAGTTGCATTTCGCAGCGATATGCTATGAGTTAATCATGGCGATTGCCGCAGTAGTTTGCGCAGTCGTTGGCTTTGCTAACAAGGCCTTCTTCATTGGTCTGCTCTCTCTCATTGAGGCGGCAGTATTCCTCGTGCTTGCAAATTGGAGCTACGCTCGTTTCTGTGAGACTGATCTGGTTGCTACCAGACGTCCCTACAACCCCGAGGTTGATCCGTTGATCTCGGTTGAGCATCTCCGTCAGCACTTCGGTCCCATCAAGGCGGTTGACGACATCTCCTTCCATATTATGAAGGGTGAGGTATTCGGTCTTGTTGGTGAGTCCGGCTGTGGAAAGAGTACCACAGGCCGTGCTATTATCAAGCTTTACAACGCTACGGGCGGTGACGTGTACTTCAAGGGACACAGAATCTGCGCAGGCCCCTATGATTATATAGAGGCTATCAAGGAGGCTAAACGCGATGCCTCCGCAAAGATTCAGGCTATCAAGGCTGACACCGCTGCAAATCCTAACAACAAGGACGATAATGACAAGAAGATTGCACATATCAAGTTCGAGTTGAATAAGGTAGTATCTCAGAACAGAAAGAAGATCATATCCGCAAGATATGACCAGAAGAACGTTGACAGAGAATACTCCGAGGCACTCGTTGCTGAGGTAGATAGCAAGTATCTTCCCATGCTCGAGACCTATGCCGACTATGCTGAAAAGTATGCGGCTATCAAGGCGGAGTACCGCGCCGAAAGAAGAAAGGCGAAGAAGACAAGACTCATCACACAGATACAGATGATCTTCCAGGATCCCGTTGCATCTCTTGACCCTCGTATGACGGTTAAGGATATCATCTCCGAGGGACTCATCATCCAGGGCGAGAAGAACAAGGCTGTTCTTGAGTCCAAGGTATTTGAGATGCTTGAGCTCGTTGGTCTTGTAAGAGAGCACGCGGGCAGATATCCTCACGAGTTCTCCGGTGGTCAGAAGCAGCGTATCGGTATCGCTCGCTCGGTTGTTATGAACCCCGAGATGATTATTGCCGACGAGCCTGTTTCCGCTCTCGACGTGTCTATTCAGGCACAGGTTATTAACCTTCTTAACGAGTTGAAGGAGAGCCTCGGTCTTACGATTCTCTTCATTGCGCACGACCTCTCCGTAGTTAAGTACTTCTCTGACAGAATAGGCGTTATGTATTACGGTAAGATGGTTGAGCTTGCTTCCTCCGAGGAGCTCTTCGCTCATCCTCTGCACCCCTATACCAAGTCGCTCCTTTCTGCTATTCCTCTCCCCGATCCCATCAGTGAGAAGACAAGACAGAGAATTACCTACAATCCTCTCGTTTCTCACGACTACACCGTGGACCTCCCCTCTATGAGAGAGATCGCTCCCGGTCACTTCGTAAGATGCAACGACAAGGAGTTTGAGGAATACAAGAAGGCTCTTGAAGGCTGATAAAATGGATAAGAGCTTCTTCAAAAGAAAATTGGTTCTCTATATTTTATGGGTGCTTGTAGCAATCAGCTTTACCGTGGCGATGTACTTTATTGAGAAGCCGCTGGAGGCTGAGAGTGCAAAGGAGATAGTCGCAGGATTTTCCAACTGCTTCTTTGTTCCGGGTGCTTTAATCTCGTCATTTGCGATTCTCGGATGGCTTGCATCACGCGGAGCGTATGACGGACTTGGATACATTTTTTCTAACTTTGCTTTACATTCACTCATATATAGACAACAACCCAAGAAATATGAGTCGCTCTACGACTACAAGCAAAAGAAGGATGAAAAGGGCAGAACCTGGCCAAAGCATATGCTGTTTGTCGGCCTCGGAACGCTTACCGTTTCCCTCATTCTGTTTATAGTCTACGCGATACTTTAATAAATAGAAAATGCCGTGCGGCGTCCCTTGTGGGCAATGCACGGCGTTTTTATTTGGATTTCAGACAAAATTCTTGTGGGCTCGCTCCCTTTTAATTTATTTTCTGCTAAATACTTAAAATATTTATAATTGACATTGTTTATTCGATGTGATACAATAATGATGATAGAATAGGGAAGTATGCCATCGCTCGGATTTTCGCACGAGAGAGTCTGGCATACAAGCCTAACGGCGGTGCTGCTTACTGCTTTTGCCTTACTTTACAGTAAGTGAGGCTGCCAATGACAATATTATTATGCACGTTTGTGGCATGGATGGAGGTTTTTTATGCTTACAGTTGACAGAATAAGTGTTATGAATATGGAGAATGCTATACGCGGAGCGCGTAATCCTCTTAATTCGTGGGCGAGAATGGACTCGTATTACGATGATGACGGCAGCTTCGTGCTTGGAGAAAATGACATATCGCTTGCTCACAGATTGGCTGTTGCAGGCTCCGACCACAGAAAGTTTTTAAGACAGATTATAGTGTCTATGGATATAAACGCGCCTCTGTATTGGTGGAAGGAGTTTGACACCTACAAGGTCGGCACTGTTGCCAACTCCTGCTCAACGATGCATAAGATACACTCCAAGGAGTTCACGAGAGAGGACTTCTCGTGCGACAGGATGACTGACGGTGCTCTTGCGGTGCTCGACACGGTAATAGCCTTTCTTGAAGCGGAGAGAGTGAGCTTTAATGAGACCAAGGACAAGGAGCACTGGCACAATATGATTCAGCTTCTGCCCACCTCGTACAATCAGATGCGCACCGTTACATTGAACTATGAGGTTCTCATCAATATTTATTATGCAAGACGTCATCACAAGCTTGCGGAGTGGCACGTGCTGTGTGATGCAATCGAAAATCTTCCTTATGCAAAGGAGCTTATTCTCGTAAAGGAGAATTGAAATGAAAGCTAAAGAGAAAAAATATCTGAAGGTAGGCGCGGTATCGCCAAAAATCCGACTCGGTGACGTGGACTATAACGTCAAGGCGTGTATCCGTGAGGCGAAAAGAGCCGCAGAGCTTGGAGCGAGGGTGCTTGTTTTTCCCGAGTGCACGTTCAGCGGTGTGACCTGCCTTGACCTGTATCTTCACGCTGCCTTTACCGACCGTATTGAGTCGGGACTCCGTGAGTTTATGGAGGCAACGCGCGATATTGATGCGATGTGCTTTGTCAGCGTGCCGGTGAGAGTTGATGAGGAGCTATATTCCTGTGTAGCGGCGGTATATTGCGGCACGCTCCTCGCACTCGTTCCGAGAATGGATATATCTCGCGGCGAATACAGATGCTTTGATATTCCTTTTGACGAGGTGATTGAAGTCTGCTATGCAGGTGTAGACACCGTCATAGATGCAGATATGATATTTGCCGCACCGTTTGATGACGGCGTTAATATCTCCGTAGGGTATAGCGAGGGGGCAAATCTCGCAGTAGATCCCTTTGCATCGGAGGAAGTTATAGGAGCCAAGGCTTTGAGATTAAGGTCCGTTTCTGCCGGCAGCGGCAGTATGGGCGTGGCGTACGTTTGTGCAGGCGCGGGACTTGGAGAAAGCACTACCGATGCGGTATATGCGGCGCACAACATCATTGCCGACCGTGGAAGAATAATTGCCGAGGCAGAGCCTTTTTCTGCCGATACACTCGTTGTAGCAGACGTCACGGTGGGCGAGCCTACTCCCGATGCGGCATACGATGAGCAGATAGCCGAGATTATCAATCACCATAACACCCCCGAGATACCTCCTATGAGTCCATTTCTGTCACACGACCCCGAGCTATGCCGCGAGGAGTGCCGTACCGCGCTTGAAATTCAGGCGCACGGACTTGCTGCGAGGGTTGAACGCTCTTATTCAAGGACGATGGTTATCGGAGTGTCGGGCGGTCTTGACTCGACTCTTGCCTTGCTCGTGTGTGTAAGAAGTGCCGAGATACTCGGTATGGATAAGAAGAACATCATTGGCGTTACAATGCCTTGCTTTGGCACGACGAAGAGAACAAAATCAAATGCAGAAAAGCTGTGTGAGGCACTCGGTGTCAGCCTGCGCACAGTGGATATAAAGGCGAGTGTCACACAGCACCTTGCCGATATCGGTCACGACGGAGTTACACCCGACGTCACGTATGAGAATGCACAGGCGAGAGAAAGAACGCAGGTGCTTATGGACATTGCCAATATGACGGGCGGTCTTGTAGTCGGCACAGGCGACCTCTCCGAGCTTGCTCTCGGTTGGGCTACCTACAACGGTGACCATATGTCTATGTACGCTCCCAACGCCTCTATTCCCAAAACTATGGTAAGACGCATTACCGAGGTGTATTCGGAGTTAGCAAGAGAGGAGGGCGACGTATGCGCGGATATTCTCGACGATATTCTTGCAACGCCCGTATCTCCCGAGCTTCTTCCGCCCAAGGACGGAGAGATAGCGCAGTGCACAGAGGAGCTTGTAGGCCCTTATGAATTGCACGATTACTTCTTATACTGTATGCTCCTCCGCCGACTCTCACCGCGCAGGATTTATGATAATGCAAGGGTTACATTCGGGGGCGTGTACGATAATAAGACGATTTTGGCTTGGCTGCGTGTATT
Organism: Eubacteriales bacterium; assembly: GCA_045576795.1. GTDB lineage: Bacteria > Bacillota > Clostridia > Oscillospirales > CAG-272 > UBA1740. Next base: position 16,622 of record JAZNHE010000048.1, on the reverse strand, counting down.
TACGCGCCGCTTCTTCAACCAGCAGTTCAAGCGCTCCTGTATGCCCGACGGCCCACGTGTGAGCTGTATTTCCGTATCCCCGAGGGCAGGACTCAGAATGCCGTCGGATATGTCGAGCGCAGTGTGGCTTAGTGAAATCGACGAAATAGAAAAGATGGAATTAAACAGAGAATGAGTAATATTTTCGACCTTTTCAAGAAGATAGAAAAACAGGCTGATACAACCCCTATCAGCTTTATAATAGCAGGACTTGGCAATCCCGGAGCGCAGTATGAGAAAACGCGTCATAATATAGGCTTCGTTGCAATAGACTATATTGCCGAGAGGCTTGGCACGAGGATTGACCGCGCAAAGTTCCACGCGCTCACCGCCGAGGCTAAAATCGGAGAGGTAAGAGTGCTTCTTATGAAGCCCCAGACCTTTATGAATAACTCGGGTGTAGCGATAGGCGAGGCGGCATCATTTTATAAGATACCCCCTGAGCGTGTCTTGATTTTGCACGATGAGATAAGCTTTGACCCCGGAATTTTCAGAATACGCCGCCGAGGCTCTGCAGGCGGACACAACGGCCTTAAGAGCATTATCGCTCATCTTGCCTCGGAGGAGTTCCCGAGAGTTAAGATAGGCGTCGGTAAGAAGCCGCACCCCGAGTACGACCTCGCAGACTGGGTACTCGGCAAGCTCCCGACGGAGCATACGGCAGAGATATCCGCGCGTCTTGACGACGTGTATTCCGCCTCTGTGCTTATTACAGAGGGGAAGATTGACGAGGCTATGCAAAGGTACTCGAAGTAGAGTTATCCTACCACGTACCCGTGTGAGGTGTCGGGGCAGTGTATTTTTGCTGACGTACCCGTGTGAGGTGTCGGGACAGTGTATTTTCGACGCATCTTGTGGCAGGTATTCGAGGTAGATCGGCTCTTCGTCATATATCGGTTATTTACCGAGTCCGTTTTATAACGGTTAGTAAGCTATCCCTTTTCTCAAAGGAGAAAAAATGAATATATCGCATCTTATCCGTTCGGATAAGGAATTCAGCGCATTCATTGAATGTCTTGCGAATGCGCACAGGAGCACCGAGCATTATCCCATAGCCGTAAACGGCCTTAGCGGAGGGGCGGAGAACGCCTTTCTCTCCGAGGCGGTGTATGAGGCGAGGAAAATATCGGGTGCGCCCGTTTTAGTCCTTGTGGGCAATGATGAGGCCGCGTCATACGTATGCGCCGGACTCTGTGACTCGGGACTGAATGCGGCAGAGTATAAGCCGCGTGATTTTGTATTTTATAACGTATCAGCCTCTCACGACCTTGACCGTGAGAGGCTACAGGTGCTTTCCCGTATAGCCTCGGGAGAGCTTGACGCTGTTGTCGCAACCCCTGCTGCCGCCCTGGCTTATACTATGCCGAGGGGCGTGCTTGGGGAGCTGTCGCTCACCATACGGGTAGGCGATGTTATTTCTCCCGGTGAACTTGCCGTAAAGCTTGATGGGATGGGCTTCTCCTCTGTGGAAGCGGTTGAGGGTACGGGAAGCTTTTCGCGACGCGGCGGAATTATGGACTTCTGGGGCGCGGATATGCCTGTGCCTGTGAGAGTTGAGTTCTTTGGTGACGAGGTGGACCGCCTCACTCACTTTGACCCTCTTACACAGAGAGCGACGGAGTCGTGCGAGCAGGTCAATCTCCTGCCTGCGCGCGAGGTTGTAATAAATGATGGCGCACGTAAAAGAATTCTCAAAGAGCTTACCTCTCTCCTTGCCTCCTCCGATATATCAGAAGAGGTACGCGGAAAGCTCGAGAGAGAAAGAAGTATGCTTGATGCAGGTATGGATATTTATTCCCGTGACAAGTATATTAACTTGATTTATGAAAACAAAAGTTGTCTTTTTGACTACTTATATGATAAAACTACACCGATAATACTTATAAAAGGAACGAACGAGTGCAAGGAGAACGCCACAAAGCACATAGACAGACTCGAGAGTGACAGGCGCGGAATGGTATCGGTTGGCACCATCTCCCAGAGGATGGGAGAATACACCGCCGGGCTCGGCAGGTACGGAGAATATCTGTCCTCGGCTCTCGTCGCGCACGTCAATTCCTTTGCAGGAGGTGTCGGCAGTATAAAGCTGTCGGGACTTTTCGGCTTCCGCTCAAGGCGTACGGTGTCTTATGGCGGAGCCGGTAACGCGACTATGCTGTATGAGGACCTGCGCTCGCTTATGCGCGCGTCATACAGAATTCTTATGCTCTCACAGAATAAGCAGGGGGCAGACTCTCTTGCCGCGGCTCTTCGCGACAACGATATTGCCGCGGTGACAGTCTATGACAAGGCGGATTTTGACCTCTCGTCGGAGAAGGCAGGGCCCGTCTACGTCACCGTCGGTACGGGCGAGGGCTTTGACCTCATTACTCCGAGGGTGGCGGTATTGTCTATGGAGCTCGACACCGGTAAGGCGGTTATGTCGCGCCGCCGTGCGCAGAGCAGAATAAGACGTGCCGGAGGCTCTACAAAGCAGCTTATGAGCCACGCCGACCTGTCCGTCGGTGATTACGTGGTACACGCCAATTACGGTATCGGACTCTTTGAGGGAATAGAGACCGTGACGGTTGATGGAGTTACAAAGGACTATATAACGATAAAATACGCAGGTACGGATAAGCTGTTCGTACCCTGTGACCGCCTTGAAATGATAGGCAAATACATCGGACAGAGGGACAAGAACGGTACTGTCAAGCTCTCTCATATGGGAGGCAAGGATTGGACACGTACCAAGAGCCGTGCTAAATCCGCGGTAAAGGATATAGCCAAGAGTCTGATTGCCCTCTATGCCGAAAGACAGCGCACCCCCGGATTTGCATTCCCAAAGGATACGGAGCTAGAGGCTGAATTCGATGCCGACTTTACCTATGAGGAGACGGAGTCGCAGCTTGCCGCAATCAACGAAATAAAGGCGGATATGATGCGCCCTGTGCCTATGAACAGACTGCTCTGCGGTGACGTTGGCTTTGGCAAGACGGAGGTGGCACTCCGCGCGGCATTCAAGGCTATCCTCGGAGGTAAGCAGGTTGCTCTGCTCGTGCCGACCACGATACTTGCCCTCCAGCACTACCAGACCGCAACCTCACGTATGCGCGGCTATGCGGTAAACGTGGAGATGCTCTCACGCTTCAAGAAGCCGAAGGAGCGCGCGGATATACTCTCGAGGACAAAGCGCGGCTCGGTCGACCTCTTGATAGGCACGCACGCCATACTGTCAAAGAGTGTGGAATTCCGCGACCTCGGACTCCTGATTATCGACGAGGAGCAGAGATTTGGCGTTGCGCAGAAGGAGTCGCTCAGACAGATGGCGAAGAACGTCGATACGCTTATGCTCTCCGCGACGCCCATTCCGAGAACACTCAATATGTCGATGAGCGGAATTAACGATATATCCGTGCTTGACGAGGCACCGGGAGAAAGACGCCCCGTACAGACCTACGTGCTTGAGCACGATGATGAGATAGTAATAGATGCCATCCGCCGCGAGCTTGACCGAGGCGGACAGACGCTCTACCTATACAATAAGGTAGAGGATATAATGCTCGTTGCGGACAGGATAGCGACGGCATTACCCTCCGCCCGTGTAACGTGGGCTCACGGAAAAATGGAAAAAGAGGAGCTTGAGGACATCTGGCAGAGCCTCGTCAGAGGTGAGATAGACGTGCTCGTATGCACCACTATCGTGGAGACGGGCGTTGATTTGCCGAATGCCAACACTCTCGTTATAGAAAATGCCGACCGCTTCGGACTCTCGCAGCTGCACCAGATACGCGGACGCGTGGGAAGAAGCGAGCGTCAGGCATACGCATATTTCACCTACCGCCGCGGTAAGAGTCTTAGCGAGGTGGCGGAAAAGAGGCTGGAGGCAATTAAAGAGTTTGCGGAATTCGGTGCAGGCTTCAAGATAGCTCTCCGCGACCTCGAAATAAGGGGTGCGGGAAATCTGCTCGGAGCAGAGCAACACGGGTATATAGAGAGCGTCGGATACGACCTGTATATCAAGCTTCTCAACGAGGCGGTGCTTGAGGAGCGCGGTGAATTGCCGCCTGACAGATTTGAGTCGCAGATAGTGATAAATATGTCGGCTCACATCCCCGAGTATTACGTAAAGTCGTCTGCGACAAGAATGGAAATGTATAAGCGTATATCCTTTATTGATACGTTGGACGATAGGAATGACGTGTATGATGAGCTTACAGACCGCTTCGGTGACGTGCCGAGGAGTGTTGAGCGACTGCTCAACGTAGCACTTGCAAAGGCGTGCTGTGAGCGTGCAAAAATAAAGAAAATCGAGCTCTCGGGCGCAAGGCTGACCTTTGTTATGGATAAGCCTGACCTTGCCGTATGGTCGGAGCTGTTTTCCATCTTCCCATCACTTACGTTTGTGGGTGCAGGCTCGCCAAACGTAGCGTACAGGCTCCGACGTGATGAGGATGCTACCGAGGTTGCCGCACGTGTTATGACAGAATACGAGCGTGTGGCGGCAGAGTGACACGAAAGGAAATTCTATGAAGGAAAAGGATTTGAATAAAAAGGACCGAGGGATGTCGGTGGCGAGCAAAAGAGCCCTCGTAATACTCGTATCGGTCTTTCTCGGCGCGCTGATAATATTCGGCGCGACTCTGGGTATTGTCAGTGCCGTGAGAAGCTCACGCGCATATTTCAGCTATAACGGTATCATTGCCGACAGGGGCGTGGTGAATTATCTCGCATCCACGCGCAAGAGTGATTTTATGAGGACTCTTACGTATGAGGGCGTTGAGTGCTACGACGACGAGGAGTTCTGGCACAGTAAGAATTCCGACGGTGAGGAATACGGTGAGCTGCTCGCTCGGGAGATAGAGAGCTACATCAGCTCGGTCGTTGTGGGCGCGTACCTTTTCGACAGGTATACCGCACTCACCAAGGAGGATAAGGCGGAGCTTGACAGATATACCTCGGAGGTGCTTGAATTTAAGGCAGGCGGCTCCCGTGCGGAGTTTAACCGCATAGCAGAGCCTATGGGCTTTGATTACTCCGACTTTAAGACAGCGTATGAGCTTATCTACAAATACGAGGCGGCGCGCGACGTCATCTTCGGATACAACGGTGCATCGCTCTCGGGCGGTGAGTTTACTCCGCAGTGTGAGGAATTTTTCACCACCTACACACACGTTATGCTGATGTTCATCCGCACCGACGGAGAATACGTGATAAACGAGGAGACGGGACTCTCCGAATACGTTGAATACACCTCTGACAGAAAGGCTGATATACAGGAGGAGATTGCCCATATCCGAGAGCTTGTACACAATGCCGAGGAGGGCGTGGGCGATGAGAGAATGAGCCCCGATGCATTCCTCTGGTATATAAAGAACGAGTATAATTACGATACAAAAAATGCCGAGGGCGGCTACTACTTTGCACCGACCTCGTCATACACCAAGGAGTTTGCAACCGACTGCCCCGACGTCGTTGAGAAGGCACTCTCACTCACCGAGGGACACTATGCCGAGGCGGTGGCTGATATCGGCGTATGCTTCATCTATAAATATCCGTCGGAGTCGGGCGCTTATTACAAGAGCTCTATGTCGCATTTCTTCGGTGACTTCTATGCCGATGCGGCGGAGTATCTCTACAGCAAGGAGATAAACGGGCTGATTGCCAACGTCAAGGTGAAGGATAAATTCTACGAGATAGACCTCGTGTCGCTGCCGTATAACTACGAGCTGAAGTGAGGAGCACATATCTCGTGCGGTTAACCGTAAATTAAGGTAAGCAGATGAAATTTATCTGCCACAGAAAAGACCACGGGTAAGGACAGACATCTTCTATCTGTGGTACAGATATTAACTTAAAAACGAATTCAGGGATTGAAGTGAAGAAAAAATATAAGGTTACGGGAATGAGCTGTGCCGCCTGCTCGGCAAGAGTGCAGGGGGCGGTTGAGGCTCTTGATGGAGTAGAGTCCTGCGAGGTCAATCTTCTCACCGCGGATATGTCGGTAGAGGGGGAGTGCTCCGATGACGATGTAATACGCGCGGTAGTGGGTGCAGGATACGGTGCCTCCTCATTGACGGAGGGGACGGGAAATGCCGCTGACGAATTTCGCGATACGGATACCCCCGTGTTGATTAAAAGGCTGGTTGTATCCCTCGTATTATCGCTCACACTGATGTATTTCTCTATGGGCGGTATGCTGGGACTTGCACACCCGAGGGTTATCGAGGATAATCCTATTATCAATGCAGTAATACAGATGACACTCGCACTTGCCGTGATGATTATTAACGGTAAGTTCTTCATAAACGGTGCAAAGGGCTTAATTCACGCCGCACCTAATATGGACACGCTCGTGTCTATCGGCTCGCTCGCATCTTTCGGATACAGCGTTGCTATGCTTGTCGCTATGGCAATCGAGGTGAGAGGCGGAGCTGACGGAGCACATTATTTGCACGAGCTGTACTTTGAGTCGGCGGCTATGATACTTGCCCTCATCACCCTCGGCAAGACTCTTGAGGCAAGAGCAAAGGGCAAGACCACAAATGCGATAAAGAGGCTGGCAGGACTCGTCAGCAACGAGGCAACCGTTTTGCGTGACGGATGCGAGGTAGTGATACCCATATCAGAGGTTGTCGTCGGAGATTGCCTCGTCGTGCGCCCCGGAGAAAAAATTCCCACGGATGCCGAGATAACGGTCGGTACAAGCTCGGTGAACGAGTCTATGCTGACGGGCGAGAGTATTCCGCGTGACGTGTCGGTGGGTGACGGAGTATACGGTGGTACTGTAAATCTCACGGGCTTCCTTACCGTCCGCGCGAGCAGAGTCGGGAAGGATACCGCCCTTGCGGGTATAATAGAGATGGTAAAGGATGCCGCAGGCTCAAAGGCCCCCGTGGCAAAGCTCGCAGACAAGGTTTCGGCAGTATTTGTCCCTGCGGTTATGGGAATATCGCTCCTGACCTTTATCGGCTGGATGATTGCCAACGGCAGTGTCGGATTTGCTATTGCGAGAGCCATATCGGTGCTGGTTATCAGCTGTCCCTGTGCCCTCGGACTTGCTACACCCGTTGCTATAATGGTTGGCTCGGGAGTCGGAGCAAGGAGAGGCGTACTATTCAAGAATGCCGCGGCACTTGAGGAGTGCGGCAGAATAAAGACGGTCGTGCTTGACAAGACGGGCACGATTACCAAGGGTGAGCCACGTGTGACGGACGTTGTCCCGATAGGAGTCGGAGAGAGTGAGTTGCTCTCGGTCGCCTACTCGCTTGAGAGAGGCAGTGAGCATCCTATCGCCCTTGCCGTGATAAATTATGCAAAGGAAATGGGCGCTGCACACCGCGAGATAACCGATTTTCGTGCCGAGGGAGGCAGAGGTGTGTATGCAAAAATAGACGGTAAAGACTGCTATGCGGTGAGCATATCATACGCGGAGAAGCTATGTGCCGCGGGCGAGTGGGTAAATATCGCGAGCAGACTTGCAGACGAGGGCAAGACCACTCTTGCGGTAGCTGTCGGGGGCGAATGTATCGGAGTCGTTGCGGTATCCGACACCTTGAAGGATGACGCGCGTGAGAGTATTGCACGCCTTGAGGCTATGGGGCTTGACGTGGTTATGCTCAGCGGTGACAACGAGCGCAGTGCGGCATTTGTCGGTGAGGCTGTCGGTATCTCTCACGTTATCGCAGGAGTGCTTCCGAGCGGCAAGGAGAGAGTTATCCGCGAGCTTTCCGAGGGAGGCAAGGTGTGTATGGTTGGCGACGGAATAAACGATGCTCCTGCCTTGACACGTGCCGACGTGGGTATAGCCATAGGCTGCGGTACTGACATTGCGGTGGACTCCGCAGACGTTGTCGTGATGGGAGAGGGACTCTCGGGAGTTGCGGCTGCCATCGGCATCGGCAGAGCCACCCTTAATAACGTAAGAGAAAATCTCTTCTGGGCGTTCATATACAACTGCCTCGGTATTCCTCTTGCGGCAGGTCTGTTTGGACTCGCTATGAACCCTATGATAGGAGCGGCAATGATGAGTATGTCGAGCGTGTGCGTTGTGCTAAACGCCTTACGGCTCAACCTCTGGAGAGAGAAAAAGCTCCGAGAGGGCGTACCCGTGTCAAAGAAAAACGGTAAAAAAGACATTATAATAACAAAAAATGAGGAGAAAGAGAATATGACTGCTGTAATAAAGGTTGACGGAATGATGTGTCCTCACTGCGAGGCAAGAGTAAAGGCGGCGTGCGAGGGCGTTGATGGTGTGGTATCTGCCACAGCGAGTCACACCGACGGCACAGTAACGGTTGAGTCTGCGACCGACGTAAGAGAAAAGTGCATCGCAGCGATAGTTGCGGCAGGATACGGCGCAGAATAATCGACAAAACCCAAAAATCGCCAATCCGCGTAATAGGTATAAGTAAAAATACTCACATCCGCTATCGGAGAAAGCGCAAATGCGCACAACAGATATGAGCAAGGCGCAAATATTCACAACGTATATGATTATATGATTGATACGTAAATAGGTACGTGAGGAGCCTTGTATAATGCTTTCGATTGGTGCCGCATTATCTTTTGTAGCGGCGGCTCCCGTCGGCTATACAACAGAATAAAAAAACGCTTACAGAGGCTATCGGGGGATGTCCCACCTTAACCGTGTAAGCGTTTTTTTGTTTATTCTTTATTTTTACCTGTAAAACAGTCTGTATATTGCGCTCTTGCCCTTTTTGTCACGCCAGAAGCAGGCGCCGATTATCATAACGAGTGCAAATATGATGAGATAGTATATAGCCTGAAGCTGATATGCCTTGAACGCGCAGTATATCATAAATACACACGCCAATATCGAGAGGGACGGGAATACAAATCTCTTCACGGGGTGCAGGTCCTTGCACTTTATCATCATACTGATAAATATCGGAATATATAATGCGTAGAGGGTGATGATGGGCAATTCATCGTTTTCAAACGAGATTATTGCAGGGAGCTTGCCGCGTATGAGTCCGAATTCCCACTGAAGCATCCATACAACCGTGATGGCAATGCCTATCAGAGATGACTTGATTGGCATATTGCTGTGCCTTGAAAGGTGCGATAGGGAGAGGGGCGCAGGGCCCTGATTTCTTGCCGCCAGGGAATAGAAGCCGCGGCAGGTCGCCAGCATAACTCCGTTCATAGTGCCGAGGCAGGAGATTATAATAAACACGTATACGATAGTGCCAAACAGAGCATTGCCGCCAAACAGTGAGGTAAATGCTATCCTCGGCAAATTGTCGCCTGCCGATATTATCTGCTCGGTTGACAGTACACTTGACACACCGAGGAAGTAGACAAGATATACTATTATCGTGAGGACCGTGCCGATTACGAGCGCACGAGGGAGATTGCGCTTTGCATTATGCAGCTCCGCATTGATGCAGGTTGCGATTATCCAGCCCTCGTATGCAAAGGCAAAGGCTACGATAGCACCGAAAAGACCGCCGCCTGTGCTTGTCACGATGCCTGACGTATCGGCAGTGAAATTCTCAAGCGTCTGACCGTTTATAAGTCCTATGACGGTGCCTGCTATCGCCATCACTAAAAGGGGTATAAGCTTGATAACCGTGGTGGAAATTTGGAACTTGCCCGAGAGCTTTGGCGAGAATATATTGAGTAAGAAGGATAGCAGAAGATATGATGCCGTGATGAGCAATCTTACGTTTGCGTTGTCTATTTCAAGGAGTGAGCAGGTGTAGTTGGACGACACCCACGCGAGAGTGGATACAATGACGGGATAGTATATGACCGACATAAACCAGCCTACCGTGTAAGCGTATCTCTTACCGCATACGCCCTCCGCATAGTCAACGAGGCCGTTGATATTTGAATATCTGCCTGCAAGTATCGAGAACGTGTAGGCGCATATCGTCATAAGCAAGCCGACCACCAATACGGTAGTCAGACTCTTAACCATACTACCGCCGTTGTTTGCGAATACGGGAGTGGCCTTAAAGAATACGCCCGAGCCTATAACTATGCCCGCAACCATACATATTGCTGTGACCAGACCAAACTTTTTTGTCAATTTTTCCATAAATACCTCAATTTTAATAACAGGATGAGCCTGTCGGGGTAATATAATTTTACCACATATTAATATTTTGTCAAGTACTGACTGTTTATAGGAGAAATAGGCGATTATTTTTTATAGGAAAAATCAGGGTGCAGACAGAGGTCTAACGTGGGATTTCATCTGAACAAAGTGAAGATTTCATCGTTGCTGTGCGACGGCTTTATTAAAGCAACAGAAAAAGAGAGGACGCTTCGGCTACGAACCGATTTGTTCTCTCTTTTCTGCTTATATAAATTATTTTAAGTGATAAGGTCGTGCTACGCCGCGGAATATAACGCACAGGCGGTTACATAGGGGCAAGCCGCCGTCAAGTAACAGCACAGGCGGTTACGTAAAGGGAAGCACCCTCGACGCTATTCATACTGCATAGCGGTATTCATCTTTGGCGCATATTGCCAAAGCGACACGGGTGGGCCTTATCTCTTTGCAAGTACCTCTTTTTCATACTTGTCAACAACGTCTATCCATTCCATACCTACGGATACACCCTCTCTCTTGCAGTATTCATCCCATACCGCACCGAAGGGCAGAGTCTTGAACTCTTCCTGAAGAGCGAGCATCTTTGTATAGTTTGCCTCGTCCTGATATTTTGCAAGGGCGGCGTTGGGGAGGAGGAGTGCATTGAGCAGAGCCTTCTGCATATTTCTCGCACCGATTACCCAAGCGGCAACACGGTTGATGGATGCGTCAAAGTAGTCAAGAGCGATGAACACTCTGTCAAGAGCATTATTTCTTACGATTTCCTTTGCTATCTCCTTGGTCTCATCGTCAAAGATTACTACGTGGTCGGAGTCCCAACGTACGGGGCGTGTAACGTGCAGAGCTATCTTCTCGTTGAATACAAGCAGAGAGGATATCTTGTCGGATACAACCTCGGTGGGATGGTAGTGACCGTTATCCATAAGGGGTGTGATGCCCTTGTAGTCGGAGTAGGAAAGACAGAATTCCGCAGAGCCTACGGTGTAGGACTCAAGGCCTATACCGAACACCTTGGACTCGAGGGTTACGTAAACCTTTGTCTTATCGTAGGGAATGTCGAGAATCTCGTCAAGGGATTTCTTAAATCTTGCTCTGGGTGCAAGACGGTCGGTGGGAATGTCCTTAAAGCCGTCGGGAATCCAGATGTTCATAACACAGGGCTTGCCTGTTTCGTTAGCAAAATATTCTGCAATTCTTACACACGCCTGTCCGTGTCTTACCCAATACGCGCGTGTCTGCTCGTCGGGAGAGGAGAGGGTGAGGTTATCCTTTACCATAGGATGAGCGAAGAAGGTGGGGTTGAAGTCAAGGCCCATTCCGCGCTCCTTGGCAAATTCCACCCACTTTGCAAAGTGCTTGGGCTCAAGCTGATCTCTGCCTACGATGTTGCCGTCCTCAAAGATGGCGTAGGATGCGTGGAGATTGAGCTTCTTTGCGCCGGGGACGAGGGAGATAGCCTTGTCAAAGTCTGCCATAAGCTCGTCGGGTGTGGTAGCCTTGCCGGGATAGTTACCTGTTGTCTGTATACCACCGGAGAGAGCCTCCTTACTGTCAAAGCCGACTACGTCATCACCCTGCCAGCAATGGATTGCCACGGGTATATTCTTGAGAGCCTCGATAGCTGCCTCTGTGTCGACGCCGAGCGCGGCGTACGCGAGTTTAGCGGATTCGTAGTTAGTCATAATTATTTACTCCTTTTAATTTGAATCATCATATTACCGATAGCGGTTGCCTCAATCGGCAGTGCCACTATCTTCTTGCCTGTATATTTTTCTGTGAGTGCGTTGAGGTACACGTTCTTTGCGCCTCCGCCTACTATGTAGAGCTCGGAATAGGTTTTGCCCGTGTTTCTCTCAAGGTCAGCGATAGCCTCCTTGTAGCCGTGGGCGAGGCTCACGTAGCTTGCATTGAAGTAGTCGGCAGGTGTCACGGGTGCAGGCTTGCCGCGTGAGGTGAGATAATCTCTGATGGCATCCTTCATACTCTCGGGAGCCATGAACACCTCGTCATTTACGTCGAATATCTCGGCATAGCTGCTCTTTGATGCCATGTCTGCGATGTCACCGTATGAGGTGTCGGGACACATCTCGCCGCGCAGACTCTGTATTATCCACATACCCGTGATGTTTTTCTGATAGCGGTTGTATCCAACACCGCCCTCGTTGGAATATCCTGACTCACGGCTGACCGCATCGGTGATGGCTCTCTCGGTCTTAACACCGAGCAGTGACCACGTGCCGCTGGATATATATGGGGAGTCAGTCTTCATCTCTATTGCCTCTACTGCGCTGCCCGTGTCGTGAGTTGCGCACAGCACGACGTCGAGATTGCCTCCGACCTCGCGCGCCACCTCATCGGTGAGTCTGCCTACGAGAGTGCCGGGCTGATATACCTCCGTCATCATTGCCTCGGGCAGTCCGAGCTTTTCCCAGATGTACTCGTCAAAGCGGAGAGTGTCGGCATTTATGAGTCCTGCCGTTGTAGCGTTGGTAAACTCCTTTACCTTGTTACCCGTGAGCTTATACATCAGGTATTCGGGTATCATAAGGAAGTCTGTCACGCCCTCAAGTCGTCCTGCGAGCTTATCTGCATAGAGCTGATAGATACTGTTGAACTTATTGAACTGAATTCCCGTCCTCTCATACAACTCGTCAAAGGAGATGATTTTGTGAACCTCGTCGATAGGGCCGTCAACTCTCGAGTCACGGTAAGCGTACGTCGGAGCTACCTCCTTATCGCCCTTCATAAGCACGTAGTCAACACCCCAGGTGTCAATAGACAGACTCTCTATCTCGGGATACTTGGCAAAGGATGCCGCAATACCCGCCTTTACCTCGCGTAAGAGCCTTTCGCTATCCCACACAAGATGTCCGTCAAGGGTGTCCATTCCGTTTGGAAAACGGTAAATCTCATCGGTCATAAGTACGCCATCCTGCATATATCCTATGATATGTCTGCCGCTGGATGCACCGATGTCGATGGCAAGATAATATTTCATATCTCACAGTCCTTTCTTTGATAAAATGCTTTATTGCCATATTTCGCTATCTTAATAATAACACATATATTATAAATATGCAAGATACAATTTTATATTTTTTAGTCCGATTGTCAGTGAAAGCATCTGTTCAATTCCCGCACCATACCCCGTTGAAGCACTCCTTGTCCTCGCGAGGCGCATCTTTTACCTTTGCCCGGAGCGGTCGGCTCGCTCTGTGTGTAATACCGCAGCCGTAAGAGGCGGTGTGCAAAAGGCGTAAGAGCTTATGCTTTCCGGATGCTTCGCCAAATTTTAGGATATTAACAAAACAACCCCAAGGCTGTAAAAGGCTGCCGAGTTTTTCATAAGTGAGCCGAGTTTCGGAATATTAACAAAATAACCTCAAGGCTGTAAAAGGCTGCCGAGATTTTCATAAGTGAGCCGAGTTTCGGAATATTAACAAAATAACCTCAAGGCTGTAAAAAGCCGTAGATTTTTAAGGATATTAACCAAAGACACCGAAGCTTGTAAAAAAACTGCTGATTTTTATTGATTATGCACATATTTTCCGCGCTTGACGGTCTGATTTTTGTAATGCGACTATACTTACATTTATTATTCGGTAATTTATAATTAAGGTGCAGAGAAAAAACTGACGGCAAAGCACAGAAAAAGTGCCACTCATCAACAGGCGACAATCTCGCGCATAAGTCGGGCTCGAGGTGATGTTACTCGCACAAGGGGTATCATTGTTGCGCGTCTTACACGAATGTCGGGCTCTTGGGCGACAGGGTCCTTTGCTTCGTTGGGTGTCGGTCTTGATGAGAAATTACGGCAATCGGTGTTATGCCGCCTTTGGAAAGGAGAAATTTTATGCAGTACAGCAGTAAGCTGATTTCTTTGGGCGCACTGTCAGGGAACAAGGCGGAGGAGGCGGAGAAAAAGCGTCGGCTTCCTCTTGTCAACAGGGTAAATTATTTTAAGATTTGGGGATTTATGAGATTTGACTTAAATCTTGAGAAGACGGAGTTGCTCGTCTACGCTATAATTTTCAGCTATTACTACCAGCGGTGTGACAGCTTTGTCGGAACGAGGGAATATCTCGCACAGTGGACAGGCAGCTCTCGGAGCACTATCGACGATGCGTTGCGCAGTCTTCTCAAAAAGGGATATATAGAGAAGGGAAAGCAGAAGATAGGCGGAGTTGAGAGGTGCTACTATACTGTTGATATAAGAACGTTGCCAAAGTGCGCAATGTTTGAAATAGAGAACAAAAGCGTTGAAATGCAAGAAAAGATTGAAAGAGCCTCAGGGAAGATTTGAGACTAAAAAACATAAAAAATACAAACACTTGTTTGCTTTTTGGCGCGTAAGCGCGTTTATACGGAATAGGAGTATATTATTTATTTGGTTATTGTATAATCCTATCATATGCTCTATCTTATACTCTATCTTATACATATACACAGTTTTCGGTAGGGCGGAGCACAGATTTCCTAACGGGGCTCACAATTTCTGATAGGGTAGTGCCGAAAAGTACTACACCCACCACAATTACCGCAATCGGAATACTTGTTTTCGGTGCAGCTTGTCCGATTTTCGGCACTTTGAGCCCGATTTTCGGTATCTGATGGAAAATGAGTGAAATTCGACTATCCGACAAAATAAAATGCGTGTTGCCCAAGAGGAGAACACGCATTGAATTACAATATTAATGCTGCTTAATTGAAGTTGAATTGCGATATTAATGCTGCTTGATTAAAGTTGCGCTTACCTGACGGTAAAGGTGAATTTCCCTTGCTTTGCCTTGGTGGTCAGGTGTATACGGTAAAGCATATCCGTTCCCCAAGAGCCCACGGTCTTCATACCGACGGGTTCAAATGCCTCAATTCTTGCATCAAGGCTCTCGTCGTAAGAGAGAGTTGAGTCCATATTGAGGGATATTTTTCCGCGCTCCACAAGCTTGGGTTCAACGTGGGTGACGAAGATAAAGCTCACCGCCTTTTCACACTCAAGCTCAAAGCTGTCGGTCACACTCACCGTGTCGCCGCGCATAGATGCCGAGCGCACAAGACTCTTTACACCGCATACCTCGTCGTATGCATCCGCTATATCGAGCGTGAGGCTGCGCGCATCCTTGTCGTATACCTCCATTTTAGAGGCGTATTTTTCACCGTTGAGCTGTCCAACACCGTCAAAGGCGGGGAGATTGTGATACAGTGACTGCATTGACCAGATTTTGTATCTGTCGGCAGAGAAGGTCTGTTTGGTATATTCGCCGACGCCTGCATCTATAAGCACAGGGCTGCCGTTCTTGTATACAATAAAGCTTCCGACGTCGTTGTGGTTGTGGCTCTCATTATTGTTGCCGCCCTTTATCGCGAGGAAGATGCCCTCGTCGGGGTTTTCACTCTCGCGCAGTATCATAACCTTGAGGTCGGGGAAGTATGTGTCCGTTGCCGCCTTGGGCGTGAAGTCCGAGGTATCAACCGTTTCGGTAAGCAGACTGCACGTGCTTCTGTATATTACCTTCGGATCAAAGTTTACGGGGATTGTCTTGAGCATTGTTTTACCGAATGCCGTGAGTATATCCGATGAGCACTTTTTTCCAAAGCGCAGTATCATATCTCCGTCAGCACCGCCAAGAGAGCGTGAGTCGGCAAAGTTAACAAAGTATCTGCCCGTAATGTTTGCACGGGGGTAGTATTCTCCTATCGCCTTGATGAGAGGCTCGTCGTATATCTTTATTTTGCCGCCCGTCATATCCTCGATGATTTCGAGCGAGTCAAACATACATGCTGCTCCCGGCACCCAATACGTAGGGCCTTCATCACAGCCGCCGTCATTCTTGCACCAATTAAGATAATTGTCGAGGAATTCAAGTGAGATGCGTACTGCTTCCTCACGCACCTCGAGGTCATCCTCAACGAGTGCGATTACAAACAGGATGTTACATACGTTCCACGGACACCAGTTGTTGACCTTGTTGCCGGTAACACCCTCCCACCAGTAGCGATATTTTATGTATGGATTGATTATGCGATCCTTGAGCACGTATAAGATTCTCTCGTTTATAAACGGGGATACCTCATCGAATTTATCCTTGAAGTAGTAATATGCAAGTGCTACGGTTGCTGCACGGTAGCACGCACCGAGCTCAAGGCCGTGAGGGTATTTATCCCCCACTGCTGCAGGCACCTTGGTTCTTTTTGTTTCTTCGTTGGGAAGATGCGCAGTGTGCTCGGGGAGCATCCAGGTTGACTCATCGAGCATTGCCCAGATGACGTCGAGTATCTTGTCGATAAATCTGCCTTTTCCCTCGTGTCTTTCTGCAACCGTCATGTGAGCCAGCATATCCATACGCGCCCAATAAGGTCTGCTGTAGATTACTGTGCTTCCTTGCTCGGCATAGGAGCGATATTGCGAGAGAGTCATCATCGGGATAGGCTCTGTAAGGTAATTCTCCGCCTTCTCAAGTATATGACGGATCTTGTCTGTGTTGTAGGGCGGAAGCTCGGGGAGCTGCATTATGCGGAAGTC
>JAZNHE010000047.1:0-17028 GCA_045576795.1 Eubacteriales bacterium | reverse complement strand
CCTTGTAATCCCAAGCGGCAACCTTCTGAATCTCGTGAGAGGTTCTGAAGCCGTCGAAGAAGTTAAGGAAGGGAACGCGGGACTTGATGGTAGCAAGGTGAGCTACGGCACCAAGGTCCATGATCTCCTGGGCGTTGGTCTCAGCCAGCATTGCAAAGCCGGTCTGACGGCAAGCATAAACGTCGGAGTGGTCACCAAAAATGTTAAGAGCGTGGGAGGCAACGCATCTTGCGGAAACGTGAATTACGCAAGGAAGAAGCTCACCGGCGATCTTGTACATGTTGGGGATCATAAGAAGAAGTCCCTGAGATGCGGTGTAGGTGGTGGTGAGAGCACCTGCGCCGAGAGATCCGTGAACTGCGCCTGCTGCGCCTGCCTCGGACTGCATTTCAACAACCTTAACGTTCTCGCCAAAGATGTTCTTTGCAGGCTCTCCAAAGATGTTCTTGTCGGATGCACTCCAGGTGTCTGTTACTTCAGCCATGGGGCTGGAAGGGGTGATAGGGTAGATAGCAGCAACCTCTGTGAACGCGTAAGAAACGTGAGCAGCAGCGGTGTTACCATCCATAGAAACTTTCTTTCTAACTATCATTGGCTTATCCTCCATATAAAAAATTTTAATAATATTCCGGTAAATGAGGTTTCCCTCAATTGTTAATTATATCACAAATAATTCTAAAAGTAAATATAATTTTCAAAATATTTATATTTTGCGGAAATACTTTATAAAAGAATATCCGCCGCGAGCATTGTCGCGGCGGAAACGTGTATTTCAGCTATTGCTTTCCTTTGCCGATATCTTGGCAACCTTGCTCTTGTATTCCTCTCTGTCCGCAATGAGATTCAGTGCCTCCATCAGAGCGTTTGCGCTCATCCCGTCAGGCAGTCCAAATTCACGTGCAAGCGCATCTCTCATAGCCGAGGAATTATCCGCTCCTGTCAGTTTATCGCAGTAAAAGTCAACTTTAGTTATTATTTCACCGCGTTTTCGGGGTGTCGGCTCATCTTTATCTTGAGTATTGATAAACGGAGAAAAGACTCTTACAAGCTCATCTCTGCCCATCCCCTCGACACCGAGATACCCCTCCTTTGACGGGGCTGTCTTGCGCCTTTCCTTGCCCTTGATTTTTGGAATATAGAGGTTATACACCTTCTCCTTTGGCACTATTCCCGAGAGAAATGAGCGTATCACCTTGCCTCCCCCGTCGGAATCCGTAAGAACTATTATACCGTCCTTTGCAAGTCTCTGTATGAGTATTTGCTTCTCCCGAGACTTGAATATACCGAAACCGTCGCAGGTTATTACCGTAGCGTCAAATATCTGCTTGAGGGTGTTCTTGTCGTACTTCCCCTCCGTGATTATCGGCAGTGATATTTTAATTTTATCTGGCACGTCTCCCCTCCCCCTCGGAATACGAGCAGAGGTCACAGATAGGACACTCCTTGCACTTTGGTGAGCGCGCAGTACATACTTCCCTGCCGAAAAATACTATTCTATGACAAAAGTCCGAGCCCTCGCCATAGGGCAACAGCTCGAGCAAAATCTTCTCTATCTTCACAGGATCACGCAAATCCTCGCGGTACATTCCGAGTCTTGCGCATATTCTCATACAGTGTGTATCGCACACAACCGACGGCACTCCGTAAATGTCTCCGAGCAAGAGATTGGCAATCTTTCTGCCGACACCCGGGAATTTCAACAGCTCATCCATATTGGCGGGAAGCACTCCGCCGTAATCCTCAACGAGCATACGTGATGAATCCTTGATTCCCGACGCTTTCATACGGTATAGACCGCAGGGCTTGACCAGCTCCTCTATCCTTGCTATGTCGCCGTAAGCCATAGCCTCCGCGGTAGGAAACTCACGGAAAAGCTCGCGGCACACTATATTAACCCGCGCGTCGGTGCATTGTGCGGAGAGTCTGCCCATGACGAGTAGCTTCCAGGCGTCGCCGCCATACTCAAGCGCGCACTCAGCCTCGGGATATATTTCCTTGAGCCTTGCAACAACTAACGCAAGGCGTTCCTTTTTCTCTTTTTTAGTCATCTTGAGAGGTTATCTCCTCTATCAGTTTTTCAGTAAGGCTGACGGACAGACCCATTATGGTATCAAAGTCACCGTCATACCCCTCGATAAATTTTCCGCCCACGCCCTGAATAGCGTATGCCCCTGCCTTGTCCATAGGCTCGCCTGATGCTATATAGTCGTAGATTTCCGCATCTGTAAGCAGCTTAAACTTCACACGTGAGGACGCTACACCGCTCCTACGTGCGCCTCGATAATGCACCGCCACGCCTGTGTGAACGTTGTGATACCTGCCCGAGAGCATAGAGAGCATCCTGTGCGCATCCTCCTCCGACACGGGCTTGCCAAGCGGAATTCCGTCAAGCTCCACCAGCGTATCCGATGATATTACTATGGAATCCTTGTGTGCCTCGGCAACCGCGCCACCCTTTCTCACGGCGAGAATTTCAACACCGCGCGAGGGATGTACACCATCGGGCAGACTCTCGTCAACCTCCGACGTTATCACCTCAAAGCTGTCGTATATCTTTGATAAAAGCTCTCTTCGCCTCGGCGATTGAGAGGCTAAAATTATATGCTCCATACTGTAGGACTCTCCTGTTTTTCTTCCTATTTAGTATAAGATATTTTCCCTTATAAGTCAAGCGAATTTGACAATTACCGAAATAAATCGGCAAAAACGATTGCCGCACGACAAATCTCACATCAGGCAAGACCTCACTACCAAAGATACCTCCACTCACAAAGAGAGCCTCACCACCAAAGATAACTCCACTCACAAAGAGAGGCTCACCACCAAAGATAACTTCACTTACAAAGCGAGCTTCACTATCCAAGATAACTTCATTTACCTAAAAAGCAAGCTTGGTTTTAGCGTATTATCTGCTAAGGATAACACGCTGATTGCGCCCTCACCGTCGACACAGATTATTTGCTTGCGCACGTCTGGTGCTCCTGTATACAAAAAATCGGCGTATCTGCAAAATGACAGATACGCCGACAAGCTATTCAATTCTATGAATAATTACCGTGATTATGCGGGAAGCGCACCGAAGATGTTGTGCTCGAGATCGTAAAGTCTCTTAGCCTTCTCACCGGTGTTTGCATTGTATGCAGCTCTCATCTGGTCGCCATCGATCTCATGGAAGCCACCGTTCTTAATCATGGTGTGCCACTGCTTGTTGAGGGACTCCTCGTCAGTAGCATTGTAGAATCTACCAATAGCATCCTCGTAAACCTTGTCGAATGCGGTACGTACGTTCTTACGGATGTACTTAAGCATTTCAACGTTACCCTTTACGCCGGTACCTACAACGTCGTACTGAAGCTTGAAGTCATAGTACTCGTTAAGGATGTCGGTGGAATGAGTAGACTGGTAATCAAGGTATGCAGAGCACTGAGCGAACTTCTCGGTTGTGTAGGAGATAGCGCCTATACGACCAAGGTTGTGGATCTGAGTGAGGTAATCATCAGTCTTAACATTGCCCTGAGCATCTGTGTAGTTAGTTCTGTAAAGCGGAACGGGAGCAATACCGTAGCCTGTGCCACCCTTACCGTTCATATCCTTGTACTGATCGTACTCGAGAGAACCAAGGCAGATAACACCGCCGAAGAGAACGTAGTTCTTGGAGAATCTCTCACGGATAGCCTGGAGGTCGGTAGTACCGTAACCGAAAACGTCGGTACCGTGTGTGCCTACTGCGATAACGCCCTTAGTCTCAAAGAGGTCACTGAGGTTCTCACAGAAGTTAACAAGCTCCTCGTTAACGGAGGTAACCTGGAAGGTCTTACCGCCGTCGGTGGTAGCAGCACCGGGATAGCTGTAGGTGTACTCACCTGTGGATGCATTGTACTCACGATCGATAATTGTGATAGAAGTGGTGTAAAGCATACCGGAAGCGGAAAGACCGGAATCGGTACCGAGAGCAAATCCTACGGTATCGCGAAGGTCAACGCCCTCATCACCGGCAGCACCGTCATCAAAGATCTCCTCGGAGAACTTTGCAAGAGTGTTGTAATTCCATTCCTTTTCATCAACGAGCTTATAGAAGTCGTCGATTGTGAACTCGCCGTCACCGGTTCTGTCACTGTTGTACTGACCTTCAACAAGGTTGCCTGCATCATCAGTTGCAACACCGAGAGACTCAAGAAGACCGATGTTAACGGGAACGATGAGGAACGCACGTACCATGTCGGTGAAATAGTCAGAGGACAAGCAGTACATCTTGTGCTTAGAAAGAGTAAGAGTTCTCATATACTCATTCATGTAGCCAACACCGGTATCTACGTATGTAGGATCGGTGAACTCAAAGTAGTTGTGATCTGCGCCTGTTACCTTCTCACCATTGTCATTGATAGTAGACTGCATGGTGGTAGAAAGAAGGTTAGCGAAGGATCCCTTAAGAGAGGTCGCAACCATATCGTAAACGAAGTTACAATAGATGTCGGGGCGACCTGCTGCCTTAGCGGATACTTCCTGATGGATTCTGTCGATGTTCTGAGCCCAAGCGTACTGAGCAGTATCGGGAAGATAATCATACTCAACTATAACGTTGGTCTCGGTAAGAGCCTTAGCGTTTCTTGCAGTTACCATAGCGTCTACGGTGCTGACATCATCAAGGCCATTGGTGTCACCTGCGAGATATCTCTTACAGGTAGAGGGGAGCTCCTGCAGGTTAGAGTTCTCGGACATCTCAAACTTGAGAGTTGTAGTTGTCCAGGGGTATGCGCTTGTTGTGTCGCCACCGGGGATATCGCCGCCGCCGCCACCGCCGCCGCTATTTCCTCCTTTACCGCCACCGCAGGAAGCAAGTGCCATTACCACAAGAACCATAGCAAGCAGAAGTGCAATGATTTTGTTTTTCATGTTTTTCTCCTTTTGTTTTTTTCGCCGAATTAATCACCTATGTCCTCGGCTCGGACATAAGCGCTAAAGCGTTGTGTACCCTTAATGATTATACGCAGACGCCGTTAGGCTAAGGGTTTTCTGCCCGGACTGCACGCGCTTTCACCCGTGCGCGCGCAAGTGCGGATATAATCACGCCACTTTATCAACTACATAATATCACAAAATATACATTAAGTCAATAACTATAGGCGCGCAAAATTATTTTGGTGTAGTATGCACAAAACGTTTTTTGACAAATTGTTCATTCTGCCAACGCTATAGAATAAGCGGAAATGCGCGCATTTTATTCCCGTGCGGCAATTATTCTTGCCCGGCAGACGATAAGCACAGCGTCAATACTTCAACGGCAGAGATAGAAAAGATTGCGAGGGGCAGACGTGTCCTGCGCACAAAAGTGTCGCGGCCTATTCGTCGGCAAAGGATGAGAAAAAAGAGCCTACCGAAGACCGTGACAAGTAATCGGTAAGCTCTGACACCGAAAGTGAGGGCGGAAATAATCCGTGCCCTTCCTCCTCGGTTAATATATCGCAGTCAGGCAGAAAAGCAAAAAGCTTATATCCCTCCCGACCGTTCTAAAAGGTTAAAAAAACGCAAGTATTGACTATTAAAGTTTACAAATACAGCTTAATGTGAACACTTATTCTCTCCGCATCCGTGACTTGAGCAATCGTGTCCATGCTCGTGATGATGCTCTCCGTGATGGCTGCATTTGACGTTTGGGTTATATAGAAGTCGGTTCTCAAGATACGCATCGACCGCATCGTCGGCAGAACCGCTCACGCCTCCGAGGAGCTGAATTCCGAGCTCGGCAAGAGTCATCTGTGCTCCGCCGCCAATACCGCCGCATATAAGCACGTTAACACCGAGAGCCTCCAAGAATCCGCCGAGCGCCCCGTGTCCTTCTCCGAGTGTATCCACCACTCTTGAATTAATTACCTTGCCACTCTCAATGTCATAAAGCTTGAATTGCTCTGTGTGTCCGAAGTGCTGAAAAATCAAGCCGTTATCATACGTTACCGCTATTCTCATCGCTGACATCTGCCTCCTTGGTGTCAAAATCGTTGTCGAAATCATTGAAGCTCCTGCTACGTGCGCGTAGATATCGCATAGCAAATCTGTATCTGTAGTCGTCACCCTCTTCATCGGAAACGGTATATGCCAAAATTGGCTCATCGGGTGTGGGGGTATCGGGTGTGGGGGTATCGGGTGTGGACTCTGTATTCGAACTTACCGACGGTCGTCTGCCATCAAGCATGTATATAACTCCGCGGCACGCTTGCCAACCAAGCACAAGCACGACGAATATACCGAGGAAGTACGCCAGTAGCGTTGCCCAGAACGAGCCGAACAAATCCAGCATATATATCGAATAATTACCGTACGGATTCATACCGAAATAGTTTCTGTGATACACAAAATTCAACACGACCGCCATGGAAATGATGGAATACAAACATATCATTGCCTTGACGAGAGTTTTAGCATGTAGCTTAACCTGCCTTGTGATGACAAGGTATACACCAAACAGAGAGCACAGTATGTGACACGCTGCCTCTGCGGCATAATTCAGATTTGCCTGCTCGCGGAAGCTGAAAAGATATGCATGTGACGGACTGAAAATAAACGCTATAAACATTCCCACCCACAGGCAGGAGATTGTCGAATACACGTAATCGCGCACCTTCTCGCTCATAAACGGGCATAGCGCGATAAGAGTAAAGGACAGCGGACTTATGTTTCCGAGAGTGAGGAACTCGTTTCCCTTAAGCCAGCCCATCTGAAAATATGAGTACGTCCAGAATGAAAAGAACACGATGTCAGCCAGAACAAATGCAAGATTACCTATCTTCACGTTTATCCTGTCACGCCAAAGGCATATCAGCATGAACGCAATGAAATACAAAATCGCAAATATTCCGAGAACCTCTATGATATGCATAAAGTCCACCTCCTTTCATGGAATAATGCCCTCGGCAGAGCTGAATGTTATAAAACACTCATTTGCACAGGGGACTTATCAGATATCGGAATTCTCTCCCGACTCACTTGGATTGTAATAATCCACAATTACCCCGTTGCCACAGCTCTCGGGGGAAAGCACGAACAAGGGTGTGCCCTCTTCATCCGTGGGAATATATATCACGAGTGCCGCCGCTGTAAACGCCTCGTTTCCTATCTTAATAATTGTCGTGGGAAGATACACCTCGGTAAGTGCCGCCGCATCGTAAAACGCTCTTGCTCCAATATACTCGACTCCCTCCGAAAGAGTTATCTCCGTGAGTGATTCGCATACGGCAAAAGCATTGTTTTCTATAATTCTCACCAACTCGGGTACAACTATACTCTCAAGTGACGTGCAGTATGAGAACGCACCGTCCCTTATCTCCTCAAGTGTATCGGGCAGTTCAATTTCGGAAATCGACGTGCAGCCTGCAAAGGCATAATTACCGATAGTGACGAGAGTCTGCGGCAACACCACCGTCTCGAGCGACGTGCAGCCTGCAAAGGCACGGTCACCTATATGCTCGATACCGTCTGCAAATACCAAGGTTTCAAGCGAGGTACAGCCCTCAAAGGCTCCAACGCCTATCTCCGTAACCGTCTTGGGTATGAACACGGTCTTGAGTGAGGTGCAGTTCTTGAACGCCCCCTCGCCTATTGTTTCAAGGCCTGTCGGCAGAACAATGTCCGTCAATTCTCCGCATCCTGTAAACGCATAATCGCCTATCGCAAGAGTCGTACCCGGTATGTCTATCTGCTCCGCGGCGGTACAATTCTCAAACGCCCTGTCCTGAATAGTGAGGATACCGTCAAGCATATGGATGCTCGTTATCCTATGTCGGTTGGCGAATGCCCCTTCTCTGACGGTAAGAATTATCTTGTCATTGTAGTAAGCTCCGAGGTAAACGTCGCCTGTCAGGTCGGAAAAGCATCCGGATATCTCGGCATACGTCCAATTATCATCGGTGACGTACTCTATACCGTAGGAGCTCTCATACTCCCATATCGCCCTGACGGTAATATCTCGGCTGACGTTGTTGAACGAGCCGCTCCAACGCAACAGGTAATATCCTTCCTTTGCGGCGGCAGGCGGAGTCGCGTTATGTCCCTGCGTAACTCTCTGCTCAAGATCGCCTCCGAGAAGCGTTCCTCCGTTGAGATCGAAGGTAACCGTATAGCTCTTCTTACCCGCAAGGAATATCAGCACCAGTATAAGCACCACTGCTAAAAATTCCGCAGAAATAACAGCTATCAGCTTTATCTTCTGTTTCATCTTTATATCCATTTTGTTATCCTCCGTTATTTCATTTTATCACATATAGCAAAAAAATGAAATAGGTATTTGTATTTTGGGATAATTTCAAATTGTAAACATTTTATTGACACGGCTCTGCATCAAAAAGCCTTTTTCAAGTGATGTTTTTATGAACGTGTTGATTTTTACAAAAATCGCGGTTTTTGACAACTATTGTTGTCTTTTTTTGCCATTTTATTCAAAAATCCATCAGTGCATAACTATCTACCGGACATTCAAAGAGGCAGAGTAACGGTAAACTCGCATCCGCCCTCTTCGACGTTTTCGACACCTATTTTTCCGTTAAATATAGCAACTATTCTCTTTACAAGCGACAGACCGAGGCCGTTGCCATCTGCCTTGTGCGAGAGGTCTGCCTGATAGAATTTATCATATATATGCTTCTTTGCCTCATCGGGAATATGCGGCCCGTAATTGCGAATGGAGAACACCGCGCTGTCGCCCTCTCTTGCAAGAGTTATGTACACGGTTGAGGACTCCGGACTGAATTTTATCGCATTGCTGATAAGGTTTGTCCACACGTGGTGCATCAGGCTCTCGTTGCCAAAATACTCTATACTCTCAAGCTCAACGTCGAACTCTATGTTTTTCTTTTCCCACAGTGGCTCTGTTGCCACTATATCCTCGCGTATCTGCTCGTCAAGGTCGTACAGCTCGCGGTTTGTCGGTATGGTCTGATTCTCTATCTTTGATAGCAGGAGAATATTGCTCACAAGCGTCGAGAGTCTGCCTGTGTTGAGGAGAATTTTCTCGACGTATTCCTCCTTCAATTCCTCGCTCTCCGCGCTCTGAAGCAGCATTGCGTATCCCTCGATAGCATTTATCGGTGTCTTGAATTCGTGCGACACGTTAGACACAAAGTCGGTCTGAAGCATCTCCGTCGTGCCGAGCTCCTCCGCCATCATATTAAAGCCTGCAACCAGCTCCTGAATTTCCACCGAGGAGGACTTGGTTTCAACCCTTGTGTCAAAGTTACCGTCAGCCACCCTCTGCATTCCGTCACGGAGCTGCTTTATCGGGTCGAAGAAGAGTCCCGACATATAGTACATCGTTACTGCGACAAGCACTATTGCAAACGTCAGCACCAAAGCCAGGATGGGCATTCTTGTCAAAATCGGGAATATCCACTGCAACAGCTCGGATATTCCGAGCGCAAGCAAAAGGCTCACTATTACCAATCCCGACACGAGCACGGTCATACTTCTTTTAAGACCGAATCTTATCTTCTGCTCACGCAGATTTCGGAATATTTCCAGCGCTCTCATATTTTGACCACCTTATATCCCACGCCTCGCATCGTGACTATCTTGAAGTCATTGTTCTCGCGGAATCTCTCACGCAGTCTTCCTATATGCACGTCTACCGTGTGCATATCGCTCTCCGAATCATATCCCCACACGTCATCCATAAGCTGCTGGCGTGTAAATATTCTTCCCGGATATGACACGAGCTTGTAGAGGAGCATAAACTCCTTCTGCGGAAGCGACACTACCTCCGTGCCCGTGGTAACGGTAAAGGTATCACACTCAAGCACGGTGTTGCCTATCGTCTGCTTTCGCTCGTTTATCATCTGCGCGCGGCGGAGCAACGCCCCGACTCGCAGAACCATCTCGTTCACGTTTATAGGCTTAACCATATAATCGTCTGTACCGGAGAGGAATCCGCGCCTCATATCGTCGAAGGCATCCTTGGCGGTAATCATCATAACAGGGGTATTATTACCCGATTCTCTCACCATTCTGACAAGCTCATATCCGTCAACGATAGGCATCATTATATCCGAAATTATAAGATCAAAGTATTCACTGTCAAGCACGTCAAGCGCCTCCTTGCCATTGCCGACCTCTTTGACGGAATATCCGCTTTTGATAAGCACGTGAGCAAAGAGCTTACTGAGATCGCGATCATCTTCAACGATAAGAATTTTAAGCATTTTTTCCTCCGTATAGCTTTTTCAACCACAATATAATATATTATGCGATATTTTTTCGCGGTAGTCAAGTAATTTTATGTAAATTCACGCTTTTGTGACATTATATTATCATATTATTTTCAATTATTCATGAACTAAATATCAACAAATGTTGAAGTTGTGTTGAAGTTGAGTTGAAAAAATAAGTATATAATACGCGTATAATCGGCAAAATATGTCAAAAAACCGAGTTTTTGCATTTTTGCGCAAAGGAAGGAGCCAAATATGGAAACGAAAGTGCTTGACGGTGCCACTCTGAAGCGTATACTTCTCGGAGGTACCCGTGAGATTCGTTCACAGATTCAGCTTATAAACGACCTGAATGTGTTCCCCGTGCCTGACGGTGACACGGGTACAAATATGACGCGCACACTTGAGAGCGGTATTGCGAGAATAACCGTGTGCGACGGAGATTCCGTCGGAGATATATGCACCGAATTTGCCGAGGGCACGCTCCTCGGTGCGAGGGGCAACTCGGGGGTAATTCTCTCGCAGTTCATTGCAGGAATTTCAGATTGTCTGCACGATAAATACAGTATCTCCGCCAAGGAGATGTCACTCGCCTGGCAGGCAGGTGTTGAGCGCGCCTATGCCGCAGTAGCTACCCCCGTGGAGGGAACAATACTCACGGTATTCCGCGAGAGTGCGGAATTTGCCACAGGAAATATCAATGCCGACAGCACCGTGTACGACTTTTTATCACTCGTCGCAGAGGAGGCAAAGCGGTCGCTCGACAGAACTAAGGAAATACTCCCCGCCCTCACCGAGGCGGACGTGGTAGACAGCGGAGGAGCAGGATACGTGTGTATTATCGTAGGTATGCTCAACGCCCTTGACGGCAAGAGTGCCGAGCTACCGTTATTTGACACGGAGCCCACCGCAGCGCCCGATTACGACCTCTTTACAACGGACTCACAGCTTGAATACGGATACTGCACGGAATGTCTTGTAAGACTCCAGAGGGCAAAGTGTGAGCCCGAGAGCTTTGATAAGGACGCCTTCGTTAGACGCCTCGAGAAATTGAATTGCAACTCGATAGTTGCTCTCGTATCGGGTGACGTGCTCAAGGTACACGCCCACACGCATACACCGAGCAAGGTGCTTGAGGAATGTCAGCTCTACGGAGAATTTCTCAACGTGAAGATCGAGAATATGAGCCTTCAGCACTCCGAGGTTAAAGAAATCAAAAAGTCAAAGGGACAAAAAAAGACCTGGGGCGTGATAACCGTTGCGACGGGCGAAGGATTAAGCGCGCTCTTTGAGTCGCTCGGTGCGGATGTCGTGATTAACGGCGGACAGACCGGCAACCCCTCAACCAATGATTTTATAGAGGCATTTGACTCAATAAATGCCGACAAAATTATAGTTTTACCCAACAACGGCAACATATATCTCACCGCCATGCAGGCAAAGGAAATGTATGCGGATGCCGAGGTGGTTGTTATCCCCACCAAGACCTTGCCGGAGGGCTATGCCGCTCTTGCGGTATTTAACTCTGCAATCACGGATACAGACGAGCAGATATCCGATATGACCGAGGCAAAGAATTCCGTAATATCGGGTGAGATCACTACCGCGATACGTGATGCCAAGGTAAACGGTATAGACGTCAAGGAGGGTGACATGATAAGTATTCTCAACGGAGAGCTTATCGGCGCGTCATCATCACCGATAGATGCGGTAACGAGCCTCATACGTTCGATAGACGACCTTGACGAGCGAGAGCTGATAACCCTCTTTGTCGGAGAGGGCGTCAGTGATGACGACAGAATAAGTATGACCGAGGCGCTTGAGGAGGAGTTTGACGAGCTCAGCGTGAGCGTGATAATAGGCGGTCAGAGGATATACGATTATCTCGTAGCGGTTGAGTAAGCCGCACAGAAGGTAGGGATACCCTACGGAAAGCAGGAAGCAATGACTACATATAAGATAGCAGTTGACACTCTCGGAAGTGACAACGGTGCAAAGGAACTTATAACGGGTGCCGTGCGCGCCATAAAAGAAAACGAGGACCTCGAGGTACTCTTACTCGGTGACCGTGCCGAGATAGAGGCAACACTCCGAGAACTCGGCTGGACCGACGATCGTGTGGAAATCATACACGCCCCCGATGCCGTGACAAATTACGACAATCCGATGGAGGCGATATTCAATAAGCCCGACTCATCATTGGTCAAGGGACTAACAGAGCTCGGAGCTCGCAGTGACATAACGGGATTTATCAACGCAGGCAACACGGGTGCCTTGATTGCAGGCGCACTCAGATACGTACCTGCCAAGGTGTTGAGGCGTCCTGCCCTCGCGGCAATTCTCCCTGCGGAAAAGGGCGGATTTACCTGTCTTGTAGACACGGGCGCAAACATAGACTGCAATCCGTCACAGCTCGTGGATTTTGCCTATATGGGTGCTGAATTTATGAACACCTACTACGGCATTGAGAGTCCGAAAATAGGGCTGCTCTCCAACGGCGCAGAGCCCACCAAGGGCAACAAGCTCGTAAAGGAGACACATCAGAAATTAAAGGAGTGCCACGACCTCAACTTTATCGGAAATATAGAGGGCAACAGAGCTCTCTCAGGTGACTGCGACGTGCTTGTAACCGACGGCTTTGCAGGAAATCAGGTGTTCAAGAATTCCGAGGGAATAGCGCGCAGAATTATCACGGATATAGTACGATATGGTAAAAAAACGGGCTCACCCGAGATTATGAAGCTTGTATCTTACCTCATGGGCGTGTACGATTTTAACGCGCTCGGAGGCGGAATTATACTCGGCGTAGGCAAGCCTGTAATTAAAATGAGAGGCTCTGCAACAGCAGACACTATTGCCAACACCGCAGCAATGCTTCTCAATATGGCAAAGAGCAAGACGCTCTTTGAGGGAAAGGACATAAGAGGAGATTTTTAATATGAGCAGGATAAAGATACTCTGTACCTCTACAGGATGTATTGAATACGCCCCGAAGAGATATCTGGAGCTTGGAATTGATATAATACGCATCTACTTCAACTTTATGGGAAAGGAATATAAGGACGGCCTCGACCTCGACCCCGTGGCGTTTTACAAGCAGCTTGAGACGCTCGAGGACCCTAAAAACAATCTTCCCTACACCGCAATGCCGACCCGTGAGGACATTCTCGGCCACTTTAACAAGGTGGTAGACGAGGGCTACGACGAGGCCATAGTTATCGCGCTCAGCTCAAAGCTCGGCGGCACGTACAACCTGATCAGACTTATAGCAGACGAATTCCGCGACAAGCTCAAAATAACGGTAATCGACTCAAAAATCACGTGCTTTGGCGAGGGACTGCTCGCTATACGCGCGGCGCAGATGGTAAATGACGGACTCGACTCCGAAACCATCGTCAAGGAAATCTACTGGATGATGGAGCGTCAGGAATTCCTCGGAGTGGCAGGAAAGCTCGACTATCTCATATACAACGGCAGACTCAAGGGCGGCAAGGCACTTATGGGTAAGATGCTCAGCATCTGTCCTGTACTCCACTTCTCACGCGAGGGTGAGATATGTGCTATACAGAGCGTGCGTACACCCAAGAAGGCACTGGCGAGAACGTGCGAATTGCTCAAGGAGATTCTCGGAGACCGTGACCCAAAGGACTATCTTCTCTGGCACGTTTACACAGGTCCTTCTCTGCTTGAGGACTTAAAGGAAATAGAAAAGAATTTCGACATAAAAACCAATCATGAGGACGTAATTATGACTCCTGTAAGCGGCTCGCACAACGGCCCCTGGCTCGCAGGATACGGACTTGCGTTCTTGCGCAGAGACGATGAGCCTCTGTCTTTATCGGAGGAAGAAAAATGATAAACGTATATGAAGTAAAAACAAAAAAGCAAAGACGTGAGTTTGTAAGCTTTCCGCTCCGTATGTATCGCGACTGCCCGTATTTCGTGCCTCCGCTTTACTCGGATGAAATGAAGATATTTACCGATAAGAACTGCTATTCCGACACCTGCGAATCCGTGTTTTATCTCGCGGAGCGCGACGGAGTAACGGTAGGAAGAATTCAGGGAATTATCCAAAGAGAATATAACGAAATGCACGACGAATCACGCCTGAGATTCACACGCTTCGACGCTATTAACGACGTCGAGGTTGCAAAGGCTCTTTTTGGCGCGATAGAGGCATGGGCAGATTCAAGAGACCTCGACACGATATGCGGTCCTCTCGGATACAGCGACCTTGAGCGCGAGGGCTTGCTTATAGAGGGATTTGACCGTATGTCTACCTTTGAGGAGCAGTACAGCTATGATTACTACCCTGCTCTTATCGAGGCGTGCGGCTACAAGAAGGAGATAGACTGGCTCGAATTCTGTATCCGTTCCCCAAAGGAGCCGAACTTTATGCTCGAGAAGGTTGCCAATCGTGCGCTTGAGCTCAGCCGTCTGCACGTGGTAGACGCCACAAAGCTTTCGAAGAAGAAATACATAAGCAAATACAAGGACGGTGTCTTTGAATGTATTGACAGATGCTACAGTCACCTTTACGGAACGGTTCCCTTCACCGAGAGGATGAAGGCGCAGCTCATAGACCAGTTTATGCTCATCATAAACAAGAAGTATCTCATCGTAATCTGTGATGAGAACGACCGTGTCGTATCATTTGCTCTCTGTCTGCCGAGCATCGGTGAGGCGGTGCAGAAGAGCGGCGGCAGACTCACCCCCTCTGCCCTGCTCAAGCTCTTAAAGGCGGTGAAAAAACCACACGTCATAGACCTTGCGCTCGTCGCAGTGCTTCCCGAATATCAGTCAGCCGGCGTAAATGCCGTAATGCTGCAGAAAATGACGGAGTATCTTGAAAGCGGTGAGGTTGAATACTTTGAGACAAACCTCAATCTCGAAACCAACAAGCAGGTAATGGCACAGTGGAAATACTTTGATGCCGAGCAGCACAAGCGCCGTCGCTCATATATCAAGGATATTTCGCCAAAATATACGCAGTAATGCTCCAAATAATTCACACGGCAAGAGGCAAACCACCGGCCGCTGTGCATCACGCAAAAGGAAAGGATAGAAACATGCTTGAAAAGTTGAAACAGATTTTAACCAAGGTTAATCCCGAAATAGATATGGCTTCCGTTACCGAGGACACAAGGCTCACTGACGACCTCGGGCTCGACTCTCTGGCAATAATGCTCTTTGCAATGGAGATAGAGGCGGCATTCGGCTTCCGTTTTACCGAGCCGGTGAAATTTGTCACGGTAGGTGACGTGTGCGATTATATTGAGAAAAAACAGTAGCTTTTCAAAAATGCAAAGCACATATCACAGTATCATACAAAAACACAAAATCCCCTCGTATATCACGTCACACTGATAGCGAGGGGCGTCTTATTTATAGGCGCATATCATAATATGAGAGCCCTTGTAGCAGATGTATGAATAGACACAGCGCTTCTTAACGATTTTTTGTATACATCACGCAAAATGCTTCGATATCTACTACGGCGCGGTGCCTTAATATTCATCACAGCGTGGTTTTAATATACACTACGCCGAAATGCTTCAATGTACTACGGCGCGGTGATTTAATATTCTTTACAGCGTGGTTTTGATATACGCAATGGTGTGTGCATGATATACACTATGACGCGCTTATTGGCAGAAATCAGCTAATGGATAAGCGTGCAGGAGGTCTTCTATGTAAGTGTAAGCATCCGCCCCTAAAAGTTAGGCTTACTCTACAAAAAACACTCACGGTATAGGCGCAAAGCCACATCACACTATTAAAACATAAATTTAATCACCAATTTTATTCTTTCCAATTGACAAATCTCAAAAAATATGCTATACTATTGTCCGCTGTGAATAACAGCGCCGCGCAAATCCTACACAAGCACTGACTTTTTCGCTTCTCCCGAAGTCTTAGAAGTCCGCAGTTTTTCGCTCTGTCCACATAACTGACCACAACAAAATTCAATATAAAATTTATACTCCTTGCGAGCTTCACCGCATCTGCGGTGGCACGATGTGCTTCTTCGACAATGACGAAGGCTCGCGGAGCAATCATCGAATTCGCCCTTGTGGGCAAGCTCCCAGATGCGAATTTTCTCGATTATCGAGGCGTAGCGAAGGTGGTATCGCGCCAGTTTCGGGTACTGGAGACCGTGGGTTCGAGTCCCGCCGCTTCGACCAAAAAAGAAGGATTTCCCCTACGGAAGTCCTTCTTTTTTTGCTCCAAGTCGGTGTACCGACTTGGACACAGTTGCGTTAGCAACGTGGGTTCGCATTCCAAGCGAAGCCGTGGGGAGCTCGCTCACCAAAGACGAGTGATAGGAATATTCACCTCTGGTGAAAATCCCGCTTTAGTTTTCCCTTACTCATTGTCTTAGGCATAGTGTTTTTTCATTAAATCAGACCGTCGTGCTTGTTTTCACGACGGTCTTTTCTTTGTTTAAGGCAGTATAATTTTTAACCACCTTGCTTGAGCTTTTCTACTATGCCTATTTCGCTTTTGAGCTTTTCAAGCTTCGCTTCGCACTCTATTTTGGTTTTTGCGAGTACGTTCTTGGTCTTGGAAAGCCCTTTTTCACCGTAGCCTACAAGGACTCGTCCTTCCCATCTGCCATCACTTCTTTTGCGAACCGTTCCGCTTCCTCTGTCTCTTCTTCCCATGCTAACCTCCTATGATATCACCGAATAAGCTCTCGGTGAAGTTACCCACTATGTTGGCGGCTCGCTCTTGCATATCACTCGTTACGTGAGTGTAGGTATCCAGCGTGAAGCTTGCGTTAGTGTGGCCGAGGATTTTTGAGAGCGTTTTTGCATCGACTCCACTCGTCAGA
>JAZNHE010000046.1:0-10830 GCA_045576795.1 Eubacteriales bacterium | reverse complement strand
CTTATCGAGGAAATGGCAGAGAAGATTAATATACTTGAGAGTCAGCAGGAAGAACTCTATAGCTATATGGAGGGAATGGCTGAGGATCTTGTAAATATAGAAAACGATCTTTATTCAGAGGCAGATTCGGATTTTGAGGATTATAGCGACTTAAATGACGGCGAGGACGAGTATAGTGATGAAGAATACTATGAGGTTGAATGTCCATCGTGCGGAGAAAAAATCTGCTTTACCGAAGAATTTGATCTTGATAATTTCATGTGTCCTGCATGCGGCAATAATATTGATGATATAGAGCTTGTTGATGATTGTTCATCATGCTCCGGAGATTGTGCCGGATGTTCCGGTGCTGATTGCATCTAACATAAAAATGGCTGTCGGAATATAATTTCGGCAGCCTATATTATTTTATAAAATATTTCAAAAAAACTATTGACAAATCATTGCAATAATGATACAATAGTGTGACGCTTATGATTAGGCTCGTAAAGTATGTCTTCATACGCCTAATGTAGCGATTAAACACGAAAGTGAGGTGCTTTTACATGTTTGCTATTTTTGTAACAGGTGGAAAGCAGTATAAGGTTTCCGAGGGAGACGTAGTCTTCGTTGAGAAACTCGGTGTTGCGGAAGGCGAGAAGGTTACCTTTGATAAGGTTCTCTGCGTTTCCGGTGAGTCTCTTACTGTTGGTACTCCCTATGTAGCAGGTGCAACCGTAGTTGCAAACGTTGTTAAGAACGGTAAGTCTAAGAAGATCGACGTAATTCGTTACAAGGCTAAGAAGAACGAAAAGAAGAAAATCGGTCATCGTCAGGACTACACCAAGATTCAGATCGAAAAGATTGAGGGTTAATCTTAATGACAACGGTATGTTTCTATAAGACCAACGGTATCTACTATGGCTTTGAGGAAAAAGGGCATACTGGCTATGCTGAGTCAGGCGAGGACATTTTGTGTTCCGCGCTTTCAGCAATGACGATGCTTCTTATCAACACCATAGAATGCTCTTATGACTCGATAGTTGATTATACTATTGATGAGAAGACAACAGATATTAAGTTAATTGCAAAATCTGCGCTTCCTAAATATGAAAAGGATGAGAAAAAGCAGTATGCAGTATCAGGTCTTATACAGGCTTATTTCTTCCAGCTCATGGATCTTGTCGAGGAATATTATGAATATCTCGACGTTAAAGAGATTGAGCGCGAGTTATAAGCAAATTTGCGGCTATAATGCCAATTACATTAATATGGAGGTACAAAATGTTAAAGCTCAGTTTACAGTTCTTTGCTCACAAAAAGGGCGTTGGTTCTACTAAAAACGGTCGTGATTCCGAGTCCAAGCGTCTCGGCGTAAAGAAGGCTGACGGACAGGCGGTTCTTGCAGGTAACATTCTGGTTAGACAGCGTGGTACTAAGATCCATCCCGGTCACAATGTAGGCATCGGTTCTGATGATACACTCTTTGCACTTATCGACGGCACCGTTAAGTTCGAGCACATTACCGGTGGCAAGAAGCAGGTTAGCGTGTACGCTAACTGATAATAAAAGAGGGTAGCTCGGCTACTCTTTTTTATTTAACAAAAAAATTGGAGGGTATTATGTCTATTTTGGTAAC
Organism: Eubacteriales bacterium; assembly: GCA_045576795.1. Lineage (GTDB taxonomy): Bacteria > Bacillota > Clostridia > Oscillospirales > CAG-272 > UBA1740. The sequence goes on along the minus strand of JAZNHE010000046.1, from coordinate 9,212 downwards.
AGGTGGTACGGGATATATCGGCTCACATACAGTTGTTGAGCTTATCAAGGCAGGCTATGAGGTAGTCATCGTTGATAACCTTTCTAACAGCAAGCTTTGTGTTCTTGATAGAATTGAAGCTATAGTAAATAAAAGACCGAAGTTTATAAAGTGCGATCTTTGCGATAAGGAAGCACTTGAGAAGGTTTTTGATGATAATGCGGATATAGATGCAGTTATTCATTTTGCAGGACTCAAGGCTGTTGGTGAATCCGTATCAATGCCTGTTTGGTACTATTATAATAATCTCACCAGTACGCTCAATCTTCTTGACTGTATGAACAGACATAATGTTAATAGGATAGTATTCAGCTCATCCGCTACAGTTTATGGATTACCTAAGTCCGTTCCGATAAAAGAGGATTTCCCACTCTCTACAACCAATCCATATGGAGAAACAAAGCTTATGATAGAGAGAATACTTAAGGACACTTGTGTAGCTAATAATCAGCTGTCTGCCTGTGTTCTTAGATATTTCAATCCTATCGGAGCGCATGAGAGCGGAACAATGGGAGAGGATCCACGTGGAATTCCTAATAATCTTCTTCCTTATATATCAAAGGTTGCTGCAGGTAAGCTTGAATGTCTGAGTGTATTTGGCAACGATTATGATACCCCTGATGGAACGGGTGTCCGTGATTATATCCATGTTGTCGACCTTGCACTTGCGCATCTTAAAGCTATAGAATACACAGGTAGAATGACGGGAATTGACTACATAAACGTAGGAACAGGCAACGGCTACTCGGTGCTTGAAATGGTAAAAGCATTTGGAGAAGTATGGGGATCACCCGTAAAGTATAAGATAGCACCAAGACGTCCTGGTGATATTGCTGAATGTTATGCCGATCCTACAAAGGCATATGAAATTCTCGGTTGGCGCGCGGAACGCGATCTGAAAAAGATGTGCGAGGATTCTGCAAGATGGCAGAAGATGAATCCGGACGGATACCCCGATGACTAATACGTACGCATAAAATTATAAAAGAGGCTACAAACCTTTAGTGACTGTGTCAGTACAGAAGAGTAGTCTCTTTTTTATGGAATTTGGAGGCAAGGTATGTTGGAGAATAAAAAATTCTTTCTGCTTGATATGGATGGAACAATATACTTAGATAACGATTTGTTTGACGGAACACTTGACTTTTTGTCTGCTGTCAAAAAAAGCGGAGGAAAGTATTTGTTTGTTACTAACAACTCTTCAAAGAGCACAGAGGCATATGTCTCCAAGCTTGAAAAAATAGGCATCCCTGCGTGTGAAGACGATTTTCTTACTTCAACCGATGCTACGATTCTATATATAAATAATGATTATAAAGGAAAGAAGTTCTATGTTTTCGGAACGGAATCCTTTAGACTTCAGCTCGAAAAGAGCGGAATTTTAACCACTACGGAGCTTGATGACGACATATACGGAATAGTTATGGGCAATGATACGGAGCTTACATTCAAGAAGCTTGACGATACATCGCGACTGCTTACCGAACGTGATCTCGTATATATAGCTACAAATCCCGACTGGGTGTGTCCCACGTCATACGGATATGTTCCGGATTGCGGTTCAGTAGCAGAAATGATAAAGAGAGCTACCGGTAAGTCACCCGTATTTATCGGCAAGCCACGTCCCGAAATGCTTTTATTGGCAATGGAAAAGTATGGTTATACAAAGGAAGAAACCTTAATGGTCGGGGACCGTGTATATACTGATATTGCCTCGGGATATAATGCAGGTGTGGATACAGTACTGGTATTGTCCGGAGAAGGCACGGTAGTTGATGCGGAAAACACCGATACTAAGCCGACATACATTATGAATAATATAAGAGAACTGTATAATAAAATCGATTTTTAGATATTATTATACGGCAGAATTAGAAAGAATAATAAATGATAACGATTAGCAATTTGGCTTTTAACTTTGGTGGACAACTTTTATTCAAGGATGTTGACCTGAAATTTACTCCCGGTAACTGCTATGGAATAATAGGTGCAAACGGAGCCGGTAAATCTACATTTTTGCGTCTGCTTTGCGGAGAGCTTTCTCCAACAAAGGGTGAAGTGTTCATATCTCCCAACGAACGTCTTTCCATACTTAAGCAGAACCACTTTGCATATGAAGAGTATACCGTCTTGGATACGATTATTATGGGTAATGAGCATCTTTACAATATTATGAAAGAGAAGGATGCTATTTATTCCAAGGCTGATTTTAGCGATGAAGACGGAATCCGCGCGGCTGAGCTCGAGGGAGAATTCGCCGAGCTTAACGGTTGGGAAGCCGAGTCTGATGCATCTAAGCTTATTCAAGGCTTGGGACTTACCGACGATTATCTTTATATGATGATGTCTGAACTTAAGGAGAGCGAGAAGGTCAAGGTGCTTCTTGCCCAAGCCTTGTTTGGCAATCCCGATATTATACTTCTCGACGAGCCTACAAACGGCCTTGATATTGATGCAGTTATGTGGCTCGAGGATTTTTTGTCGGATTATTTCGGAACGGTTCTTGTGGTTTCTCACGACCGCCATTTCTTAAATGATGTTTGCACTAATATTGTAGATATCGATTACAGTGGCATAAAAATGTACGTAGGTAACTATGAGTTCTGGTATGAGTCGAGTCAGCTTATTCAGCGTATGATTAAAATGCAGAATAAGCGTAACGAGGAAAAAATTGCAGAGCTTCAGAGCTTTATTTCAAGATTTTCAGCCAATAAATCGAAATCAAGACAAGCGACAGCCCGTCGTAAGCTTCTTGACAAGCTTACGGTCGAAGAGTTGCCGGCCTCAAGCAGAAGATATCCATTCATAGGCTTTGATATGGACAGAGAAGCAGGGAAGGATATATTGTTTGTTGAAGGCCTTTCGAAAACTCTTGGAGATAAGGTGCTGTTTAAGGATGTTACATTCCACGTTTCTAAGGAGGATAAGATAGCCTTTATAGGTAACGAGCTTGCAATAACCAATCTATTCAAGATACTTATGGAGGAGGAGACCGCGGATAGCGGAACATTCAAATTCGGAGTATCGATCACCACATCATATTTTCCTCACGATAATTCTGCATATTTTGACGGACATACCGAGTCAATTCTTGATTGGATGCGCCAGTATTCAAAGGATCAGACAGAAACCTATCTTCGCGGATTTTTGGGTAAGATGCTGTTTTCAAATGAATCCGTATTCAAGCCCGTAAATGTTCTTTCAGGTGGCGAAAAGGTTAGATGTATGTTCTCGAGGATGATGATGTTCGGATCAAATATGCTGATAATAGATCAGCCGACAGACCATCTTGATCTTGAGTCTATAGCTGCGGTCAATAACGGAATGAAGAATTTCAAAGGAAATATCCTCTTCTCATCTCATGACTATGAGATAATCAATACCGTTGCTAACCGTATAATCGAAATTACCCCTGACGGAATTATAGACAGGCGAGGAACCTACGAAGAATTCTTAGACTATAAGAGATCACTTAAATAAATGAAAATGAGCAGAAATCTCCAGTATTTCTGCTCATTTATAATACAAAAGCACCCGATAGAAATCGGGTGCTTTAATTTTATATTAGTCTATAGAGCCTACGATGTAGGGAGCCATATCAGTTCTTTCCTCAGCGAGTCTTGCTTCCTCAGCAGCAGCCTCTGCTTCAGCGGCAGCCTGCTCAGCAGCAAGTGCTTCTTCCTTTGCAGCCTTTTCTGCTGCTTCGGTAATAGCACGGATAGAAAGCGCAAGCTTTCTGTTCTCATCATCAATCTCGGTAATCTTTACGTCAACAACCTGTCCAACGGAAAGAACATCTGCGGGATTGTTAATTCTCTGAGTGGAAATTCTGGATATGTGGATAAGACCGTCAACGTCATCATAAACTTCAGCGAAAGCACCGAAGGGCATAATAGAAACGATCTTAGCAGGTACTATATCTCCTACATGGAACTTCTGAGTAAACTGGAACCAGGAATCCATCTCCTGAGTCTTGTAACCAAGAGAGATTCTCTTCTTTTCAAGGTCGAGATCCTTAACGAATACGTCGATAACCTGACCAACGCTTACAACCTGAGAAGGATGCTTGATGCGCTTCCAGGAAAGCTCGGAATTATGAACCATACCGTCGATACCACCGATATCAACAAATGCACCGTAAGGAGTAAGGTTCTTAACAGTGCCCATATAGTGCTTGCCAACCTCAATGCTTGCCCAAGCAGCTTCCTCGCGTGCCTTCTTCTCTTCGTTGAGAATAACCTTGATAGAACCAAGAGCCTTCTTCTTTGCGGTATCAAACTCAAGAAGCTTTACCTTCTGAGTGGTGCCGAGAAGAGTAGAGAGATCTCCGCCCTTAGCAACTCCGGTCTGAGATGCGGGTACAAATACAGTATTACCGCATGTTGAAAGGATAACGCCGCCCTTAACTACGGAAACGATCTTGCCCTCAAGCACGTCGCCGTTGTCAAATGCGCTCTGGAGAATTACCCAGCTGTTATCTCTGTCTACCCTTGTTTTAGACACGGTAGCGATGCCTTTGCCGTCCTCAACTCTGATAACGAATACCTCGATCTCGTCACCGACCTTGAACATCTCAGAGAGCACAGCAGTGGGATCGTCTGTGATCTGATCTTTTGTAAGCACGCCGGTGAACTTAGCGCCAAGATCGAGTTTTATCTCGGTCTTATCGATGGTGAACACGGTACCAACAACTGTATCTCCTGTATGTAAAGATTTGATTGAGCCTTCCAGCAATTCTGTAAAGTTTTCTTCCATTTCTTTCAAAACCTCCGTTATTATACCGTCCGGTGTGGAAGCACCGGCGGTTATTCCTACGCATTTTGCGTTGTCAGGAAAATCAGTTTGTAAGTCCGCAATCGATTCAATCCAGACGGTATGGCATTCCAGCGAGCATAAATCGTATAATTTATGTGTATTGGAGCTTTCATGACCACCGATTACTATCATCAAATCAGATTCTTTGGCAATTCTGATTGCCTCATTTTGTCGATTTTCAGTGACACTACATATTGTATCAAAAAAAATCGCATTTGTACATAGGTTTTCCAAAAATTTTTTATTTTTTTTAAATTCAACTAAATTTTGAGTTGTTTGCGCGCATAAAATAGGCGTTTTGTTATGAAAATCACAGGCACTCAACTCAGCTATGGATGAAAAAGCCAATTTTTCACCGTTTGCATAGCTCATTGTTCCTATCGCTTCAGGATGATTTGGATCACAATAAAGCAGAAAGTAAGTACTGTCGGTAGTGTTTTCCTCGGCAATAGAATGTATCTTTTTTACAAATGGGCAGGTGCAATCAACTACGTGAAAATTTTCATACTCCGCTTCCAATGACTTTAGGTGCTCGAACTCCTCTTTTTTAATACCGTGAGTTCGTATGACTACCGTCATATCGGATGATGGATGCTCTGAATATGTTTTTTGAATTTCTTGATAGTCTATAGCGCGTATTCCGCAAGATTCAAGATTTTCATTATATAGTCTGTTGTGTATCAGATGGCCGAGCGTGTATATGCGGTCGCCATCTTGCTTGTTTGAAATGAGATTTTTGATAACCTCATCAGCACGTCTGACACCCGGACAGAATCCGGCATATTTTGAAAGTTTTATTTTCACAGCGTGTCACCGTCATTGGGCTTCGGTATATAATCGTAGCCACCAAGCTCAAGAGATCTTTTGAATATCAGATTTGTAGCATCCACGTATTCTTGCTTTCCACCGTTTTTGAAGTTGAATTCCTCGTTTTTGATAGGCTTTCCATAGTATATATGAACCGGTCTGAAAATACCGTATCTGTTATTTTTCAGTTTAATGAACACCGGGATAACATCACAGCCGGAACGGTACGCTACAAGTCCCGCGCCGCTCTTGGTTGGGGTGGTAGCGGGATTTACCTTAGGATATCGGTGTCCCTGAGGAAATATTGATATAAGGTTTCCGTTTTCAACTAACTCAATTGACTTTCTTATAGCGGCTACATCATTTCCGCCACGATCAAGCTTGACGGCACCGAAAACCTTTATAAGAGAGCCAACAATTGGCACTGCAAATAGCTCTTTTTTTGCTACAAAGCGTATTTGCCTTGGACATGCCGCAGCTATGAGCACTACGTCGCGAGCAGCTATATGATTGGAGCATAGAAGATATCCGCCTTCCTTGGGGATGTTTTCAACGCCGTGTGCCCTTACACCCATAAAGAACCTTATAGGAGCGGCGAGGATTCTATGCGCCTTAACGTAAAAATTTCGGTTTTTCTTTTCCGCCTTTTTAATTATCTTTATTACCGCCTCTATGGTCTCTTCGGCAGAAAGGGAAGAGTTATCAAGCAAAATAGCATCCTCAGCCGGAACGCAGGGAGCAATGTCACGTGTAGAATCGTTCTTATCACGTTCAACCATTTCGTTGTAAACCTGCTCGTATGTTATATCTTTTCCTTTAGCAAGGAGCTCGGCATGTCTGCGCTTTGCACGTGCTTCCGGTGAAGCTGTCAGAAAAATTTTAACCTCTGCGTCGGGGAGTATCACTGTACCGATGTCGCGTCCGTCCATAATTACGCTGTGCTGCTTTGCAATACTTCTTTGCGTATTGAGAAGATAGTCGCGAACTTCTTTTATTGCGCTCACGTTAGAGGCGGCCATAGACACCTCGGGTGTTCTTATCGCATCACCAACGTCAGTGCCGTTTAACAGTATAACTTGGTTTCCGTCAACGTGAGACATCTGGAGGGTAAAGTTGGGCAGAGCGTTGACAACGTTTTCCTTGTCGGTTGGGTCAATTCCTCTTGTAAGCATATAGTAGCCTATCGTACGGTACAAGGCACCCGTATCGACATATATGATTTCCAAACGTTTTGCAACTGCCTTTGCAAGACTTGATTTTCCGGCACCACCGGGGCCGTCAATAGCAATTCTAATCATATGGTTCTCCAATTTTATTTTCTTAAATTCACAATTCTGCCGCACTTTTTCCTGCTAAATATCCCGTGGAGAATGCAATCTGTAAATTGAATCCTCCGGTATACGCGTCAACATCTATCATTTCTCCGGCAAAATAAAGTCCCGCTGTGATTTTTGATTCCATTGTCTGCGGACTTATTTCTTTTACCTCAATTCCGCCCGAGGTAACAATTGCCTCTTCTATAGGACGGAATGATGAAAGCGGTATTCTGAAATCCTTAAATGTATTAAGGATTGTTTTTCTTTCATCCTTAGTGATGGTATTTATCTTTCGTCGCGGTTCAATTCCGGTTAAAGAAATGAAGGGGGATATCATCTTTGACGGCAGAAGATCATTTAAGGAATTAATTAAATCCTTATTGTTTTTTTTCTTGAAATCGGACAAAAGACGTGTATCGAGCGTCTTTTCATCCAATGCCGGCTTCAGATCTATCGATAATGTTAGAGTTGAAATATCCACGTTACGCAGATGCGCGGAAGCAGATAGTATAATCGGACCCGTTACACCGAAATGTGTAAACATCATTTCTCCGAAATCCGAATAGATGCAATTATCACAGGCATCTAAAATCTTGATAGCTACATTTTTAAGAGAAAGTCCTTGCATATCAGGACAAAGGGGCGAGGGGGAGTTGATAGGTATCAATGACGGAATAAGACGCGTTGACTTGTGGCCGAGTGAGGCTGCAAGTTTGAAGCCGGAACCGTCCGAGCCGGTCAAAGGATAGGATTTTCCACCGGTAGCCAGTATTACCTTATCAAAAATGTGTTTCTCGTCAGCTTCAACGGTGAAGGTTCCATCATCGTTTTTTGTAATTTTTTTGACTTTCTTGTAGACTACCTTTGCGCCCTTGCAGTACTTGCGCATGGCATCAACAATGGTTTTTGCTTTATCGTCTGCGGGATAAACTCGGTTACCTCTCTCTACCTTTAATTCAACGCCAAGATTTTCAAAGAATTCCATCGTTTCATATGTATTGAGCGTCTTAAGTGCGCTATATAAAAAACGTGGATTTTTTGTCACATTTTCCAAAAACTCTTGGGTGCCTGAGCAATTTGTGACGTTGCATCTTCCTTTACCGGTAATTCCGAGCTTTTTACCAAGAAATGGCATGGACTCGAATAGGGTAACGCTTGCGCCGCAGTTAACAGCAGTTCCTGCCGCCATCATACCTGCAGGACCACCGCCTATTATACATATTCTGTTAAAGCTCATCTGTATTTCCTCAATACTTGGTGTATACCTCGTATTCATCCCATATCTTTTCAAGGGTGTCAAATCTGTCGCGTATTTCTTTCTCGCGACGCTGTGTTATCTCAATTATTATGCAATTGATAATGCTGACCGGCGCGATAAGAGAATCCATGTATGAAGCCATATCCGATTTTGCAAGCAGAAGATATGTCGCATCCTGGACAAGCGGAGAGATTATGGAATCTGTTATAGCTATCGTCGTAGCACCCTTATTCTTTGCAAATTTCAAAGCATTTACTACCTTTGAAGAGTAGCGAGGGAATGAAAATGCGATAAAAACGTCATTCTCTGATATGCCGAACATCTGCTCGAAAACCTCGGGAGTTGAGGATGCGCTAATGAATTTGACATTGTCAAATATAAGATTGAGATTGTACTGGAGTATTCTCGCGATCGCCTCCGTGCTTCTTACACCCATGATGTATATATTCTTTGCAGATAGAATGGAATCAACGGCGCCGTGAAATGCATTTCTGTCAATTCCGTTCATAGTACGGCGTATTTTCATCATATCAGAGTTCATTACATTTTCAATAATGTCGCCTCTGCCGATTCTTTGCTTTGTCATTTCAATACGCTGATTAGGAGTAAGCTTGATTTTTGTAAGCTCCTGCACGGCGGTTTGAAGCTCAGAGTATCCCTCATAGCCGAGAACTGCGGAAAAGCGAACTACCGTGGATACTGAAACCCCGACCTTCCTTGCGAGTCTTGAAGCTGTCATAAAAGCAACCTTATCATATTCGTTAAGTATTGCATTTGCCAGTTTTTTATGACCCTTGGAAAGCGTTGGATAGCATTTGCGTATTCGTTTTGAAATATCTATTGCCATAACGTATATCTCTCCTAAAAGCAGTTATCAAACTATATTATATCATAAATATTTTAAATTTACAACACCAAAGGAAAAAAATACGAAAGATTTACGAATATAAGACGTATGTAATATAGCGATAAAATAA
>JAZNHE010000045.1:0-23935 GCA_045576795.1 Eubacteriales bacterium | reverse complement strand
AAACACTGGTTTTTTCAGCATTTTCAAGGTTTTTTTGTTTGGCGCAGAGGGAGGGATTCGAACCCTCGTGTGCTTTTGGCACAAACTGATTTCGAGTCAGCCCCGTTATGACCGCTTCGATACCTCTGCGTATAAAAAACATATTAAATTTTGCGGAATTTTGATAGAAAACTGTCTACCGGTCTTCTAAAAATCCTCACTTAAAATCCCGAAAAAGTGAGAGTTTATAAGGCTTTGTAGAGAAAGAATAGTGACGAGGGCGAGTTTCTTTCGAGTCACGCCTCTTCGACCTCTTGAGTACTTCTCCGTATAAGATATAAAGTTTTAACGAGCTTTTGACCTCGCTTTCAGTATTATAACATAAAGAATTAAAATTTGCAATACGTAATCTGTATTTTTATAAAGTTTATTTGTAAGCGTATGAAAAGGTGGGGATCGTGCGCAGTGAAGCTTGTGCTACACAAATTAAGATAAGTTTGCCTATCACTTTGCCGACAAGCGAAACTTCATTATCAAAGATAACTTCACTTGCCGAGGAGGTAAATTTAGTTTTAGCGTGCTCTCCGTTAAGGATAACACGCTAATATTATTCTATTTAGTTGGCGATATCCTCGAGCATAACCTCTGCCTCGGTATTCACAAGACCGTCCTCGCGCAATGTTCTGAAGTAATAATGGTATCCGTCATCACTTTGCGCACGTTCAACGTGCAGTCTTGCGCCTCGCGGTGCCTCGTTCCTATAATTTATAGACATGGTACGTATTCTCTTGCCGTCAAGCGGTAAGAAGTTGGAATACATATCCGGATATCGGGTATTATTCATGTGGCAATTCTGATCGAGATCAGCGTAATTTACAGTATATGTTCCTACCTCGATAAGATTGCTCGGCAGAGTAAATCTTGTAAGCGCGAGGTCGTGCGGCTCGTGTGTTTCAAGATTTAATTCAAAGTTGTTCACTCTGATCAGTTCACGTGTTTCAGTGTCTATAAGCGCCCATACCGATACGGCTCTGCCTATCATTCTGCCTTGTTTTTCCAGCGAATAACAGCGCAAAAAGCTATATCCGTGGCTATCACAGGGGTAGGTCACGGCGGTGACGTTCTCATAGGCCCTTACCGGCTCTGTAAACTCCATAGTTATCCTGCTGAGGATAAAGCCGCGCTTCATACTCTTAAGCTCGTCGTACGACATTCCGTTCAGGGTAAGCTGTGTCTGTGCCGCCCCCTGTATATATCTCATCAGCGAGGACATACGTGCTATACCGTTATGGTCCACGTCATGTATATCTACTTCAATCTCTTTGCGGAATTGCATTATTCTATACCTTCGTTTTTAAAAATATTTGTATGCTTATCATATATTAAAACCTTTCCTATGTCAAGTAAGAGGAGCAATATTTTATAAAATGTTAACTTATAATTCAAATACGTCTTGTATTAATTTCTTCAATGTGATACAATATATGATGTTAAAAAAGAGGTGCATTATGATAGAAATATTATACAAGAGCAAATCGCTCATAGCAATATATAAGCCGCACGGAATTCCATCCCAACCCGACCCCTCGGGCGATGATGATGCAATGACGCTGACAAGAGCGGCACTGCGTAAATCCGGTGAGTCTGATGCTCTGTGGCTTATACACAGGCTCGACCGTGTAGTCGGCGGTATAATGGTCTTTGCGAGAAATAAGAAAACAGCCGCCGCGCTTACAGATATGCTTAAAGAAAGAATAATAACCAAAGAGTACTTTGCCGTGCTTGACGGTGTCACATCAGGCGGTGAGCTTGAAGACTACATATACAAGGATAACAGATCGGGCAGGGCATTTATAGCCGAGCGTGAGGTTGAAGGCGCAAAGAGAGCGAGCCTTACCGCCACACCGCTTGCCGAGAGGACAACGGATAGAGGAACAACAAAGACTCTTGTGAAGATTTCCTTACACACAGGCAGATTTCATCAGATACGTACACAGCTTTCATATCGCGCAACACCTGTGACGGGCGACGGAAAGTATGGCAGCCGCGACAATAGGGCAAGAAACCTTGCGCTTGTGGCATCTCACGTCAGCCTTTCGTTACCGGGTGAGCACGTAGACGTCACGAGATTACCGAATCTTGGCGAATATCCGTGGTCACTGTTTGATGAGGCGGATTTTTACAAGGTATAAAATAAAGAGGTGCAAAATGACAGAAAAGCTGTATTATCAAGATGCATATATAAAGGATTTCGACGCCAATGTCATCTCGTGTGCCGAATTTGACGGCGGATTTGAGGTTGTGCTTGATCGCACCGCGTTTTTCCCCGAGGAGGGCGGTCAGAGCGCAGATAGGGGCACGATCGACGGTATACCTGTTATAGACGTGCGTGAGCAGGACGGTATTATTTACCACGTAACCGCCACCCCACTCAAGACGGGAGCAAGAGTGCATTGTGCCCTCTACTTTGATGAAAGATTTATGAAAATGCAGTGCCATACGGCAGAGCATATCCTATGCGGAATAATTCACTCACTCTACAAGCTTAATAACGTTGGATTTCACCTCGGTGACAAGGTTGTGACCTTTGACCTCGATGGTGTCCTCACACGCGAGGAGCTCGATAGGGCGGAGGAGCTTGCCAATAACGCGGTTTTTGCAAATCTACCTGTTACCGCATCATTTCCGACTGTTCAAGAGCTTGAAAATATGGATTTTCGCTCTAAAATGGAGATTACAGACGGTATTCGTATCGTAAGAATTGGTGACGTTGATGCATGCGCGTGCTGTGCGCCTCACGTAGCCTATACAGGCGAGATCGGAATGATAAAGATGCTCGATTTTGCAAAGCACAGAGGCGGAATTCGTATACAAATGGTTGCGGGTAGCCGAGCTCTCTTTGATTACAGAGAAAAGTACTCAAACGTTCATAGGATTTCAGCTTATCTCAGTGAGCCGCAGGAAAGCACCGCAGATGCAGTATTACGCGCAACAGAGAGCATAGAGGAGTACAAGAGTAGAATAAAATATCAAGGGCTTGAGATTGCCGCTCTGCGTGCAAGACTTACCGATCCCACCGACGGCAACGCTCTGTATCTGCTCGACGGAATGAATATGGATCAGCTGCGAGAATTCTCTAACGTCGCGATGAAGAGAGTCGGCGGAATTCTTATCGTCCTTACAGGCACCGACGGAGATTACAGGTACGTTATCGCGTCCGAGCATGTCGACGTATCCGGAATTATCAGGGATATTAACGCCGCGCTTGGAGGTAAGGGCGGTGGCAAGGGAAATATGGTGCAGGGTAGCTTTTACACAGACCTCGATAGCATTAAATCCTACTTCCATGTGTGATAAAGATATTAAATCCTACTTCCATATCTGATAAAGACATTAAGTCCTATTTCCGCGTGCGATAAAGAACAAGGTGAGTCAATATGTCTTGCCGCTCGGTATCATCCAAGCTTCAAGGCAAAAGGCTCACGCTTAAATATTTACAGATACACATTAACAAACACAAATGAAAAACTGCCGCAAAATAATGCGGCAGTTTAAAAGATTATTCAATATTAAAGTTCAGTACAATCTGCGCCTTTGTGGGCTTAATCTTCGTGTATTTTACTCCGGCTGAATCAAGCATACGCTTGGATGCGTTTTCCGATTCTGTTCCGTCGTATTTGTCCGAGAGATATACGATCTCTTTTATTCCTGTCTGTATTATTGCCTTTGCACACTCATGGCAAGGGAACAGGCTCACGAATACTCGCGAATTTACAAGAGATTTACCGCTTGCATTAAGTATGGCGTTCAGCTCTGCATGTACTACAAACTTGTACTTTGTTTCTCCTAACGAGTCATCTCTGTTCCACGGGAAGTCCTCGTCGGAGCATCCTTTTGGGAAGCCATTATATCCTGTCGAGAGTATTCTGTTGTTCTCATCAACGATGCATGCGCCAACCTGTGTGCTTGGGTCCTTGGAGCGCTCTGCGGCGAGCAGTGCAACGCCCATAAAGTAATCGTCCCAGCTTATATAACCTTTTCTTTTATCGGACATAAATTCCTCCGCAAAAAACTTTTTAATTAGTATAGCACAAACCGACATGCTTGTCAACACCAACCGGAAAGGAGTGCATTATATGAATACATCGGAAGCGTATAAATCCTGTAATCTCTGCGCACGTGAATGCGGAGTAGACCGTACAGCCGGTGATCTCGGCTATTGCTCATCCCCCGACGTTCCTATGGTTACAAGGGCATCACTACACATGTGGGAGGAGCCGATTATCAGCGGAACACAAGGTTCAGGCACTATCTTCTTCTCCGGCTGCTCGCTTGGGTGTGTCTATTGTCAGAACAGACAGATATCACGTGGGGCGGTAGGTCTTCGGGTAAATGAAGAGCATCTTGCAAACATCATGCTTGACCTTGAGAATAGAGGGGCGCACAATGTAAATTTTGTTACCCCCACTCACTATGCACCAAGCGTACGAGCGGGGACACGCATTGCCAGAAGTCGCGGCTTTAAGCTCCCGATTGTCTATAATACCGGAGGCTATGATACTGTATCAACGATTAAAATGCTTGACGGCTATGTTGACGTATATCTGCCGGATTTTAAGTATATTCGCAGTAGCAGTGCCCGTGACTTGTCATTTGCTCCGGATTATCCGGAGGTTGCACGCGCGGCTATTGCTGAGATGCACAGACAGTGCCCTGAGCCGATAATTCGGGACGGATTGATTAAGAGCGGCGTGGTTGTTCGAGTATTGCTTTTGCCAATGCACGTTGCAGAGGCAAAGCTCGCTGTGAAATACCTATTCAACGAATACGGTGATAGCATATATATCAGCCTGATGAATCAATATACACCAATGCCGGATATGATGCCACCCCTTGACCGAAGAGTTACGGTAGGGGAATATAATGAGCTTGTGGACTATGCTATGCGCATAGGTGTTAAAAATGCCTTTATACAGGAGGAGGGAACACAGTCGGAGAGCTTTATTCCCGAATTTGACGGTAGCGGAGTAATAGACTGAATTCATACTCACGGCAATTTATAAAGTAAATACAGTGGAATAATGGCTACGTGCCTATAAAAATCACTTTTAAGAGTAATATAGAAGGGAGCCTATAATTTGTAAGACAGAGGGACTCCTTGCAAATAGCGACACAATAAGACAGCTTCTTAATAACGTCATAAATAAGAGAGGACAAAGCATTACGCTCTGTCCTCTTATTGTTATTTTTTCTTATCGCGGAGTCTGTAGAATTTTGACCTACGCCTCTTTACGTAAATAGTGTATCCGCATGCGCCAAGTACACCGACAACAATTGTTATACTGGAAATGTGTACCCATAGCTCAACGTCGGTTTGTGTCTTGAGCTGCTCCCACAGTGAGTTAACATTGCGATGCATATCCTTGTCAAAGCTGTGATAATAGGGATCATAGCTATACTGTGCATTGATCTCTTCTATCGTGTGACCGTAGAGAATATTGAATGCATCCTCTCCCATCTCGTCCATGTACTCGGCACTGTCGCGTACAAGGAGGTTGGGGCTGGCGTATCCGATATACACTGCGTTGGCGATAGCAGCCTCCTCGCTGAGCATAAAGTTTATATACGCCTTTGCGAGCTCGGGGTTTTTAGAGGTCTTTGGAATACACATAGCATCAACAAAGACGTTGCTGCCTTCCTTGGGATAATAGAACTTGAGATTCTCATTTTCAGATGCCATTGTAACGTAGTCACCTGCATAGTATGCTGCAATAGCGGCAGATTCAGACGTCATTTTGTTGAATATCTCGTCGTTCACATATCCCTGTAAGAGCGGCTTCTGCTCTCGTAAAAGCTCGAGTGCGCTCTGCCATACATCGAGGTCTGTGGAATTGATGTCGAGATTTTGGTAATACATTGCAGTTCCGAAAGCATCGCGCGGATTGTTAAACTGCAATATTTTTCCCTTATACTTGGGATTCCACATAAATGACCAGGAGGGGTCCTTAATATTTCCTTCCTCATCAAGATCCTCGGGATCCATCATAGTGGGGTTATATATAACACCTACGACACCGTATGTGTAGGGGACGGAATACTGCTCCGTAGGATCGTAATAGAGTCCCTTAAACTGTTCGTCTATATATTGATAGTTTTCTATCTCTTCCGCTACGTTGAAGCTGAGGAGCATATCCTCTTCAGCCATTTTCTGTAGCATATAATCCGAGGGGAAGATTACGTCATATACACCGTCTCCGGCACCGCTTGCAAGTCTGCTGTACATATCCTCGTTTGTTGCATAGGTAGTATAGTTGACCTTTACCTTGTAGCCAAACTCGGGTGCAAGATATGTGTTGAAATAGTTTTCAAATTCAGCGTTGGTATCGAAGGTATCATCTTCACCATCGGATATATATTCGCCCCAGTTGTATACGTTAAGAACACGTACCTCATCTTTACCGCAGGAGGTGAATAGCGCAAGAGCAATTACGATCAGCGCAAAAGCAGATATTATAAGCTTCTTCACTTTTTTGCCCTCCTTCTGCGTCTTTCATCTTCCTTTGAGCTTCTGATGTTGCTTATAAGGAGGAGAATGAATATAGTCACTATCAGCAGTGTTGAGAGTGCATACATATCGGGGGTTACCTTCTTCTTTGTCATAGAGTATATAAGAAGAGGCAACGTCTGGAACTTTGATGAGCCAACGAAATACGAGATAACGAAGTCATCAAGTGAAAGCGTAAACGCCATTACAAATCCGGATATAACACCCGGCATTATATTGGGGAGCTTGACCTTGAAGAATGCCTGTATTGGCGTACAGCCAAGGTCGAGTGCGGCCTCGGAAAGAGAGTCGCCAAACTCGTTTATTCTCGGTAAAACGGAGAGAATTACATATGGCAAACAGAAGGTTATGTGCGCTATGAGCATAGCAACAAAGCCTATGTCGTCATAGGAAATTCTTATAATTCCCGCAACAACAACGAAGAAGAGCATCATAGACATACCCGTAACTATATCGGGGTTCATCATAGGGATGTTTGTCACGGAGTTGATAGCTGATTTCAAAAATTTGCTCTTCATTTTGTAGATGCCCTCAGCGGCCGCTGTGCCTATCACGGTAGCGATAGATGCGGAGCTGATAGCAAGTATAAGCGTATTTCGAAGAGCCTTAAATGTATCGGGGGATTCAAAGAGTATCTTGTACCAGTGCAGGCTGAAGCTACCAAATACTGCAGTGCTGTTCTCTGAATTAAAGGAGAAGAGTATGAGGGTGAGTATCGGGATATACAGAATTCCGAACACAAGCACAAGATACACTATCGAGAGCTTTTTCTTCATACTATGATACCTCCTTCGTCCGCATCGCTGAACTTATTCATAATTCCGAGGGAGATAAGAATAAGTATCATCATAACGAGAGAGATAGCCGCACCGGTATTTCTGGCACCGGATACAAACTGCCTTTCGATAGTATCACCTATAAGCTCAAACGTACCTCCGCCGAGCTTCTGCGAAATGTAGAACGTGCTTATAGACGGAACGAATACCATCGTGATACCGGATACAACTCCGGAGAGGGAGAGAGGGAAGATAACCTTGGTTATAACCTTTACGGTGTTGCATCCGAGGTCGCTTGCCGCTTCCCACATATTCTTGTCGATCTTTGATATACAGGTGTAGATGGGAAGCACCATATACGGTAAGAAATCATACACCATACCGAAGATAACCGCACCCTTTGTGCCTATTATGTGCATCTCGGTGCCAAGCAGCTGATTAAGGAAGCCGCCGTCGTCAAGTATAGCCATAATAGAATATGTGCGTATGAGAAGGTTTGTCCACATAGGGAGCATCAGCAGCATCATAAACATCTTCTGATGCTTGGGCTTGGCCTTTGCGATAATATATGCAAGGGGATAGCCGATTACAAAACATATAAACGTGGCGATTACCGACAATTCAAGAGAGAGACCGAACAACTTTGAATAATCCTTGAGTGATGCAAGGTTGTCAAAGGTGAAGGCTCCTACATCATCGGTAAAAGCATAATATACTACAATAAACAGCGGCAGAACGATAAACATAATCGCCCAGAAAATGTGCGGTGCCGCAGCTATTGACTGCATAATAGACCTTTTCTTTTTCATTTCATAATCCCACAGAGGCATTTAGCCTCATTCCATTTTCAAAAAGTATATTTCAAAAATCAGAATTCCTCTGCAGTATCCACGTCGGAGAGCTGCTCTATCTCGTCGGAGAAGGTGGAGTAGTCACCGAACATACCGGAGTACTTGGATTTCTTCATAATGTGTATTGCATCGGGCTCTATGTAAAGACCGATCGTTGCATCGGGCTCTACGTAATCGGTCGACTGAATCATCCATTTGAAGCCCTTGATATCAACAATTATCTCATAGTGTACGCCCTTGAAGGTAACAGACGTAACCTTACCGGTGAGCATACCGTGCTCGGGGGACACAACGTCAACGTCCTCGGGACGAATAACTACGTCAACGGGCTCGTTGGGTTGATAACCGCCGTCTACACATTCAAAGGTATGGGAAGCGAGCTTTACCTTCTTATGCTCGAGCATAACCCCCTCTATGATGTTACTCTCGCCGATAAAGTCGGCGACAAAGGCATTTTTAGGCTCGTTGTATATATCGGTAGGAGTGCCTATCTGCTGTATTTCACCGTCAGCCATAACGACTATGGTGTCAGACATTGAGAGAGCCTCCTCCTGATCGTGTGTAACGTATATAAAGGTGATGCCGATTGTTTGCTGAATGGTTTTAAGCTCGTTCTGCATATCCTTACGGAGCTTAAGGTCGAGCGCGCCGAGAGGCTCGTCAAGAAGCAATACTCTCGGATGGCTGATAAGAGCTCTTGCGATGGCAACTCTCTGCTGCTGACCGCCGGAAAGAGTGCTTACGCTCTTGTTCTCAAAGCCTGAGAGCGCAACCATTTTCAACATTTCGGTGACCTTTTCTCTTATTTGATTTTCGGGAGTTTTCTTTAACCTGAGCGGAAAAGCGATATTTTCGTAAACATTAAGGTGAGGGAATAGGGCGTATTTCTGGAAAACGGTATTTACGTTCCTCTTGTGAGCAGGAACGTCGCTGATTTCCACGCCGTCAAAATAAAGCTGACCTTCATCAGCCGTTTCAAATCCGCCTATAATACGGAGAGTTGTGGTTTTACCGCAACCCGAAGGACCTAAAAGTGTAATAAACTCCTTATCCCTGATGTAGAGATTCATGGAATCGATAACCTTTTCGCCGTCATAAGACTTTGAAATTCCTTTCAACTCAATGAGCTTTGCCATTTTATAAAATCTCAAATCCTTTCCGTCAACACATATAGTGTCTTATTTTGTCAAATATGACCGATTATCGACATTATAACAGAAAGTATATACTTTTGCAATACTTTTGCACAATTTTTTTCAAAAATATTTTGAATTATCCGTGATTAAACGAAATTACGTGCGATTTTGTCGGGCAAAAAGCCTCAAAAACTTTCAAATGCTCTTGAAATCTCTCTTTTTCTCGTTTATTCTTCAAAAATGTTAAAATTTCCGAATTTGGTTAATTTTGCAATCATCATACAGAAAAACATAGCAAAAATCCAGTATCCGCTGCCAAACTTCTCAATTAGGTAAAGAGAGAGAAATGTCAGTACAACCATTATCACAAACGAGGACCTCTCGAGCATGCGTATGGCAAGCGACATGTTTCTTGATGAAAAAATCTGAAACATAATTCCGTATCCGTCATAGCCTTCAATCGGAAGGAGATTTGATATGGCGGTAGCTGTATTGATAATCACGAATGCAACAGCGTATTCACCGAGATTGCCAATGAAAAGGAGTCCGATGCACGATGCGGCAATGTTTGCCATCGGTCCCGAAAGAAGAATAAATATTTCCCGTCTGTAAGTCAGTGCGGTGTGCCGTTTTATTCTGAATCCGCTTATGTGACCTCTCGGCATTTGCATTATTCCTCCAAATGCAAGTATGGATAGAATATGCCCTAATTCGTGTATTAAGGCACTTAACAGGGTGAGCACGGCAAAATAGGGAGCATCAAATCCAAAAATCAAAAGCACCCAGAAAATTACGGGCAGAATTGAATTTGTCATCCATTGCATAAAGCTGATAAACCGTTCCTTCATATCATACCTCCAAGCATCTTAATTAAATTTATGAGGGTGCTTGTCGGATGATTACACCTTGCTGATTACAGCCGCGATAAAAAAAGCGAGAAGATGAGCCTTGCATCTTCTCGCTTTCATATATAAAAATTAAATTTTTTTAGGTATGGTTACATGTGTCGGGGAAGTAACGACTATTTCTCCGTTTTTACCGTCATCAAGGATGAGGGCGCCCGTTTCCGGATCTACTCCGATAACTCTTCTTGTGCGCCATTTTTCATTTTCAAGATGCTTTACCTTCTTGCCCCTGAGCGCAAACTTCTCGGTGTATATGCTCATAAACTTTGAAGAGTTTTTCAGATTATCATAGAAGCGCAGGAACTTTGAGAGTATATCTCTTGCAAGTATCATATTGATAGAGGAATTGTCGGTATCAAATACCTTCTTAACCATATCGGCAAGCTTGAGTGGGAAATTATCCTGACTGATAGTGCAGGTAAAGGTAACGATTATATATTCGTACGTTTTATAGCTATCGAGCTTACCCTCAATGGATACGCCGCCTATTTTGACGTTGTCACAATATACATCGCTGACCCAGCCTATACCGAGCTTTTTATCGGTATGATTTTCAAGTCCGCTTACCATTGCAGCAGCAGACATCGCACTCAGAAGCGAAGCTTGGGAAGGGAAGAAAGAGGGTCTGAAAATACAGGACATATATAATCCTGCCTCGCTTTCTACCTCAAAGTCGCGTTCTGATGACTTGAGCTTGGTGCGCTTATCGGTGAAAACAACGTATCTGTCGGGACATTCGCTATCGGCTGCATATTCTCTTGCAAGCTCAACCGTAGAGGCAAGATGCGTATGCGTTTCGAATTTTATAATGCTACCGTCAGCCTCTCTATAAGTCACGACGTTTTTCATGACATATCCTCCTTTCCGTAATTATCTGATGCTTGCGGTATAGGTCACATTGCGAAGAAATACATAAAATATTAGTACGCCTTGCCCCAATAAACGAGCTTGTGAGCCTCTCTGCCGCAGCATACGCACTTGTTACCCGTGGGCTCCTGATCAAAGGGCATACAACGTGACGTAACGTCGGCTTCCTCCTTGAGCTTCATTTCACACTCGAGGTCTCCGCACCACATCGCCTTTATATATCCGTTGTTTTCGGATGCAACCTTAATGAGCTCGTCGAGTGTTTCCGCTGTAAATGTACGGTCCTCGCGGTTCTTGAGTGCTTTTTCGTAAATAGCCTTTGTAAGATTATTGAGTCCGTCATTCACGGATTCTACGAGGTTATCAAGTGAAACAAAGCTCTTTTCTCTGTTGTCACGTCTTACGATAACGCACTTCTTATCCGCAATATCGCGAGGTCCGATCTCAACGCGGAGGGGAACACCCTTCATCTCGTATTCGGAGAATTTCCATCCGGGTGACTGCTCGGATGCATCCATCTTAACTCTTATGCCGGCTGCCTTGAGTGTGTTAACAATTTCCTCAGCCGCTTCTATAACGCCCTCCTTGTGTTGCTGTACGGGTATTACGATAACCTGTATGGGAGCAACAGCAGGGGGGAGCACAAGTCCGGAATCATCACCGTGCGTCATAATTATACCACCTATTATACGGGTGGATACGCCCCACGATGTCTGATAGGGATGCTTGAGCGTATTATCATTATCGAGGAACTGGATGTCAAATGCCTTTGCAAATCCGTTTCCAAAATTATGTGAGGTTCCGCCCTGAAGAGCCTTACCGTCGTGCATAAGTGCCTCTACGGTATACGTCGCCTCGGCACCTGCAAACTTTTCCTTGTCGGTCTTTTTGCCCTTGACCACAGGTATACCGAGATCCTTTTCAAAGAAATCGGCATATATGTTGAGCATCTGCACCGTTCTTGCCTCTGCTTCATCGGATGTTCTGTGCATAGTGTGTCCCTCT
This sequence comes from Eubacteriales bacterium, assembly GCA_045576795.1. Classification (GTDB taxonomy): domain Bacteria; phylum Bacillota; class Clostridia; order Oscillospirales; family CAG-272; genus UBA1740. The sequence goes on along the minus strand of JAZNHE010000045.1, from coordinate 11,851 downwards.
TGCCAGAGGAACTCGCGTGAGCGAAGGAAGGGACGGGTAGTCTTTTCCCAGCGAACAACAGAGCACCACTGGTTATATATTTTGGGCAGATCTCTGTAAGACTTTATAATATTCGCATAATGCTCGCAGAAAAGTGTCTCGGAGGTAGGTCTTACGCAAAGTCTTTCTGTAAGTCTTTCGCTACCGCCGTGTGTTACCCATGCAACCTCGGGAGCAAATCCCTCTACGTGGTCCTTCTCCTTTGTGAGAAGAGATTCGGGTATAAACATAGGCATATAGACGTTTTCAACACCCGTTTCCTTGAAGCGAGTGTCAAGTATTTTCTGGATGTTTTCCCAGATAGCGTATCCGTAAGGACGGATTATCATACAACCTTTAACGCTAGAGTAGTCAATGAGGTCAGCCTTTTTAACTACGTCAGTGTACCATTTAGCAAAATCCTCATCCATTGAGGTAATCTGCTCAACTAACTTCTTATTCTCAGCCATGATGTGAAAATCCTTTCAAAGCATAATCTAACAGAATAAATTATATAACAAATATTTTATTTTGTCAATAGCAACGGAAAAAATGCAAATATAATATCATCATTTGTTGAAAAAGTGCGAAAATGAAAAAATAAAATTCAAATTTGCCAAAAGGACTTGAAAAAAACGCAAAAAACAGTTATAATATATGCAAAATTGAGTGAATCGGTTATGAAAAATGAAACTTTTATTTTTCAAAACATTCATTTTGGAGATATTAAGGGAATAGAAATGACTAAATTTGAAGAACTATCAAAAACAGAACGTGAAAAGCTATTGTCAGAGCTTTTAAAAAAGTATGATGAATACAAAGGTAAGGGCTTGCATCTTGATTTGTCGAGAGGAAAGCCGAATGCAACACAGCTTGACGTCAGCAACGGACTTCTTTCCGTGGATCTGATTTCCGATCACTATGCTCTTGACGGTACGGATTGCAGAAATTACGGTATGCTTTACGGACTCCCCGAGGCGAAGAAATTCTTTGCAGAGCTATTCGAGCTCAACACCGAGGACGTAATGGTTTGCGGTAATTCCTCGCTCCAGTTGATGTACGACACGCTCGCAAGGGCGATGCTGTTTGGATTATACGGCTCGCCTCGTCCATGGTCGCAGGAGGAGGGGCTTAAGTGGATATGCGTTGTACCGGGTTATGACAGGCATTTCCGAATTACCGAATTGCTTGGATTTGAGCTTGTCACCGTAAGGATGACAAAGGACGGTCCGGATATGGATGAAGTGGAAAGACTCGTAAAGGATCCCAAGGTGAAGGGGATATGGTGTGTTCCAAAATATTCAAATCCCACGGGAAATACTTATTCTGATGATACCGTTAGACGCCTTGCCGCTATGGAGTGCGCCGCACCTGATTTCAGAATAATGTGGGATAATGCCTACGGTGTTCATGATTTCGACAACAACGGTGACAGATTGCTCGACATATTTGCCGAGGCAGAGAAGCACGGCAACGCCGACAGAGTATTCTATTATTCATCCACGTCAAAGATCACGTTCCCGGGTGGCGGTGTTGCGATAATGGCAGCAAGTGAGAACAACCGCAATCAGATGAACAAGTATTTCGGTGCGCAGACGATCGGATACGATAAGATCAACCAGATAAGACATCTCAGATATTTTGGAAACGTCGAGAATGTGCGAGAGCATATGAACAAGCTTGGAAGAATAATCAAGTCCAAGTTCGAAATAGTTGCCTCGGCACTCTCATCTCTTGACGGACTCGGTATTGCGGAGTGGACTATGCCGAGCGGCGGATATTTTATTTCACTTGATTGTATGGAGGGAACGGCAAGAAGAATTTATGAGCTGATGAGTGACGCAGGTGTGGTCCTGACTCCTCCCGGAGCAACCTATCCGTACGGAACAGATCCTCAGGATTCAAATCTGCGCATAGCGCCGACGTATCCTACCGACGATGAATTGAAAGTGGCCTGCGAGATACTCGCACTGACGGTAAAAATCGCGTCACTTGAAAAACTAAAAGGGTAATTCTGCCCGATAATAAACACTAAAAAAAGAAAAAGGCAACAGACGAGGAATTCTCTCTGTTGCTTTTTTCTATGTATAAAAATATTCTATTGGATGTCGCGGAAGCCCTTGCCGGCAATCTCACTCGTCTTTGTTATTATGATAAATGACGAGGGGTCGATTTGCTTTACTCTTGCGCGGAGCTTAAATGCCTCGCTGCGCTTGCAGACTGTTACGATAATATACTTATCCTCATCTGTATATACGCCCTTACCGTTGTACATAGTTGCTCCGTGATGCAGCTCGTTAACGATAAAGTCGTCTATTTCATTCGGCTTTGTTGTGATGATAGTGAACGCCTTGTACAGATTCATCGAATCAAGTATATCGTCGATAATGAACACCTTTGCAAAGAGACCGAGCAGAGCATATAGACCTACTGTGACGTCACTGTATACGAGGAACGTCGAGAGCGCAATCAAGAGGTCTGTTATCAGAAGTGCCGTGCCCACGTTCAAATTGGTATATTTCTTAAAAATCAGAGCTATAATATCCGTTCCGCCGCTTGATGCATTGTATCTGAATAGTATTGCAGAGCCGATTCCGATAAGCAGAGTTGAATATATCAATTCCATAAGCGGCTGCTCGGTTAAGGTATCGCTGCCGCTTATATTCACTATCGGGATACAATATTCAAAAATTAAGTTTTCGACCGAGAGAACGATTGAGCAGTAGAAGGTTCTCAATCCGCACTGTCTGCCAAGTATAATAACTCCGATAATAAGCAGTGCAACGTTCATAACGAGCATATAAACAGACTGTGTCAGCCCGTAGGTGTGGCTGAATGGAAGCTTGGCTAGTATTATGGCAATACCGCTTACACCGCCTGTTGCAAAGCCGTTTGGTGCTTTGAAAAAGTATATACCGGCGGCAATCATAATTAAGCCGAGGTTAACAAGCAAAAAGTGCTTTGCCGACCATTTATCTTTTCTTTCGGTCATACTGTCTCCTGTAGAAATTTTGAGATGGAAATTTTCATGAAATAAATCACTGTAGGTATTATAGCATGTCCGCGAAATTTGTCAATAGAAGAAATAAAAATATTTTCAAAACCTTTAAGGGTTTTGTTGACAAAAGAGTAAGTAAATGATAAAATTAGATTACTAACCTTGAAAGGAAAACGGTATGAATAAGCAGGATGCCGAAAGAAGAATAAAGTATCTTCGTGAGCAGATTGTATACAACTCAAAGCTATACTATGAGAATGATGCCCCCGTTATATCCGATTATGAATATGACTCAATGTTCAGAGAGCTTGGAGACCTCGAGGCAGAGTATCCGGAATTCGATTCACCCACCTCTCCTACAAAGAGAGTTGGCGGTAAGGCACTCGATAAGTTCGAGAAGTTTACACACAGTGTGCAGATGGGCAGCCTTACGGACGTATTCTCATATGATGAGCTTGCAGATTTTATTTCAAAGACAGATGCCATTCTCGGCGATACTGAATATTCGGTAGAGCCAAAGATTGACGGCCTTTCGGTTTCTCTCATATATCGCGACGGAAAATTTGTTAAGGGCGCAACGCGCGGAGACGGCTTTGTCGGTGAGGATGTAACAGAGAACCTGAAAACAATAAAGACTATACCGCTTGAGCTTACCGAGCCCATTCCTTACCTTTGCGTACGCGGTGAGGTATATATGCCGAGGGCGGTATTTGAGATGCTTAACGAGGTGAGAGAGGCAGAGGGGCTGCAGCTGTTTGCAAATCCGAGAAATGCTGCGGCAGGCTCACTCAGACAGCTCGACCCTAAAATAGCGGCATCGAGAAAGCTGGCAATATTCGTATTCAATCTTCAGGAGGGCGAGCTATATACCGACCAAAGACGCGCCTCTACACATTCCGAGACACTTGACAGACTCAGTGAGCTTGGATTTACCGTTTTGCCTGAGCGCGTGGCGGTGAGAGGATATGAAAGCGTTGCACGTCACGTTGAGCATCTCGGTGAGATGCGCCCCGACCTCTCGTTCGATATGGACGGCGCAGTTATTAAAGTAAACGACCTCGAAGGAAGAAAAACGGTAGGAGAGGGAACCAGCACTCCAAAGTGGGCAGTTGCGTATAAGTATCCGCCCGAGGAAAAGAAGACCAAGCTTCTTTCAATAGATATACAGGTTGGAAGAACCGGTGTTTTGACACCTACTGCAAATCTTGAGCCCGTAAGACTTGCAGGTACTACCGTATCAAGAGCAACTCTGCACAATATAAATTTTATTACCGAGAGGGATATAAGAATAGGAGATACGGTCGTAGTACGTAAGGCAGGAGAAATAATTCCCGAAATACTCGAGAGTGTAAAGTCAGAGCGAGACGGAAGCGAATCTGTATTCCTGATGCCTACCGTATGTCCTTCTTGCGGTCATCCCGTTGTCAGAGATGAGTGCGGTGACGGTGCCGCTATACGTTGTGTATATGCCGGATGTCCTGCGCAGAATTCAAGAGGAATAGTACACTTTGCATCCAAGGGAGCAATGAATATCGACGGGCTTGGACCTCAGGTGGTAGAGCTGCTTCTTTCAAACGGAAAGATATCCGATATTGCAGACCTGTACACTCTTACCGTAGAGGATATAGAACCGCTTGAGCGCATGGGAAGAAAGAGCGCCGAGAACCTTGTTAGCGCGATAGAGGAGTCGAAGAATCGCGGACTTGAGCGTTTGTTATATGCTCTTGGAGTAAGACAGGTCGGAGAGGTAGCGGCTGAATCAATAGCAAGAAAAATGCGAACACTTGACGCTTGCATGACGGCAACCGTTGATGATTATCTCGCAATAGAGGATATAGGAGAGATTACGGCATCGGCACTTGTTGAATATTTTGCAGATGACGGAGTCAGAGCATTGCTTACAAGACTTGCGGAGCTTGGAATTAAGACTGATGCAAACGCGGAGGAGAGGGAGGACAAGCTTCAGGGACTCACATTTGTACTTACGGGAACGCTTCCTACCATGACTCGTGATGAGGCATCTGCACTTATAAAGCAGGCAGGCGGCAAGGTTTCCGGCAGTGTTTCCAAGAAGACGTCGTATGTGGTAGCAGGCGATGAGGCAGGCTCAAAGCTGACAAAGGCAAATGAGCTTGGCGTAAAGGTTATAGATGAGGCGGAGCTGCTTCGCCTTTTGGAGAAATAGTTTTTAATTGGTTTTGGAGGAAATATGTGCGAAAAGTTTTATGGTATAAAGCCGTTTGGAGCAACACCGACATACAGACAGCTTGAGCATTTTAAGATAGCCAAGAAAGCATTCTTTCATTTTGGAGTAAACACGTTCAGCAATAACGAATGGGGCGACGGCAAGGAAAAGGCGGCGCTGTTTAATCCGACAGACCTAAACGTGAGGGGCTGGATACGCGATATTAAGGCGGCAGGCTTCAAGCTTGCTATAATAACAGCTAAGCATCACGACGGCTTCTGTCTTTGGCCATCCGCATATACCGAGCATTCGGTAAAAAACAGTCCGTACAAGAACGGCAAGGGCGATATAATCCGTGAATTTACGGATGCTTGTCACGAATTTGGAATAAAGGTAGGAATATACGTTTCTCCTTGGGACAGAAATTCACCCTATTGGGGTACTCCCGATTACAGTCTGTATTATGCAAAGCAGCTTGAAGAAATCGTTACACAGTATGGCAAGATTGATGAGATCTGGTGGGATGGTGCAGGAAGCGCTGAGGCAAAGTATGACTGGGGCCTGTGGGCTTACATAGTGCGCAACAATCAGCCGGATGCTGTCATTTTCGGCTCTATGGGTGCTACTCCGTATGTGGAAATGCGCTGGGTAGGAAACGAGGCGGGATATGCGGCTAAAACCCATTACGCCTCCGTATGCTCTGATATGATGTTCGTAGAGGATGTAAATCACATAAATACGGGAATGATCGGAGCTGACAGATATATTCCGGCAGAGGTAGACGTTTCTATTCGTCCGGGCTGGTTCTATCACAAGGAGCAGGACAACAAGGTTAAGTCATCACATAAGCTTGACGATATATGGTTCCGCTCCGTTGGTAACAACGCTATTATGCTATTGAACTTCCCACCGGACACTACAGGCAACGTAGTGCGCCGTGATATTCTCAACGCGATTGAGTCAAACAGGAGAATAGAGAAAATGCTCTCTCTGAACCTGCTTGACAATGCAAGAGTGAGCGCGGATACAAGATATTGCCCAAGCACGTGTATATCTATGTCTACGTATTCCGACGACGAGCTGTTCTATGCAAGTGCAGAGGACAAAAATACAGCCGTAATAAATATAAAGCTTGAGGATGACTCACCCGCATTCAACACTTTAATTCTCGGAGAAAAGGTAGAGCTCGGAGAGCGTATAACCTCGTTCAAGCTTGAATGTATGGATGATGATGTACCTGTGCTACTTTACGAGGGAACGTCGGTTGGATATTTGAGAGCAGTCAAGTTTAAGTCCGGAGAATATAAGAAGCTTCGTCTTACGATTGAGGGTATAACCGCTCCGGTTACGCTGAGACATCTTTCACTTAATATTTACGATGACAGTGAAAGTGAAAGTCTTATCAGTGATGAAAAGGTTAATCTTGCGGAAATCAGCGGAGCGCGCACCGTTATTTCGGATGACAAGCATTCCGCGCAGATAATGTTCGGAGGTATTTATCCCTTTGATACGGTATCCTTCAATGTCAGATGGCACGGTGGAAAATACAAGGTTTCGGCATTTGACGGATCAAAGTATTATACGGTAGCAGAGGGCGTAACTGATGAGTACACCTGCACCGTAAAGCTCAGCGAGGAGATATCCACCTCTTATCAGGTAATGATAGAGACGGAGCAAGAATTTGCATCTGAACCTAATTTTATAGTAGTATAACCTTATAGTTAAAAAGCAAGAGCAACACAAATTGATACGATTTAGTAATATGACATCGAAAACTTATTTTTCAAATGTCATAATAATAAAATCATGTCAAAAAAGTGTTGCTCTTGCTTTTATTCTACGGACAGAGTAATCATTTTGTTGGTTACAGGGTGCGGAAAGGTAAGGGAATCACAACGAAGGCTGTACGTTTTGCCGTCTTCTCGCTCGCCGTACAAGAAATCATATTTCAGAGGGTGTCCGATATGTGCCATATGGACTCGTATTTGGTGGGTTCTTCCGGTGTGGGGAATTACTCTTACCAAAGCATCACCAAATTCATCCTTTGATATAACACGGTATTCTGTCAGACATGGCTTGCCGTCATCTCGCACAACTCTCTTGATGCTGCCTTCCTTCTCACGCGCTATTGGTAAATCAATAAATCCGCTATCCGGACAGGGCTCTCCATTTACGTGCGCAAGGTAAGATTTGCTGAATAGCTTGTCCTTCATTGCTCGATACAGCTTTGCGCCGCTGAGCCTATCCTTTGCTATAAGTACAATTCCCGATGTGTCTCTGTCGAGTCGGTTAATCGCTCGGAATACAAATGGCTTGTTGAGATATGCTCTTATACCGTTTGCCACGGTAGGAAGATGATTTCCGCGCGATGGATGAACAGGCATATTGATTGGTTTATCAACTGCTAAAATATACTCATCTTCGTATATTATTTTGAGGCAGATTGGGATTGGCTCTATATTTTCGCTATCCTCTTCGGGAAGAGAAATATTAATTATATCTCCGTTTTTAACGGTTGCGCGCATAGTTACAGGTGATCCGTTGACGAGGACACCGCCCCATTTGACCGTTGCAATCAATGACGTGGATAGACCTAATCGATTCTTTAAGTAGTCCCGTATTTTGATTTCATTCTGCACATCGCGCACTGTTTCGGTGTAGGTATCCATAGTTTTCCTCAATATGTATTGTACGCTTATTATATCATAATACTGCTTACAGTTCAACCCTTTTCTTCACAATAAAGAATTGTTTTCGGATATTTCTACGCTTTGCGTTAAAACTTTAATTAAAGGCGGGTGGAAAATATGGATTGGAATGAAGTCTTTAAAAAGCTATTTGATGCAGTGCTTAATTGGGCAAGCACCTCGGGCGTCAAGCTTATAATTGCAGTTGTTTTCGCGTTTATATCATTCAGGCTGATAAATTTTGTTGCCAGAAGAATAAACAGAAGTGCCGATACGGGTAAGCTTGATAAGACGTTAGCGAGGACGTTTTCATACATTTTCAAAATCGGTATGAAGCTTATTGTAGGTATATGTCTTATCGGATACGTTGGTGTAGATACAGGCGGAATTGCCGCCTTGGCAGTGTCGACAGGTGCAGGAATAGGACTTGCACTTAATGGTGCGTTGTCTAATCTTGCCGGCGGTATTCTTATAATTGCTACACGACCGTTTAAGGTGGATGATTTTATTGAAGCACAGGGATACAAGGGCGTTGTAGAGGACATTCACATCACAAATACAAAGGTTCGTACAGGTGACAATAAGGTCGTGTATATTCCCAACGGACCTCTCTCATCGGGGAATATAGTCAACTATTCTGTAAAGGAAACGAGAAGAGTTGATTTTAATTTTTCAATCTCTTACTCCGAGGACTTTGAGAGAGCAAAGAGGGTAGTTATGGATGTGTGTACTGCAAACGAGCATGTTCTTGACGACCCGGCACCTATGGTGAGAATTACCGAGCATGGAGCAAGCAGTATTAAGCTTGTTACAAGAGTCTGGGTGAAGAACGCTGACTATTGGGAGGCATACTTCGATATTCTCGAGGGGGTAAAGAGGGCATTTGACTCTGAGGGGATAGACGTACCGTTTGATCAGCTTGACGTTCATCTGAAGAATAATTGATAAATAAGCGGGATATAGATTTTTTAGTCTGTATCTCGCATTTTATATTTACTTGACACGTTCTTTTTATCGTGATAAAATATATAAAAAGAAACGGAGGTATATATGATAAAGCATAGCGAATATCCAATACTTGAATTTGACAGCGACCGCGACGCCGTTATAAATCCCTCTGAATTCAGAGAGGCGCACGGTGACTTCATCAGCAATAAGCTGGTTATAACCTTCTTTAAGGATGTAATTAATACACTCCTCGACGAAGGGGTGATCGAGGTATACAAGACACTTCACGGCGAGAATGACGTTATTATATATAGATTTATCGATGATGACGTGCTCTTGATGCACGGAGTAGTAGGCTGTGCTGCTACGGGCGGCTTCCTTGATGAGCTTACCGGTGTAGGCATCAATAAGGTTATGTTTTGCGGTGGCGGCGGAGTTTTGGACAAAAGCATCGGAGTAGGAGAGCTTTTTGTCGTAGACGGTGCTATTCGAGATGAGGGATTTTCTTATCACTATCTTCCTCCCTCAAGAATTGTATATTCGGAAAAGGAGATTTGCCGCAAAATCTGTAAATACCTTGATGAAGAATCCATACCGTATACGCACGGTATAACCTGGACCACAGATGCATTTTACAGAGAAACCAGAGAGAAGGTTGCTTTACGTAAGGCAGAAGGCGCAAGAATAGTTGAAATGGAGCAATCGGGTTGTATAGCGGTATCTGCGTTTCGCGGAATAGAATATGGGGCGATACTTTACGGAGGAGATGACGTTTCCGGAGAAAAGTGGGATAGTCGCAGCTGGCATTCAAGACGCGGTGTAAGGTATTCTCTTGTGAATATCTGCAAACAACTGCTGCATTTAATATAAAGCGATTGACGAGATTGCATACTCGTTAAACGGAAGGAGTGGGTAAATATCAAAAGAATAATATCAGTGTTATTACTGATTGCATTTACCGCATCATTTGGGGCTTGTGATAGCAGAGAGTCTAAAGAAATAACCTGTGATGAGATTATAAAGGTATATGAGGACGCAGGATACTATGTATTTCACGGTCAGCATTGCGGAGAAGAGGGGTATCAATATCGTTGTTATATCTGTGTTGAAACGAGCGAGAATGATCCATCCGATCAAGCTTACTTTACTACTTATTGGACAGAGGAAGAGGCAGAAGAAGCGGCGGAAATTGATAAATATCATATTGCAAAGTGGATATTTGCATTGCCGTTTGGCGAATATCGTTGGCTAAAGACAGGGACTTACGGTGCTATAGAGTACAGTTATTATAACAGTGAAATGATCAAGCCGTTCAAAAGCCTTACAAAAAAATAAAGGAAATACGGTTGAAAAACATAGCGACCTGTGGTATAATATAATAAAGTATAATTCATATGGAGTAGGTATGGAAAACAATCTTTTTGAGTTAAATGAAAACAATACGCCTAAAGATAATAAGGCGCGCTTTATAGAAATATTCAATGAGAAAATTAAAAGAGACGGGGCAGATAAGCTCCTGCAATTTCTTCTTTCACCTCATTCGGATTTCTTCGTCGCTCCTGCAAGCTCGCGCTTCCACTCATCATACGAGGGCGGACTCCTCGACCATTCACTCAACGTATACGACTGCCTTGTCGCATATATGAATTCGGATAAGGCAAAGGAGCTTGGCTTCGAATACAGTGATGAGAGCCTCGCGATAGTTGCCTTGTTACATGATCTATGCAAGGTTAACGTATATAAGAAGGGATTTCGAAACGTTAAGGATGAGAAGGGCGTTTGGCAAAAGGTAGACACCTATGAGTACGACGATCAGCTTCCTTACGGACACGGTGAGAAGAGCGTTTATATGATATCTCCGTATATGATGCTCAAGCGCGAGGAAGCGTTTGCCATAAGATATCATATGGGATATTCTTCAACCGAGGATCAGAGAAACGTGTCTTTAGCATTTGAGATGTTTCCGCTTGCATTTGCGTTACACGTAGCCGACAGTGAGGCAACCTACTACGTGGAATCTGACAAATATAAAAAGATTAAAAAGTGATTTTGCATTGATAATAAACGAAGATGCGAACTGCTTTTTATAGTAATATCAATAAAAACAAAATAAAAACCGAGGCAGATTTAACCGGCCTCGGTTTTGTGTTTTAATTTATAAATGCCCGACTGCATGCAGCCGGGCATTTATTGTATGATTAATTAGTATACTTTTTTCTCGCAACATAGGAGGTGTGAAGGGTGTGGTGTGCCTTATGGCAACCGTAACCGCCCTTGAAGTAATTATCATACACTTCCTTTATAATCGGGTTGTTGTGAGATTTACGCATTTCCATTGCGACATCCTGAGCATAGAGTGCTTTAGCTCTCTCTGCCTTGAGATCAACAGTGTCACGTACGTACTGAGGCTGGATAGGCTGACCGCCGCCGTTTACACAGCCGCCGGGACATCCCATAATTTCAACGAATGTCCAGTCTGCTTCTCCGGAAGCAATCTTGTCCATAACGAGCTTCGCATTTGCCGCGCCGCTTGCTACACAAACCTTAATATCCATACCTGCGATATTGTAGGTAGCTTCCTTGAGTCCCTGTGTACCTCTTACCTCGTGGAACTCGATATCCTTGTTAACCTTGCCGGTAAGAACGTAGTTAGCAGTTCTGAGAGCTGCCTCCATAACGCCACCTGTAGCACCGAAGATAACAGCTGCACCGGTGTCAATACCGAGAGCAGAGTCGAAGTCCTCGTCGGGAAGAGCGGTGAACTTGATACCTGCTCTGCCGATCATTCTTGCAAGCTCACGGGTGGTAAGAGCCACGTCAACGTCTGCAATGCCTTCGCCTGCAGCGTTCATATCATCTCTGCCAACCTCGAACTTCTTAGCGGTACAGGGCATAATCGAAACTACGAATACATCCTTGGGGTCATAACCCATCTTTTCTGCCCAATAGGTCTTGATGACCGCGCCACCCATCTGCTGGGGAGACTTGCAAGTCGGAGGCCAAGCGGTCTTAGGA
>JAZNHE010000044.1:0-23579 GCA_045576795.1 Eubacteriales bacterium | reverse complement strand
TATCTCCAACTTCATCAAGACCAAGAGAGAAGAGTGCAGAGAGCTCTCGAAGATACCTCATCCTGCAGAGTTTGACAGATATTACAATCTTTGATTTTGCGGATGCTAAAATACAAAAGGCTTAATATTGTAAAGTCAACTTTGCAATATTAGCGATAAAAGTGTATTTTGCGACAAGCTTTAATACACATAGCAAGAGCGAAGAGCTTGGGTAACCACTCTTCGCTCTTGCTCGTTATAGGCCTTTTGGGAGCAGGGGGAGCATTTCTACTATCGGATAAATTTTCGAATAAAAGAATAAAACGGAGGTATTGTTACTGACAGTGCCTCGGTCGTTTTTTATCGCGTTTTTTGGAATATAGGTGTGAAACTTACGGTTTTATTAATCGCTATTCGCTATCTTAATGACTCGATATTTTTCTACTCTATCGGTACGTATTCCACGCGCGGAAAATAAATAATTGCTATACTATTGACAATCCGCCCATAAAAGTGTATAATTAGGGAGCAAAAAGGAAGCATAGCTCAGTTGGTTAGAGTACTTGCTTGACATGCAAGGGGTCACTGGTTCGAGTCCAGTTGTTTCCACCACTGCAAAGCCCTTGAAAACTTTAGGTTTTCAAGGGCTTTGCTTTTTCCTATTTCGCTTCCACAAACTAAAAGGTTAATAACTTTTCGGTATTTGGAAGGATACATAGGAGATGGTATTATCGTTAGGATTTTCAACCTCATCTAATTGTAGCTGCGCTTGGTCCCCAGAGTCCGAGATTCGGAAGAGGAGTACCTATAACCGTTAATTTCTGCTTATCAAAAATCTGTTTTGCATTGGTAACAAAATCGGCGTATGTAAGCGGTCTTCTCTGAATTGTGGGCGGTGCTTCAAATCCAAGCTCGTATATCCACGCTCCCGTATAACCGATAATGTTAAAGGCATCAATGATCTTTGTCCAATCGAGGACACCCTCACCGGGCATCCAATGACGCTCGTTGATATTATCGCGGTCAGACACGTGAATGGTAATTATTCTATTACCCAACTTTTTTATCATCTCTGCGGTATCGTCGATCAAAGAGTGATTGAGATCCAAGCAAGCACGAAGCTTGTCATTTGCACCCAACATATACAAATGCTCATTCAGAGTGTTAGCAAGGCAGGTGCGTGGAAGATTTTCGAGTGCCACCCAAACTCCCTTTGTATATGCATACTCTGCAAGCGTATCCAAACACTCCATTGCATGCTTGATTTTTTCACCGCGCTCTATCTGATCAAACGGCTCGGGTGTGTGTGTGGGATGGATCACGATTTTATCCATCCCTATCCCGGATATTTTATCAATAAGCCAACGGAATTCGTCAAGTGCGCGCTTGTTGCTTTCCTTATCAAGCGATGAAATATCAAAGCTTTTGTGCATATGTGAGTGTATAGAGAAAAGCTCAATTCCTGCGGCATCAGCATCGGTTTTCACTTTTTTGAAATCGAGCTCCTTGTAGTCGGACATACAGATCTCAGCTACATCAATACCGGTTGTCTTCATCGCAAGAAAGCCATCGAGATCGATCGGTTTATTACCACAGGTAGAAATCCCTATTTTATACATAAGATATCCTTTCTGATAATGATAAAAACAGTACTTTTTAAGTATAACATGCATAAAATTCGCTGTCAAGTTTCGTGTCAACAAACATAGCAAAACACGGACAATAAAAAGTTAAATCCGTCTTCAACGGGTGAAATCCGCCCGTGGCGGATTAAATCGCTGTCGCGATGAAATCCTGCTTTGCAGGGTTAAGTTAGGCGGATTTGATTTCATCGTTGATGTGCAACGATTTCATCAAACCAACAAAAAAAGAGAACAATTCGGTTCGTGCCGAATTGTTCTCTCTTTTTGATGTAAAATTATCTATGCGACAAGTCGCGCAATGTCTTGATAGATTACCACGCCTGTACAAGCATAACTATCAGCGGCATAGTAGCTATACAGAGTATAGTTGACACTGTAACAAGGCGGCTGACGTATGGGGCATCGCAATCGTATTTTTCAGCAAACATAGTTGCGCTCGATGCCGCAGGTGCGGATGCCATAATTGCCACTACCAGCATAACCGTGTCGTCTATCGGCACGCCTATAAGAGTCAGGAGCTTCATTACAACTACCACGAGTACGGGTAATGCCAGGTGTCTTAGCACAAGGAAGATATACATATATATATCCTTTATGAAACCGTGGAAATTGATGTCTGCGAGTCTTATTCCTATGACAACCATTGAGAGCGGTGCTACAAGGTTCTTTATCATCAAGAGGCTGTCGGAGATTATACCGAGATTGATTGATGCGAGGGTGGTGTTATTCACACTGAAGATAAGAAGGATAATGCCTACTATCGATGCAAGCGTTACGGGGTGAACAAGAACCTTCAGCAAGGATATTTTACCACGCTCCTCGAGCTCCTCGTAGCAGTCGCAGTCATCACTGTTATGAATATGCTTTGGCGCATCCGTGCAGAGTTTTACACCGAGAGTCCAGAGGAAAAGGTTGAAGGTGATGTTGTATATAGAAGCGTAAATAGTCGCTGTGCTGTCGGGGATTATTGCCTGTATGAGAGGAATTCCCATAAATGCGGCGTTAGAGAATATCGTTGCAAATCTCAACATTCTGCACGCGGCATCCGGTGCTTTGCTGAACACGGGTATTGCCACGAGGCTGAATATCAGGTGAGCCACAAACGACAAAATAAACGTCATAAGACATCCGAGCCATATATCGGAGAATTTCGCGTTGCAGGAAAGATATGCATAGACGATGAGGCAAGGCTGTGCTATGTAGAGAACGAGATTGGAGATGCCCTTGCCGAAGCCGTCGGGGGACAATTTACATTTTTTGAGAAGAACGCCGGGAACCATCATAATGAATAGTATAGCAACGTTTAATATAAGGTCTGAAATATTCACGGATACCCTCCTTTAGTTGTAAATCAAACATAATTCTATCACAAATCTTGGGCAGTGTCAATTAAGTTGCGGCAATATTTTTTATTATTTAGTCAAAAAGTGAGGAATCTCTCAAAAATGCTTGACAATCGGGGCAGTGTGTAGTATTATATAAAATAATTGAGAATAATTCTCATTTTTTGAGGCGTTGGAATGAGCCGCACCATATCGGAGGATGTATGACGTACATAACGGGAAAAAAAGAGCTTATAATAGATTTTTTGTCTGACAATCTTGACAGGTCGTTTACACTTGAGGAAATATGCGCGAGCATACTTGATGGCGGCAGTGGTAAAAGCACCGTTTATCGCATTGTATCCGAGCTTGTTGACGGGGGATGCGTAAGACGTATCTCCGACGGTCGCACAAGGCACTGTACCTATCAGTACATAGGCGACGGGCGCTGCAGCAGACATCTGCATCTGAAGTGCAGAGATTGCGGCAAGCTTATCCACCTTGATGAGAAGGTATCGCACGATTTTGAAAAGAAGGTCATGGTTGCAGGCTTTGCAATAGAGGAGGGGACTCTTCTGTTCGGCAGGTGCAACAGCTGTGCGGAGGTTAAGGGATGATGGGTATTACGGTACAAGCACTTCACTCACACACCGAGCACGGCATACACGGAGGACTGTCGGAGCTTTTATACGATAAGCTTGGCAGAGCAGGAGAGTTTATAGACGAGGTAATTCTTCACGGAGTCATAGATACTCTTAAGCTCGTTTTATTCCTTTTCCTCACCTATCTGCTTATGGAATTCATTGAGCATAGGGCATCGGACAGGGCAAAGACCGTTATGAGTAAGTCCGGCTTCTGTGGGCCTCTGCTCGGCGGTGTATTCGGTGCAATTCCGCAGTGCGGATTTTCCGCAGCGGCCGCCAATCTGTATACGGGCAGAGTTATTTCCATGGGCACTCTTATCGCAGTATTTCTCTCTACTTCTGATGAGATGTTGCCGCTTCTGATATCTGAAAAAATAAAAATAACAACTGCATTGTTAATTATAGTTTACAAATGCGCGGTTGGTGCGATAGTGGGACTCGTTATTGACCTCGTGCTAAAGGCTGTAAGAAAAAAGCCTGAGGAGATAAACATAGACGAGATATGTGACAATGATAACTGCCACTGCGAGAGGGGTATATTCCACTCCGCGCTACATCACACCCTTACGGTATCTCTCTTTGTTCTCATCGTGACGGTGGGTGTTAATATCGTTTTGTTCTTTACGGATGAGTCTACACTCAGCGGTGTGCTTATTGACGTGCCGGTGGTCAGCCATCTGATCTCCGCAATAGTCGGACTTATACCTAACTGCGCGGTTTCTATCGCACTCACCAAGCTTGCAACCTCCGGGATAATTTCCGTCGGCACAATGCTGTCGGGATTGTTTTCCGGTGCGGGAGTCGGTCTTTTGATTCTTTTCAGAATGAACAAGCGTATAAAGGAAAACCTTATAGTAGCCGCAATTCTGGTTGGCGTTGGTATGGTGTTTGGCATTCTTGCGGATTTTATGCCGTTTTTATCGCTTTGATAGGATAGGGGCATAATGCTTTTATAGTCCTGCGAGAAAGCAGAGCTTTGGAAATTTTGAAATAATTTCATATATTTTATATATATAGGTATAAAAATTAATTATTTTATGATAAAATATAGTTGAGCGTTACATATTAAAAGTTTGGAAAGGGGGTATCTTATGGAAAGATGGGTTAAAAGATCTATAGAATTTGCGGCAGGTCTTGTGTTTACGGAGAAGAGCAATCCTTCTGTTATTCCGTATTATCCGCAGAAGACGGAGATATCGGGTGAAGAGAATCAATATTTCCGCAGGATAGCTCCCGAGAAAAAGGGCGTATCCTCCGGCAGACTCCTGGCTATGCTGAAGGCACTGGAGAAGGAGCGCAGAGCAAACATACACAATCTTCTGTGTCTTAAAGACGGAGAGGTTATTTGCGAATGCTCTCATCCCGGCTACAGTATAAACACCTGGCACCTGTCTCACTCTATGTCAAAGACGGTGACGGGCCTTGCGATAGGAATGCTGGTCGATGACGGAAGGCTTGACATTGATACTCCCGTATACAAGATTTTTCCCGAGATACATTACAGACACGAGGTGTTTGAGAGAATTACCGTCAGACATCTTATGATTATGAGCTCCGGTATAAAATTTGCCGAGGTAGGCTCTATAACCGAGACAAAATGGACGGAGGCATTCTTTGATTCATCTACGGTGTTTGAGCCCGGTACGGATTTTGCATACAACAGTATGAACTCATACATTCTTGCGTGTATAGTTAACAGAATTACGGGCAAGACGCTTACGGAATTTCTTGAGGAGAGATTGTTCGGTCCTCTTTCCATCACCAATAAGTTCTGGGAAAAGAGCGCAGAGGGTGTAGAAAAGGGAGGCTGGGGCCTCTATATGTCCGCGGAGAGCTGGGCAAAGGTAGGATATATGATGCTCTCGGGCGGAGTTTTCGACGGAAAACGCATAGTATCGGAAAAATGGCTGAATGAGTCTGTTGCGGCACAGATAAAGGCACCCGATACCATAGGAGAATACGACTACGGCTATCACGTATGGTCTGCTCGCGGCTCAGATGAGTTCTTGTTCAACGGAATGCTCGGACAGAACGTATGGGTATGCCCAAAAAATAATCTGGTTGTTGTCATACAGTCCGGAAACAATGAGATGTTCCAGAACAGCCCTGCTCTTGCTATAATCAAAAAATATCTTGGCACAGACCTGTCGAATGATTTGTCAGAGTCCTGCTTCAGTGGAGATTATTTTGATTTCAAGATGGTGGAGGGGCATTTCTTTGAGTCGCGTCATTGGATAAGACCGTACAAGGCAAAGAGGGGCATCAGCTACCGCCTTGGATTAAAGCAGAGAGCACCGTATCCACGTGAATGGAACGACATTGTGGGAAAATATAATTTCCGTAAGAATAATTACGGAATGATGCCGCTGCTCGTCAGAGGAATGCAGAACAACTTCAAGAGCTCGGTTGACGGAATAGAGATAGAGCGTGACGGTGAGTCGATATTCTTCGTATGGTATGAGGGAGGCGTTAGCTACCGCCTTGAGATAGGCTTCTACGACTTCAAGGAGAACGTCATAGATTTAAGAGGCGAGAAGTATCTTGTCAGAGTTATGGGCGAGGCTATGGAGGACGAGGATAGAAATATGCTCTATAAAATCGAGCTATTGTTCCCTGAAATGCCCAACACCAGACATATAAAGCTATCCTTCGGTGACGAGGACAGATTGATTATGAGAATGAGCGAGCTTCCGAATGAAAAGATAGCCAGCGTGCTCATTTCGGAGATGAACGGAACAAATCCAAAGCTGTCATTCTTCATGGACCTTGTTGAAAAGCGAGTAGGCAAAAACTTCACGAGCAAGAGGCTTACGGAGGTGTTTGCTCCAAGGCTCACAGGAGCGAGAGTCGGTGCGGAGAATTACACAGCCATAATGGATGAGGAGAGGGAAAAGCTCAAGGCGATTGATAAAACCTCCAAGGTTGTCGACACT
Source organism: Eubacteriales bacterium (assembly GCA_045576795.1). Lineage (GTDB taxonomy): Bacteria > Bacillota > Clostridia > Oscillospirales > CAG-272 > UBA1740. The sequence goes on along the minus strand of JAZNHE010000044.1, from coordinate 17,058 downwards.
CTGATAGATAAGCTTTTGCGCGATAATGAGGATGAGTACGATACGGAAAAAGGCTTTATAACCGAAATTTTCGACCGTATAAAAATGAAAATTCCTGCGCCGAAGCCAAAGAACAAATCACTGAAAAAACCCGAATAAAAAAAGAACGGACAGTGGCATTGCCTCTGTCCGTTCTTTATTAAATTGCTAATGAATGTGCGTAAATTAGTCGAGGTTGAGCTTGTTGAGCATGTCGCGAAGAACCTTTGCTTCCTCAACGGAAATGGTAACACCCTTGCCCATCTTTTCATGATCGGGAGACCATGTACGGATGTCGTAAACGGGCTCTCTCTCATTCCAGCTGATGAGGTTGAGCTCTTTGTTCCAGCCGTTGTTGCCTTCGCTAACGATACCGATTTTGTCAACTACTTCATACTTGATTTCAGGCATTTCAGTTTTCTCCTTATGTAATGATTTATAAAATTATTTATTTTTAAATTATCTATTTTAGTTTATTTTAACATATAGTTATATGCTTGTCAATAAATATAATAAAATATTTTGGGAAAAATGTAAAATTTTTGACCAAATGAGGAGAAAACCGAAAATGAGAGCCGTGTAAGTCGTAAAAAACGGCTTTGTGGCGAAGAATGAGGAGCCAAAACTCGTCTTATTGTTGAGTTTTACACTCTTTTGCAGTTTTTGAAGACGAGCTCTATCTCTTCGGGGGCGGAAACCGACGTGAGTATCTCACCGTTTGCCGCTCTTCTATGCTCGGCATATACGGGGCCAAACGGCGTGGGGATGCTTCCGCGTGCGAATTCGAGGTCTGCAAGCTCCGGCTCGATTATCAGCTTTGTCATTCCGGGCGCGCCTACTTTGAAGCCCAAAACGTGCTCACTGAGCCACGGACAAGGCCCTGATGCCCAACCGTGACACAGGCTGTGACGAAGTCCTACGTAGCAGTATTTGCCAAAGTCACGGTGGATGTCCGTCTTGCCTTCGGTTGGGAATTCATCTATTCCCGTAGAGTTTTCCACCCAGTCTATATCAAAGTCCTCGAAGAATGTCGTTGCGCCGAGCTTTATCATTGCGCCCCAGTAGTCGCGTATTGCCTGTATGCCGCCCGATATATTTCCTGCGAGCGCTTTAGCCGAGAGAATACTGTATCCCATAAAGGTCGTGTATCCTCTTACGCCTTCTATTTCGATAATTTCCTCGTCGATTTTCACGGCATCTGCCAGACCTGCGAGTGAGAGAAGGGAGGAGGGGACCTTATGCGTTGTCGGTGTAATGCCTGCCGACTTTATTTTTTTGTAGCATTCCTCACATTCCAAGATGAGCGCCTTGTGACCGAGCGCCGAGAGCATAGAGGTGATTTTTTTAAGCGTGAGCGCAAGCAGTGCCGCTGTGCCGACGTAGGTCAGATGCTCATCGTGTCTTGTAGACCAATCGAGTAGACTCCGGCCGACCGTTGTATCAACCACTCCGTTATCGTCTACTATGGCGAGGATTTGCTTTGTGAGTCCATATATGTACACGTCATGCTTTTTTATGAATTTGAGGTCACCCGTGTATAAATAAAGCGCGTTTACATTTATCAGCCACCAGAATGAATAGGTGGTTATATTATTCATCCATTTCGGAAGCGGCGTTGTGTCCACAGCATAATCAAGTGAGCGTCGGAGCACGTCGGTATCTCCGAAAACACGCAGCGAGGTTTCGACCTCTGTGTTCATATCTCCTATCCACACTATTCTGTCACGCTTAATACCGTCCCAGAGGTAGTCCTGCATATTGAGGTGGGTTGTGTATGCCGCTGTGTGCCATATCTTGTTGAGCAGGCTGTCGCTTGATTCAAATGAGCCGATATATTCAAGGTCCCTGTATATGAGGACTCCTGTGAGTGATATGAGCTCAAGCTCACATTCATCCTCCATAAGCTCAAGGTAGAAGTATCTGAAGCCTGTTTCCGATAACTCAAATGCAGCGAAATACGGCACGTCTATCAACGTGTCACGTATGGCGTGGTCATTGGTTGCTCCGTGTGTGCCAACGGGCGTTATCGCCTCTGATATGCTTTCTCCAAAACGCACTCTTGCCTTGAGATACGGCGCACGCTCTTTGCTTTTGTAAAAGGTCAGCTTGGTGAGTATTCTGACTGTGCCGTGTATTTCTGCACCGTAGTCGATGAGAATTGACGCGCGCTCCTTGCCCTTTTCATTTTTCATAATACAGGGCGGGGTAGTGTTGACAATGCTCGCCTGAGAGGGTGCTATGGTCGTAAGAATATCAGCACCTTTTACATCGCCGGTGACTTGCATTATTCTTTTTGGCGCAATGAACACTCTTTGCCGTGTGTCCTCTCCTTTTATGTTCAAATTCTCATTAATGTAAATGTTAGTTTTCATTTCTCTTACTTTCTATCAGATTTTTAAGAAAAGCTATTGATGTGGCAAGTTTATCAATCCGCGTGCTTTCATCTCCCCACATAGATGCGTTGATCTCCACTGTGAGGGTGTCCACGTGGCTCATTCTTGCAATGACACGCGCAGAGGCTTCGTAGAATTCTCTGTCGCCGTTTTTTTCCTCGGGTACACTGCGAGGCATTCCGGGCCCTGATATATGTGTGTGACGTATTCTGCTATCTGCTGTATATATCTCGGTGTTTTCGTTCATAACGGCGGTGTGGTAAAAGTCTATTATTGCACCGAGTGAGGCGTCGTTTATATTATCTGCGTAGCTGAGAGCTTCCTTCACGGTGTAAACTGTGTTATCCTCGTTTTTGTTAAGAGCCTCTATCAGCACACTTCTTCCGTGTGCTTTGACCATCGGCAGAGCGAGGTCCTTTATGTAGTGTATAATCTTCTGTCGGGAGACAGATATATCCTCGTCTTGGTGTCTTGTTCTTGCGCCTCCGCTACCGAATATTACATATTTTGAGCCAAAGAGATCGGTAAGAGTCAGCACCTTGTCGAGATATTCTGTTATTTCTTCGTCGGACGCAACATCCTCTACTACCCTAAGACGGCTTCCCGGAAGCATTACGTTGTAGGAGAGTATGCCAATCCCAATCTCATCGAGTGCTTTTTTAAGATTTAACACGTCCTCCTCCGACATTGATTCAAAACTTGCAAGGGGCATTTCCAGAAAATCTGCGCCTGCGGTCTTTGCATCTCTGATAAATTCGATATTGTCAGGGGTGCAGAAAACTCCTATTTTCATATTTACCTCCTTTTCGAGCAACTAAAATTGTCGTTACTTACATTTTAACATCTGAAAAAAATAAAATCAACATATTGTTTTATTTTCTATAACGGAAAATTTACTTATCAAATATATGTTGAGGTTGATTTTTAACGCAATGTGTGATAATATATACGTGTAATTAAATCATAAGCGGAGGATTTATGAGAGCTTACGAAAGATTTTTGAAATATGCAATATACCCCACAATGTCGGATGAAACGAGCGGCACACATCCCTCGTCGGCAAAGCAGCTTGTTCTTGCGCGTGAGCTTGCGCGTGAGCTTACCGAGATGGGACTTGAGGGTGTTGAGGTTGACGAGTGGGGATACGTATACGCCACTCTCGGCGCAACAGAGGGGGTAGCGTGTAACGATATAGGCTTTATCGCTCATATGGATACCTCAAGCGAGGCATCGGATGAGAATATCAAGCCGCGACTTGTGAAATACGAGGGCGGAGATATACTTCTCAATGCTGAAAAACAAATATATATGAAATTATCGGATTATCCGTATCTTGCCGACTACCGCGGACAGACGCTTATCGTTTCTGACGGCACGACGCTCATCGGTGCTGATGACAAGGCGGGAATAGCGGAAATAATGACTGCTCTTCAGCTTATAATAAGCCAAGGGATTCCACACGGTAAAATCTCCGTGGCATTTACCCCCGATGAGGAAATCGGTGAGGGCGCGGACAACTTCAGGGTTGACAGATTTGGTGCTGAATATGCTTACACGGTTGACGGCGGACGCCTTGGCGAGCTTGAATATGAGAATTTCAACGCAGCATCCTGCAGGGTTACTGTTAAGGGCGTGTCCATTCATCCGGGCTCGGCAAAGGACAGGATGAAGAATGCCGCGAGAATTGCCGCTGAATTTGATTCCATGCTCCCGTCAAGCGAGATTCCCGAGCTTACGGAGGGATATGAGGGCTTCCATCACCTGCTTGGTATAAGCGGTGCGACCGAGGAGGCAAGTCTTGTGTACATTATAAGAGATCATAACAGAGAGCTGTTTGAGGAGAAGAAGCGCGGATTTGTCGAGGTTTGCCGGAGGATGAATGAAAAGTACGGTGATGGTACGGTCAGCGTTGATATAAATGACTCCTACTACAATATGAAGGAGAAGATTGAGGACAACTTATTCGTAGTTGAGCGCGCAAGAGATGCTATGCTCTCACTTGGAATTGAGCCGATAGTAGTGCCTATCAGAGGCGGTACTGATGGAGCAAGGCTCTCGTTTATGGGCTTGCCGTGTCCTAATCTTTGCACAGGCGGTGAGAACTTCCACTCACGCTTTGAATTCGTGTCGGTTGAGTCGATGGACAGAATAACCGAGCTTATCGTAAGAATTGCGGAGTCTGCCGCGAAAGAGGAGAAAAAGGCTGTCAGACTGTGATTGCACTATGGGCGGTGGCGGACTGTTACAGCTCGGGCGTGCTGAGTTTTCAGCAGATTTTTCTATATAAATATACCTTATGGAGGGTAAAATGTTTGATTGTATAGTTATAGGTGCAGGTGTGGTCGGAGGCCTTGTTGCAAGGGAGCTGACAAAATACAACCTGTCCGTATGCATAGTGGAAAAGGAAAGCGACGTGGCTATGGGTGCAACGAGAGCAAACAGTGCAATCGTACACGCAGGATTTGATGCCAAGGAGGGCACTCTCAAGGCGCGCCTCAACGTAAAGGGCTCACAGATGATGAGGGCAGTTACGGATGAGCTTGGTGTTAAGTATAAAAACAACGGCTCTCTTGTAGTTGGCTTTGACAGTGATGACAGAGCTACTCTTGAGGAGCTGCTAAAAAGAGGTATCGCCAACGGTGTCGACGGGCTTAAGCTTCTTGAAAGAGATGAGATACTCGCGATAGAGCCGAATATAGGCGATGGGGTGGCGTGTGCGCTCTTGGCAAGCACAGGTGCAATAGTATGCCCGTATGAGCTGGCTATGGCAGCGGTAGGAAATGCTATGGACAACGGTGCGGAGCTACGCCTTTCATTCAAGGTGGAAAAGATAGAAAGGACGGATGTCGGCTTCTCCGTTTCGTCGGCAAATGACACCGTTCTCGGCAAATACGTTATCAACTGTGCTGGACTCTATTCCGATGATATGGCAAGACTTGTGGGTGATGACAGTTTCTCGGTAAATCCTCGTCGCGGTGAATATATGCTGCTTGATAAGGAGTGCGGAGGCTTGATATCTCACACAGTTTTCCGCTGTCCGTCCAAGATGGGCAAGGGCGTTCTCGTTACGCCTACCGTTGACGGAAATCTTCTTGTCGGACCGACCGCAGAGGATATTGACGATAAGGAAAATAAAGCAACGACCGCCAAAGGCCTTGACCGTGTGAGAAAAATGGCATCTGAACAGGTTAAGGGCATAGAGTTTGGCAAGGTTATAACCTCATTCACGGGATTACGCGCGACCGGTACAAGCGGTGATTTCATAATAAATGCAACGCCCGACGGATTTATAAACGTGGCAGGTGTTGAGAGTCCCGGCCTCAGCGCATCACCTGCAATAGCGGAGTACGTCATATCACTTCTTGGAGAGATTGGCGCAGTGCTTGAAGTCAACAAGAGCTTTAATCCGAAAAGACGTCCTATGCACTATTTCAGAGAGCTTGACACAGAGAGCAAAAATGAAATTATAAGGGAGCATCCCGAATACGCACACGTAATCTGCCGTTGCGAAACGGTTACAGAGGGTGAAATAATTGACGCTATAAGGACTAATCCGCGTCCGTCTGACCTTGACGGAATCAAGCGCAGAACACGTTCCTCTATGGGTAGATGTCAGGGCGGCTTCTGTACGCCGTACGTGGTTGAGATACTTGCACGTGAGCTTGGTAAGGACGTAACGGAGATTACCAAATCCGGAAAGGGCTCGTATATCAACGTGGCAAGAACCGAAAAGGGATTTAATTAACACGGTAGTGCTGTAATACGGAGGAATTTTGATATGTATCAGCTTACAGACAGAAGAGAAGTTGATTTGGTTGTAATAGGAGGAGGGCCTGCCGGAATGGCTGCGGCTGTCGCCGCTTATGAAAAGGGGCTCAAAGATATCGTTATTCTTGAAAGAGATGATGCTCTCGGCGGAATTCTGCGTCAGTGTATACACAACGGCTTTGGCTTGCACCGCTTTGGTGAGGAGCTTACAGGCCCCGAATATGCTTACAAGTATGAGGAGCAGGTTAAGAAATACGGAATTCCTTATATGCTGAATACGATGGTAATCGACATTGATAAGGATAAATGCGTGACTGCTATGAATAGCGAGTACGGCATATTTACCCTTAAGGCGCGTGCGGTTATTCTCGCAATGGGATGCCGCGAAAGACCTAAGGGCGCACTCAATATTGCAGGTACACGTCCGGCAGGTATATACACGGCGGGTACTGCGCAGAAGTTTGTTAATATGAAGGGATTGATGCCCGGCCGCGAGGTTCTTATTCTCGGCTCGGGAGATATAGGTCTGATTATGGCTCGTAGAATGACGCTCGAGGGCGCTACGGTAAAGGCGGTATGTGAGCTTATGCCATACTCGGGAGGACTTGCGAGAAACATCGAGCAGTGCCTGAATGATTTTAATATTCCTCTCTATTTAAGTCACACGGTTACCGAGATACACGGTAAGGAAAGGCTTACTGCGGTGACGATAGCGGAGGTGGATTCATCAAGGCGTCCCATACCAGGCACCGAGCGTGTCATTGAGTGTGACACTCTGCTTCTTTCCTGTGGACTTATTCCGGAGAACGAGCTTACCAAGACATTGGGAATAGCTCTTGACAGAGTAACGGGCGGAGCCACCGTTGACGGCGACCGCGAAACAGAGCTTGACGGTGTGTTTGCCTGCGGAAACGTTCTGCACGTGCACGACCTTGTGGACTACGTGTCAGAGGAGGCGGCAATAGCCGGTGAGGCGGTTGTAAAATATTTGAACGGTGAGAAAAGGCAGGATGTGAATATTTCTCTTGTTACCGACGGAAAGATAAGATATACCGTTCCCCAGAGGATAACCGCGGTAAAGGATACCAAGGTGTATTTCAGAGTGAGCGGAGTGTTCCGCAAAGTAAAAATAGTTGTTAAGAATGGCGACGAGGTTATACTTGAGAAGAAAAAGCAGAGGGTTGCTCCGGCGGAGATGGAGACGGTTACGCTGACCGGTGCGAAGTTAGCATCGCTTGATAAGGCGGCAACACTTAGCTTTATCATTGAGGAGGTGCCCGAATGATGGAAAGAAAGCTTACTTGTATAGTGTGTCCTAAGGGATGCGATCTGACCGTAAAGCTCGGCGAGGACGGTAAGATAGAAGAAATAAGCGGATATGCCTGCCCCCGTGGTAAAAACTACGCTTATACGGAGTGCACAGCACCCGTCCGCACTGTTACCAGCACAGCAAGGTGCAAGGATGGCTCTGTCGTTGCGGTTAAGACCTCTATGCCTGTTTCCAAGGAGAAGATGTTCGACGTGATGAAGGAGATAAACTCTGTATTGCTCGATAACGACGTCAAGATTGGCGACGTAGTTATTTCCCACGTTGCAGGCACAGACAGTGACGTTATTGCTACGGCAAATAAATAATCTGTCCCAAGAGTCTAAGAATGACATTTTGATTTTGACAAGGAGATTAAAGTGACGGAGAAATCTTGCGGAACAATACCCTATACCGTATCTGACGGTGTTATCCGTTATCTGCTTATAAAGAGCAAAAGAGGCGGAGTATGCGGCTTTCCAAAGGGGCACGTCGAGGACGGAGAGAGTGAGCTTGATACAGCCCTGCGCGAAACACAGGAGGAGACCTCTCTTTTGCCGACGGTAGATGGTGAGTTCAGATATGAAATATCCTATAAAATGAGCAATGGAAATGATAAGGTGGTCGTGTATTTTCTCGGCAGGGTAGAGGATATGTCACCGAGGAGAAACGGCAGCTTTGAGGACTTTGATTATCTTGTCCTCCCGTATGAGGAGGCGTATCGCAGACTGTCATTTGAAAATGCACGGCAGATGCTGAGGGCGGCAAACAGCTTTCTGACCGCGAGAGAAGAACGCGTAAGCCCTACGCTCAACCGAGATGCATCGGGTGAATGATGCGGAGATTTATAAGATGGTGGCGGTACGTGTATAGAATTACGCGAAATAATACCCTTGTTAAGCGTTGTAAACGCGTGGAATACTGCCCATTTGCATCGTTGTAATACGAGTAATACCACTCGTATTCAACCCTGTAATTATACGGAATATTGCCGTATGCGGTGTTGCGCGGAAAATACAAATACTATAAAAAGAGCCTTCAACTTCTTCACGGCGAGGCATAAGCTTTGCACGTGTCCGAGCTGAAGGCTCTTTTTTTATTGGTTTACAAGCTTTTGATTTTACATACGGAGCATTTTAATTTTGTATTCGCGGTGTCAGCTATTACGCTTTCACCGATATGTTTTTATTTGTGCTCCGTATTATGCTTTTATATATCGAGTATTTTGTCTATTGACGGCATTGCCTCAAGAGTGTCACGGGGACCCACTACGGTGAAGGTTGACTCCTTGATTGCCGTGTCGAGCATATTGCCGAGCTTTTTAAGAATGTCGATGCTTACCTCTATACTCTCTTTCCTTGTTCTTGCCACGTCGTCATAGGACCTGCCTGACAGATATAGCGCGGTAGCGGTTGAGCCAGAGGCTCGCGGTGTGCTTACGGTGTCCGTTGCACCGACGGTTCCTATTACGAATTTCAAGAGGTCGGGTGAGGTATTGAGAAGATCGTCGAGAAGCCTCGGAATATTTGCGAAGACCTCAACCGTGCGCGCGGCAGAGGGATCTCTGTAGGAATAGCAGCTTATCGTTCCGCTATTTCCTCTTACGTTGAAGCCGGTGTCGTATGCACCGCCTTTAAGACGGATTTCATTCCACAATATCTCATAGGAGAGTATGGTAGAAAGGGTTGCAAAGGCACCCGTGTAAGCATTTTTGCCAACGTATGAGAGGTTGGTGGTTCTTGCGGCGTAGGAGACGGTGGATGGGATTGCAATACCCTCGTTCACCTTTGGAATGGTAGTCAATGAGGTCTTTCCACACTCTGTGCCACCCTCGGGGATAATTCCTATAAGCGCATCTGTAAAGCTCTTTGAATTATCGTCTGTTATTGCGAGAGTCAGCCGCTTGCGAGTGAGGTATTTATTTCTGATCTCCTCAAGCTTTGCGGCAACGGCATCGGCATCCGTGTCAATTCTGCCCGACAGCTCCTTGATGAAGGCGTGATACGTGTATCCGATAAGTGCCTCACTCATAGCATCGTAAAGTGAGTGCTTTGCGGCATCGCGCTTCACTGCCAAAGTATCACCGCGTGTCGTTGCGTATTCGACGGAGGCGGTATACATCTGCTTGATATCCTGCTTGATAAGCTCGGGGTTTGCAAATACCGTGTCGAAGAGAAATTCCTTCAGAAGCTCGGGTGCTACTGCCTTTTTGCTTTCAAGGCAGGAGAGCTTCACCGATACGTAGAGCTTGACCTCATCACCGCGCTTTGCAACGTACGGATGAGCAAACAGTATGCCGAGATGCTCCTTGACCTGATTTCTGAATTCTACCACGGAGTGCTTATCAGTATCCCACTCGGAAAGCATTTCACAGAAAACGCGCAGATATGAGATGTCCTCTGTGGGAATGTCGCTTACCTCAAAGTATAGCTCGGGATAGGAAATTCTGAGAGTCGCGATAGGGTGCGAGATTACGGGTACACCGCCAAGCGTGTATACTTCTGTCGGGACTCTGTCAAGCTCTGTGTTGAGGTCGTCAATAGTCAGGTAGGGTATTGATTTCAGCGCGTCCTCACTGTCGGGGGTGTCCTGCCAGGCGGCGAGGCTCTCGTTATCCCTCCTCAATGCTTCCTTCTCCTCATCGGTCATTTTCTCGAGCAGGTCGGCAAGCTGCAGTGACAGCTCGAGCTCCTTCTTTTCGGAGAATTCCTTGTCGGGATGCAGAATAAGTGTGACTCTGTCGGAGGAAATTATCTCCTTTAAGACGTCGTTGTAGTAATCTGTGTCTAATTTTGAACGTAAAAAGTCAAACAGTTCATTGTAGGTGAGCGCACTCTCGGCATCTTCATCGAAGAATACCGCCTCCATGCATACCTCCATATACACCATTCCTTTCGGATACGTGCCAAAGTCGGATTCGCGAGTAGCAAATTCAGTGCGGCTGAGCGCGGCTCTTATGTTGTTCATAGGTACACCCTCGGCAAGAATTTCGGCAATCGCCTTGTCAAAGGCGGCAATAAGCTCGTTTTCCTTACCGTCCTTGACGCCTATAAATCTGACGTTGAGGGCGTTGGTGTAATATGAGCGCGTAGGGGAGAGCGTAAAGCTTTCGCACAGGCCCGTGTCAAGTATTTTCTTGGTGAGTGGGGCATTATTTGAGTCAGCTATCGCCTCTGATGCGAGTAACAGTGCGCGCGATTTGTACTTTTCTTTATATGGATGCGCGTTGTATGAGATGTATATTCTGCCCTTGTCCTTGGCGTCGTCCTCTTTTTCTATCGGGTAGGATGCCACGGTCGGCTCTGTTATGGGAGCTGTACCGTCGATTATCGGTATTGAAAGCTCCTGTCTGTCATATTCTTTAAGATATTCATTGATAAGTGAGAGCGTATCGTCGAGGTCTACGGAGCCGTCAAGGAATATAACTGAATTTGACGGGTGATAAAATTTTGCGTGTGCAGCCTTGAAGTCCTCGTACGTCAGTGACGCAATGGCATCGGGGTCGCCTCCAGATTCATAGCTGTATGTGCCGCCGGGTGTTAAAAGGCGGTTGACGATATGGTCGGCGTATTCGTCGGCTGATGAGTAATCACCCTTCATCTCGTTGTAGACGACACCGTTTATACCGAGAGTGCCGTCATCCTCTATGGTGTATCTCCAGCCCTCCTGCATAAATATGTGAGGATTTTCAAGCGCGAGGGGGTGCAGGACTGCATCGAGATATACGTCTACGAGTCCGTGGAATGCCTTGTCATTTTTGCTTGAGACGGGGTATATCGTCTTTTCGCCGTAGGTAATGGCGTTGATGAACGTTGTTATTGAACCCTTGATAAGCTCTGTGAAGGGGTCCTTGACAGGGAATTTACGCGAGCCGCAAAGCACAGAGTGCTCAAGAATATGAAACACGCCCGTATCGTCTGTCGGTACGGTCTTGAAGCCTATGGCAAAAGTCTTGTTACTATCCTCTCGGTCGAGGAATATGAGTCTGGCACCGCTTTTTGCGTGGAGCATTTCTACCGCGGTAGCGCATATTTCTTCAACACGGGTTACTCTTGTGACGGTAAATCCGTGCATATTACTGTAGTTTTTCATTTCTTCTCCTTAGGCTTACTTTTTCTCGAGCGGAACACCTTGCTCCGCTTTACGGAAAATGCCGCAAGTATCAGAATGACCTGTATCGGCGCGGCAATTATAAAGAGAAGCCAGAGGTTGCGAGAGAAGAATTGAAAGTATGCGGATAGTGTGAGAGTCCAGCATATAAATGACGAGTGGATTATCGTCCACACTCTGCTTTTCCACCACGTATAATTGCATATCAGAGCGACAAGCCCCACCACGGGTGCGCTCCATACGAATATCTGCCATATATACCTTCCCGTAAGCGCCTGTACTATCGAGAATGCGACGGTAGCGGCGAGGAGTATGGCGGAGATTGCGATCAGACAAAGTATTACACGCCTACCCTTTTTCTCCTTTTTTATGTACGGGTTATCCGTCTTTGGCTGCTCCTTTTGTAAGAGGTATTCAAAGCTTACTCCGTATATCTCGCATACTTTACAAAGCGTTTCAATATCGGGGAGTGTTTCGGCGTGCTCCCACCTCGATATTGCCTTGTCGGAGTAATTGAGCATCTCCGCAAGGGCGCTCTGCGTCATCTTGTGAGATTTGCGCAGCTCGACAAGATTTTTAGCTATTGTTTCCTTGATATTTTCCATTTTGAAATCCTTTTGTTTGGTTTGTAAATTATTCTTTACAATTCTATTTTGATGTACCCTAATTATACCATTTATGACGTGTTTTGTCAATATAAACCGTGAATTCTCGGTTTTGTGGAGCTATTTTTTTGTCAACTCCACCGAGAATTACTGTCCACGAGCTTTAGACGAAAAAAGACACGAAAAGTCCTTTACCTTTTTTTCTTCTTCGTATAAGATTATATCAAACGAGTCGGCACCCTGATTGCCGAGCTACATAAAATTGACAAGGAGAATTCAAAAATGAGAAAAAGACATATACCGATATTCACAACTGCGTCGGATGACCATATTCTTGAGCTTATCGTTCTGATATCATCAATCTCGGACAAATCCTCCGATGAGAACGTCTACGATATAAGAATTTTGCACGAGGGACTCTCAAAGCAGAATATAAGGAGACTCAGACATCTAAGCTTTAAGAACGTCGAGATTCTCGTTACGGATATTACCGACCTCATCGCGACCTATACATCTATGGTATCGACTCTTATGCGACCGACGGCACCTATGACGGAGTTCTACCGCTTCTTCATCCCGTGTATGTACCCTCGTATTCAGCAGGCGATATACGTTGATAATGACGTTGTGCTGTGTGACGATATAGCGCACCTGCTCGATGCGGATATGAAGGACTCTATCATCTCTGCGCCTCATTCCGCGATAGCACACACCGAGCAGATGTCGGAATACGTGCGCTCATTCCTCGGAATAACACCTGAGGAATACCTCGATGCAGGTATACTTATACTTAATATGAATGCTTACCGCGAGTATGGAGTACTCGGCAAGCTGATAGACTTTCTGACGGAGCATAAGCCCGAGAGCCTTGCTACTGCGGATGATGCACTCAGCTACATATGCCGCGGACGTGTAAGCTGGCTAGATGACGTCTGGAGCGTGCAATCATTCGGAGCCGCTTCTAACGACAATCCGAGTATCATCCATTATAATAATTATAAGAAGCCGATATACTACCTCGATTCTCCGTATTCCGAGGAATTCTGGTCTGTGGCATCGCGTACGGCATTCTTCGAGGATATAATGCTGAAGTGTATGACCTATGACGAGGAGGCACGCAGGCGCGACTGTGAGCTGTGGGAGAGAGTTGTTGAAAAGGCGGTAGCATTGGCGAGAAGGTACAAGGCTGTTAAGGCGGATGAGGTTGTTGGTGTATAAAATTAGACTAATTCTAATTTTTTCAAAAAAGCCCTTGACAAGCGATATACCCCTGTGTATAATGAATGTAGAATAATTCTAAATTTCATATGAACGGAGTTGCGTTGTGACAAAGCAAAGAGCAGTTATCTTAGAGGTGATTCGCTCGGATATGTGTCATCATACGGCGGATGAGATTTTCGCTCTCGCAAAGGAGAGGCTGCCCGGTATTTCAAGAGCTACGGTGTACAACAATCTTAAGGCTCTTGAGTCTGCGAAGCTCATAAGGAGAATTACGGGCGACGGACTGTCTGACCGCTATGATAATTCATACGTTCCACACGGTCATCTGTTATGCGAGGAGTGTGGAAGAGTCAAAGATTTCAATCTGAAGGATTTTGACGCACTTATATCCGACGCTATCGGCACCGACTTCAATTCCTATGAGCTGAAGGTTCGTTACCGCTGTGATGAGTGTAAGAAAACGGCGGATGTCGGCGTGATTTAACAGGGATTGAATATCGTTTTACTTCGATGGCAATAATTAAAAAAACAACTAATAAAGGAGAATTTCAAAATGAATCTCAAGGGAACAAAAACAGAACAGAATCTTATGACAGCCTTCGCCGGTGAATCCCAGGCGAGAAACAAGTACACCTACTTTGCATCTGTTGCAAAAAAGGAGGGCTATGAGCAGATAGCTGCTATCTTCCTTCAGACCGCAGATAACGAGAAGGAGCACGCAAAGCTCTGGTTCAAGGCACTTGGCGGACTCAGCGATACTGCAGGCAACCTTCTTGCAGCAGCAGAGGGTGAGAATTATGAGTGGACCGAAATGTACGACACCTTTGCTAAGGAAGCAGAGGAGGAGGGCTTTACTGCTCTTGCACGTCAGTTCAGAGCTGTTGCAGCAGTAGAGAAGGCTCATGAGGAGAGATACAGAGCACTTCTTAACAACGTAGAGATGCAGCACGTGTTTGAGAAGTCCGAGATGACTATGTGGGAGTGCCGCAACTGCGGTCACCTTGTAATGGGTACAAAGGCTCCTGCAGCTTGTCCTGTATGCGCACATCCTCAGGCATATTTCGAGGTTAGAAAAGAGAATTATTAATTCCGCGTCAACGTAATAAGACTTGTACTGACCCAAGCCTCCCTTACTACAAGGGAGGCTTTTCGTTTCTATATGGCACTTGGCTTTTTGTTTGAAAATGAAAATGTGAAAAAAATCGGGAATTTTGAGTATTAGTATATAGAACGTAAAAATACAAAAGACGTAAAAGTGAGGAGAGCACGCCGATGCAGAAATAATGTCACTGTACTGTACTCTTGACTTAACTATAAGTATATGATACAATAAAGTTGACAATAACTTGATATATTATAGATTTACATTGAGAATACGGAACAGGTGTCTATGATAACGATGCATAATCAATAAATTTATTATGAGAAAGGATCATCTTGGTGGAAAACCCGAAATGGTTCCTTTTGATGATGAAAATGAGGAAGAAATAGAATAATCTAAAATAAAATCAAGAAAGGTAATTTGTTATGAGAAAAATAGCATTAGTATTGGTTTTGTGCATGACTTTCTCTCTGCTGACGGGATGTGCGTCTATATCTGAAGCTTTGGCAACCACGCTTGATAGTCGCGAGAGGTGGCTTAAAAGTACTACTGCCGAAAACGTAGAAAGTATTAGATTTGAAGGATACGGTCATGGTGCAGAGCCCGGAAAAATGCAGGTGTGCTATCGCACAGAGAATAAATCAGTAATCGAGCAGTATATTGAGAACTGCAGCAATCTCAATATCAAGCGCATACCTTTGCTGCCTAACTTATTCGTTATTGGCGGTGGTAGTGATACCGTTACCTTCATCTTTAGCGACGGTGAAACAAAGGACATCAAGTTTGTTCAAGGCAATTACATAAAGGGATTATCTGCTTATGATGTAGATTATTCGTCCGTATCAGAGCTTAACAGTCTATGTGATCAATATTGGAAATTCCTTATATCCGATGATGACATTACGGTATACTCAGATTTAGAAGAAACAAAGCCCATTGGTACGCTTGAAGATGCTGATGATATAAGATTTGTAAAGCTTGATACCGTGGATTACAGCGACGAGGCAGTTTCTGACATTAGCTTTACACGTGTGGTAAGCATTGGAGCGCACAAGCTGCTCATTACCTCTGATACGGAATTCTACGTGTTCGAATCCAATATGAGGGTATTTCACTGCGAACTCACAGACGGACAAACGTTCTCTGAGTTTATCGATGATTGACTTAAAACATAAAAAATAATATTTGCGCTTGTAAGGTTTACTATAATACTCACCATGCACACGTGTGTGGAAAAAAGAGCAATACTATGACGTCTTACGATTCCGCAGGACACCACTACGAGTGCACGTGTGGCGCGCCCATTATTGAAAATCACAACTACACCGCCTTTACCAGTGTAGATTTAAGACACCACACTGCCGTTTGTGCTGACTGTGGCTATTCAACATCACAAATCAGCGTATGAAGCTTATTTAAACTTTGATGAAACCATATGGTCTATGCTTGAAAGGATTTGATTATGATGGAGAAAATTTTAAAAATCTTTACCTCAGCTTTATTGATTATCTCTCTTTCGACATTTTTCTTAACTTCCTGCGATAACGATCAAGAACACGTATATTACACCGATGATATCAATGATTATCTATCCGAAGAATATGCTATCGGTAGCGGGTTCTTCCTTGGGGAAAAGCCCGATTACGCAACCGTAAAGCGTTTTGTGTATTACTCCTATTGGTCTGAGGTACGGGATCATTATTTAGAGCTTACATTTGATTCAAGGGAGGATATGGATAAATATTTAGCTCAGATTGTTTCCGCAGTCGAACGTAGAGCGCTTAAAAATAACATACGAAAGCCTATCCAGGGCTGGTACGTTGAGGAAGAAAATCCGTATGATTCATCATATACGGATTGGATATTTACAACCTGGCTTATTTGTATCGGAGATGAAAAATTAACCGGTTATTCTGTGAGGGCTGATGCTGACCGTGGAAATCATGTATTATCTGCTAATGCAGAGATAGTAAGTTTCTCTTACAATGACTTAACTATAGTTCAAACTCTCATGTCCGGAAGTTTCGAGACATTGGCTATTGATCATAGATTTGAATACTTCAAGCGTTTTAACATTCCTGTGGATGAAAGCTTTGAGAAATATGTATACTTAGATTATTCCGAAGGCTAAAAACGCAGAAAAGCTCGGAGGACTACACGCCCTCCGAGTGAGATATGCCTCAGTGTGGACAAACAAAGGATCATCTCAATGGAAAACCCGAAATGGTTCCTCTGGATAATGAAAATGAGGAAGAAATAGAATAATCGCAATAATATAAGAAAGGAATCCTATTATGAGAAAAATTATAGCGCTTGTAATGGTATTATCCATCTCCATTCTGAGTCTTGTATCGTGTGAAGTTATCGACAGTATCAAGGATAAGTTGCTCGATGATGGAACACCGCATGTGGAAGATAACACATTCGATGATGGACTGATGTATATGAAGGATCACATATCAATGCTCGAGGAGCTGGAAAGTGACGATATTGTGGAAGTGGCGATACATGACATTTCATATTGTTCTCCGGGCA
>JAZNHE010000043.1:0-6823 GCA_045576795.1 Eubacteriales bacterium | reverse complement strand
GTATGAAGAAATGAAAAGAATTCTTTTTGATGAAAAGGGTTCGAGGTTAATTACGCTTAAGAATGAGGCTGGAGAAGAAATTAAATTCCTCCAGGTGTATGCTACGGTTTTGGGAAATGAGATATATTGTATCTTATCTCCTGCGGTTGTGGTAAACAACATCAAAAACAAGTCGGGATTCGTGTTCAAGCTTTTGAGCACCGGTGAGCTGAAGTTCGAAAACAATGCAGAAATCTCATCTCGAATTTTTAATAATTATTATGCTGATCTCAGCGGAAAGAGAGATAAAACGCAATGAGTGAGTTGAATAGCGTAATAAAAGGAAATGAGATATATGAAAACCATTTGGATGAAGATCCAAGTTATTACATAGGAGCAAAATTAACGCATGACATCAACCGCCTTGAAAGGCTGGAAGAGTCACTTTCGGAAGTGGAAGGACAAGCTCATGTTGTTGAAGCTGTTAAGGAAACTCTTTTTGGTGTGCAACGCAAGCAAAACTCTAACGGAGTGCTGGCGTGTTTGACTTTAGCAGGACCACCGGCTTCAGGAAAATCAATGGTGTGCGAAAAAGCTGCCAAGGCAATGAATATTCCACACCATAGGTTTGATATGAGCTTGTACAGTGACAATGAGGCTGTCGTCAATCTGGCGGGAACGGACAAAGTTTATAAAGGTTCACACGCAGGAGAACTAACATCTTTTGTTGATGAGAACCCGTATTCTGTCGTCGTGTTTGATGAGCTTGAAAAAGCTCACACAACTGCAATTCATTTGCTTTTGCAGGTGTTACAAGAGGGCGAGCTTAGGGATCGCTTTTTAGAAAAAACGGTGAATTTCAGGAATGTTATTCTTATCATCACCACAAACCTTGGAGAGTCTATATATGACGGCGCGGCATCTGGTTATAACAATTCGTTAATTTCTCAATCTACTATAATAGATGCGCTGAGTAGCGAAATAAATCCTCGGACGAACATCCCGTTTCTTCCTGCTGCTATCGTATCAAGACTTGCCTTGGGCAGAATTATTCTTTATAACCGATTACGTCCGGAGCATAAGCACAAGATAACAAAGCAGTTAATAATAAAGGAGATAAGCGCTTATAAGGAAAGATATAGCATAGATATTGAAGTTGATGCGGACGAATTGGCAAAAACCTTTATGTTTGCTCTTGGCGAAAACGCTGATATACGAGCTCTTAAGCAAGCGATGCGCAAATTTTTTGAAGCTCATTTTCTTGGTGCCGTAGAAACTGCTCGCGAGTCGGGATCAGGATGTTTTTTCACCCGCATCGCCTGCGACTTTGATAAGAAAAATTCCAGTCGTGAAGTACAGGATATATTTTTCAGGACAAGAAAACCCAGGATTGCAGTATTTTGTAACGAGAATGAAAAGCTTGTCTTCGACAGATTAGATAAGGATCTTGTGGACGTATTCTACATAAACGAAGATTTCAAATTAAAAGATATACTTCGTATAGATGCTTCGGCAATCATTATCGGTATAAATGAACAGAACGAGCGGCTCACTAAGGAAATTTTTCTCGAAGCCTCATTGCAGGATAAGATTCCTATATACGTATACTCTAAAAACAAAATCGGAAAGCTTCCGTTTTTGTACTACACGGATAAAGGGGCAACGGATTGCTACTATCCCGAAAAAACGGACAAAAACTTCGACGCATGGTTGCAAGATATATTGAACGGCATTAATCTGACGAGTATTACTCAGGAAATTTTCCGTGCCAATAAAATTCTTACATATGACGTATCCATCAATTATAGCGAAGCAAAGCACGAAATTCTTCTTTTGGTTACCAATTACGGCATAAAATCCGCAATGAGTGCTTCTGACAGTGATAAATTCGTAGCAGCTCGTTCTATCCCGGACGTTAAGTTTGACGATATTATCGGAGCTAAAGAAGCGAAAAGTGAACTGATGACGGTAGTGAAAATGCTTAAGAATTTCAAAGAGCTTAAGCGTGAAGGAATTCGCATCCCTCGAGGAGTTTTACTCGAAGGCAAGCCGGGCACTGGTAAGACTATGCTTGCCAAGGCACTCGCCGCCGAATGCAAAATGCCGTTTATCGAGAAGAACGGCTCCGAATTCTTGCAAAAGTACGTTGGAAGCGGTGCTGAAAAGATAAGAGAACTCTTCGCAACCGCCAGACGTTACGCTCCGTCCGTGATTTTTATAGACGAGGTTGACGTTTTTGCAGGCAACCGTGAGTCAATGTCCGGCTTTCGTACCGACGATATTCTTAATGCATTTCTGTCCGAAATGGACGGCTTCGGAGATAAGAGCGATACTCCTGTCTTCGTAATAGTAGCCACAAACTTTTCTTCGGACAGAAATGACACTAAGCTTGATCCTGCGTTCCTACGTAGATTTGACCGTTCTATATACATAGATTTACCGAGCTTTGAAGAAAGACGTGAGTTTATGACGAAAAGTCTTAAAAAGCTTGGGCGAAACGTTGTGAGCGAAAAACTCATTAGCAATATTTCTAAACGAAGCGTAGGCTTGAGCCTTGCGGATATTAACCTTGTTATTCAGAACGCTATCAGAAAATGCTACACAGGTAACGGCATAGAAGCGCTCACCGATGAAATCCTTAAGGAAGCCTATGAGAATTACGTCGATGGCGGTGTCAGCGAGCAAAAGGAAAGCGATCTTAAGCAGACTGCCATACATGAAGCTGGCCACTGTGTGGTGGCAAATATTCTCAGGCTAAAACCCACTTACATTACGATAGTTGGAAGAAAGAAGTACGGAGGGTACGTGTCTTTCTCAAATGAAGATGAAAGCATCTATTCGAAAGACTTTTTGCTTAATAAAATTTGCTGTGCTTATGCAGGTCGCGTAGCAGAGGTTCGGGAATACGGATCTAGCGGTATAACGACAGGTATAGGACAGGATATAAAAACAGCCACGCATCTTGCCGAGCTCATGGTCGCAGAATATGGAATGTGCGATTCTGACATAATGTATTACTCTGTTGAAAGGCGGTCTGCGGATCCCGAGATTCTCGGTAGAATCCGAGATATCCTTAAAGAGCAATACAGCCGAGCTGAACAATTGGTCGAGCAAAATTACGAAAAGGTTAAGAGGTTGGCCAACGTTCTTCTAGAGAAAAATTCTTTGGACGAAGAAGAAATCGTTTCCGTTTTGGAAGGAGATAATAATGCAGTATTTTGATATTTACAACTATTTGCTAGGATTGATGAATAGACGCATACAATACTACTCAGTACTTGGCGTTGCGAAAGAAACAGGTATAGACGATGATGACGTTGAATCAGCCAGCCATATCCTCGAGGAACAAGGTATCGTAAAATCGTACGGTGAGCGAAGCTTTGCTTTCGTTGGAGGAATAGAGCTTATGAGAGAATTTCTTGCGGATGGCAAAAGCAAAGGATTGTCTGCCAAATTCGAGGTTAATACCGAAGGAATTGCTCTCGAGAATATTACCGATACGAAATGGTCTCTGGTAAAAAAAGAGGAGACTCGCGATACGCAGGAACCTAGACGGAAAAGACGCAGATCAATGTTAGATATATTTTGGGACTACGATGACGAGGACGATGATGAGGATGATCACTTAAACCTTATAGAACGCTCAAGAAAACGGCAAGAAGAAAACAAAGCAAGGATAGGGCAAATGGTAACCTCTTTCATCGAAAAGAAGGAGGGGTACGACCCCATAGAGTGCTCTTTTTCTCCGCACGTTCATATTTCATACCCCGATGGAACTCCTTTCGTGTTTCAATATATCGTAAAAGACGATTCTCATTACTTCACAGATAACGGTCTTACGAAAAAATTTTTGACCGAGGTTGCAAAGAATTTGCCTCAGGATATCCTTGAATGTTGGGTGGATGATGAACTGGATTCATTAGCAGACAATTCATCACTTACATATGAGGATGGGGTGATTTACAGCAACGTAGAGAGCTCCTACGACGAGGAAGATCTCAACGGAGAAATATCATATTTCGTAAAGGTTTTTGAAAATTTCTTTACTGAATTTTACAAAAAATACAAAACTGAAGAACTGAACGAAATAGAGGACTTTATCGTTAAAAGAGCTGTAAATACGTTTTTATTAAACACGTATAACGCTGATTTAACTACAGAAAGTAATAGCTTTGAAGAAGTCGCCCTTGATCTTTTAGCAAAAATTGTTTTGCTAGACGAAGATATTCGAAAATCGCATGCAATAAATATTGCTGAAAATCTGATAACTATATCGAAGGATGAAAACGGCAATAAAAATCTTATGATTTTTGAACGGCTTCTTGAACTGGTAAATTCTATTTCAGAACTTGAATTTAGAATTCTTCAAAAAGCGGTAGAACGTGTTTTGAAATAATCAATTTTCTTACGTTTCGATAAAAAACGGTTATCCAGTATTAATTATTGATCGTCCTTATGACGGTCTTGGCGATTTATTGGAGAGCATCGAACAAGAATGTATAGTTTTGTTTGACGAGTTCGATAAGACCTTTGGTATAGAGGGGCAAAACGATATACTTTCGATGTTTGACGGAATGAGCGCGGGAAAGAAATTGTTCGTTATAACATGTAACGATCTATCTCGCCTTAGTGAGTTTATGATCAATCGCCCCGGACGCTTTCACTATCATTTCAGATTTGAATACCCCGGTGCAAAAGAGGTCAGAGAGTATCTCGAAGATAAATTGCCGGAACGTTATCATTCGCAAATTCAGGATGTAATTGTCTTTTCACGAAAGACAAAGTTGAATTACGATTGTTTAAGAGCAATAGCTTTCAAGCTCTCTCAAGGTTTGCCTTTCGATGAGGCTATAAAAGAGCTGAACATAGTAGATGGCGATGATGGATATTACGATGTGTGCTTAACCTATCACAATGGAATGTCTATTACAGATACCGCAGTCAGAATGTATTTATTCTCTTAATACAACAAAATACAAGCAGATCTTTACGATAAGTTTTCCCATCATATAGCAAGTGTCGCTTTCCTTAGCGGTGATGTGGTTTGGGACGAAGAATTAGAGACGTTAATTGTTCCTATTGAAAAGTTGCAGATAAAGACCGAAAGTTTGGAAGAAAAGAGAAAAATAAGGAGAAGAAGCCACGGCATGGATTGCTATGAGATGGAAGACTATTGTGAAGCTCTTGCACAGTATAGCGGATTGATTCCCGAGAAAAGCACAATTTCACATTCTCAGAAGGAATCTTCAAGTTACGACGAATGGTAAAAGCGAAATTCATTCAGACAACACCAAGAAAGGAGAAGAGTATGAACCAGAATAATCAATGTGTTTATAATAACTTTTATAAAGCCACGGTCGGAAGATTTTACACACCGGAACAGCGATTGAGGTTGCTAAGGCTTTTCGCTCTTGCTTCGGGAATAAAAGAAAATTCCGTAGCATACAACGCCATATTTCGACGCGTTGATGTACTCGAAAAGCAAAACATCACTAACTATACCGATAGCAAAAACTACAGTATGGTGAGCAGCATCTTTCTTGATGATGCAGAAATGCATTCAGCTTTAAATGCACTCGTTTCTGCACATAAATCCATATCCGAGAGCGATGATTCCACATATGATAACAAAGTGAATTGGATAATTGCCTTGAGAAGATCGACCCCTGAGAATACTGCTATGCGAATGGAGCTTGCGCTTTTTGAGTATTCCGGCGAAAATATTGATGCAGCTATCATCGAATTAAAACAATTAGTCAATCGAGGGGTGCTTTCAGCTATGGAACTTCTTGCTTGTATTCACGAGGATAGAAAAGAGTCGGAAGAAGCATTCTATTACTATTCTTTGATACGGAAAGTGTACACGCAGGAATTAAAGATGTCGCCTCCGTTATCCACAAATGAAAGAATAGATGTTTTTAGGGGTGGAATTTCACTTCAAAAGGCGGACGAGATTACAAGGGAAATAGAATCTTCTCCGTGCTTTTTCGAGCATAATACATCAAACAATAAAACCATCGGTTTTGTGAGTACGGAAAGGAGGAAATTCACCTATGAACATTAACAGAACCATCAATATTGCGCTCAAGAGTCTTAACAAAGATTATCACGAGGCGTACGAGTGTATCAATTGCAGCAAAGATAAGGATATTAAAAAGGCTATCTGGACAAGCTATGCAGAGATCGAAAAACTTAACACGCCCGGTTTGGTCCAGTATTACGATGGCGACAACATAATGCTCTTGCCGTTTTCTCACACTCTTGTTATGGGTAGTACGGGTACGGGAAAAACGGAAGTGTTCTATAAAAATCAGCTGAAGGTTTTCGCGAATATGCCTGAGGATATAAAACCATCGCTTGAAATTACCGATGTAAAAGGTGAGATTTGCGAATGGGCAGTGCCGTATTTGGAAGCACGCGGCTACATAACCAAAGTCTTTGACATGCGCAATGCGTATCAGACCGCGCAGTATAATTTCCTTACGCAAATTTTTGATGAGTATATCGAGGCGGAAAAGATAAGAACTTCACTCGAAAACAACGCTTTTGGATGTACATTTGACGGCAAAAGATATCAGTCTATTGAAATCGCGAGAGCGGTAGCGGAATCGAAAATGTCGCGCCTTTTAGATAATGTGGAGCGATACATCACCGAAGTTGCCTACATAATTATCCCGGCGCAACCAAATGCAAAAGAGCTGACTTGGACAGATGGAGCCAGAACCATGTTCAAGGCGATACTGTGGACAATGTTGAGAAGGTCTGCAGATTCAAAGCATAAGATGACTCGTAAAATGTTTAATATATCTAATGTTTGCCGCGTTGCTTTTTCTACCGGTGACGA
>JAZNHE010000042.1:0-2566 GCA_045576795.1 Eubacteriales bacterium | reverse complement strand
AATATGGGAATTTGCTATTCGGCGGCCGACACGCCGAATAACGCAAGATACCGCCACAGGCGGTATGCGAACCCCTTGCGCAAAAACAATAGAAAAAATTAAGCTTATTATTGGCGCAAGTGGGTTCGGTTTTGTGCGAAGCACAATAAAAAAGACAGACACCCCTTGTGGAGTGCCTGTCTTTTTATGGTGACTCGTACGGGAATCGAACCCATGTTTTCAGCGTGAGAGGCTGATGTCTTAACCGCTTGACCAACGAGCCATATTCGCTTTTTGTCTGCGCTTGACCATTATACAATAAAAAAAGTGATTTGTCAATAGGTATTTTGAAAAAATATGAAAAATGTAAAAAAATAAGTTAAGAATTAATTTGAAGTGAAAAAATAACAAATTCGGTAGGTTTATCTTAAAAATGTTCGCCGCTTTATTAGCTGTTTTTGGATTATCCGATCAACAGGTGTGGGTGCTCGCGGATTTGTGCAGGGGTGTGTGATTATGTTATATGCGGCTGTGCGGTTGAGCTATGGGGCTGTGCGGTTTTATATATTGCTGCGTAGTTGCGGTATAAGTGGCTTATGACGGAGGTGTATGCGGTTGCACGACTGAATTATGCGTAACTGTGCGATTGAGTTATGCGCGGATATGCGGCGGAATTATACTCGGCATAATTATGTTAAGCTTCGCGCTACGGATATTGCCTATCTCTTATCAGGTGTGTTGTTTATCTCTTATAATAGATATGTAAATTTCATAAACTGAAAAAAGGGCAACGGTGGGAAATTCAGACGTATATTTGTTTGTTTTACCAATACCGGATACGTACATAATTTTACACGTTTCTGTGTATTTTTAGTTTTTTCGGCAATAATATCTCTATCGGAACAAAAATAAAGAGGTGCTGAAATGGCATTTAATAAGGTAGAGATATGCAACGTTGATACTTCTACGCTTATGACACTTACAGAGGACGAAAAGCAGGAGCTGTTGAGAAAGACACGAGATGGTGACATGCAGGCAAGAGAAAAGCTGATACTCGGAAATCTGAGGCTGGTGCTGAGTGTTGCCGGAAGATTTAATCCCAAGCACGACAGTGCTGACGACCTGTTTCAGGTTGGATGCATAGGGCTAATAAAAGCAATAGATAATTTCAATCCCGACTATGACGTTAAGTTTTCTACGTATGCTGTCCCGATGATTATAGGGGAGCTGCGGCGATATCAACGAGATAACAATGCGGTGAGAGTGAGCAGGGGAGTAAGGGATCTGGCTTACAGGGCATTGCAGGTTAAGGAGGAGGTACTTGCCGGCGAGCAGAGGGATGCAACCCTTGCGGAAATATCCAAGAGGCTCGGAGTGACGGAGCGAGCCGTTGGCGAAGCGATGGAGGCGATAGTAGAGCCTATATCCCTCTTTGACAGTGTGTACGGTGACGGGGAGGACAAGATGTACGTCATCGACAAGCTTGCAAACGAGGATGATACCGATGAGAGCTGGATAGAGAGCATGACGCTGAAGGAGGCACTGAAAAAGCTCGGTGAGAGGGAATTGAAAATAATCCGTCTAAGATATTATAAAGGAAGGACACAGATGGAGATAGCCGAGGAGATCGGCATTAGTCAGGCACAGGTATCCCGCCTTGAAAAGGGAGCGATAGAAAAGCTGAAAAAGTATATGTAGAAAAAGTGAATTGTCAATAGAAGTGCAACACTTTTAAGAAAGATTTTGCAATTCTAAGTTCCAAGAATCCTGAGCAGAAATATAATTTAAGCATTTGCGGGGTCTGTTGTTAATTAACGACAGATTCCGCAAAAGTGTTTTGGGGCTAACTCTTGAGAGATTGCGCCCCTTGGGGTAAAATTCTCTCAAGAGTCCGTTGCTGTTTTCGTTCGTGCCTTTCTGCCAAGCACAATAAGGATCAGCAAAGTATACGTTACAATTAAGTTTCTTCTCAATTGTTTGCCAATTGGCAAACTCGGCGCCACGGTCACAGGTAATTGTTTTAACGAGTTCATCGGGGATATCCGAGAGCATAGAAATAATGGCGGCAGCCATAGTATCCGCTTTTCTGTCCGGTATCTTCATCGCAAGGTAAAGACGTGTTTTGCGTTCTGCAAGAGTTGCAAAGCAAGTCTTGCTTTTGCCCTGTCCGCTAACAACCGTATCAGCTTCCCAATGTCCTGCCTCTTTACGCTTGTAAACGCTTTTGTCACGCTTTCTAATGGATTTACCGAGGTTGAATTTGCCACGTGTTTCCTTGCCTAAATAGCTTTTGCCTTTTCTACGAAGCACCTTTAGATTACCATTAAGCAAATATTTGTCGTATATCCAACGGTATATGGTTCTTGCAGAAGGCATTTTCTCAAAAGGCGATGGCGCATTTGAAATCTGTTCGGGTGACCACGTTGCAAGCAACTTTTCTTCTATGTACTTTATTAACTCCTGCGACCAAAACATTCCCCTGTGGCAGTACGAACGTCGAAGCTTGCTTTTCTTTTGTGCTGTGTGGGGATAGTACGAGGGTATGTCGTACATATGCGTGCAGTTCCGACGCAGCTCACGCGACACC
>JAZNHE010000041.1:0-12470 GCA_045576795.1 Eubacteriales bacterium | reverse complement strand
AGAATTATAGGAGTCGATTCAACGTCGACTCCTATAGAGGTAAATTTATTTTAGCGCATTTACTATCGCTTCTGTATCCTTGGCAATCACAAGCTCCTCGTTTGTGGGAATCATATATACTGCAACTCTTGAATCATCAGTAGATATCTTAACAGGAGTATTTGAGTGACCGAAGCTGTTTCTCTTAAGATCAAGCTTTATGCCGAGATATTCAAGTCCTGATAAAGCGTGCTCGCGGATGTAAGGAGCGTGCTCTCCTATGCCTGCGGTAAAGACTACCGCATCAAGTCCACCCATTGCAGCCGAATATGAACCAATATATTTTTTAATCTGGTAGCAAAGCATATCATAAGCGAGCTGTGCTCTTTTATTTCCTTCCGACATTGCTTTTTCAATATCGCGTGAGTCAGAGCTTATTCCGCTGATACCAAGGAAACCGCACTGCTTGTTCAAATAATTTTCTGCTTCTTTAGGTGTCATATTCTTCTTATCCATAATATAGGTAACAATTGCAGGATCAATTGCTCCGCATCTTGTTCCCATAAGAATACCGTCAAGAGGCGTGAAGCCCATCGAGGTGTCAACGCACTTGCCGTCCTTAACAGCTGTAATTGACGAGCCATTGCCTATGTGACAGGTTACTATTTTAGTTCCTTCCGATTTGCCGCCGAGCAGCTTAATCATTTCGCCGCTTACGTATCTGTGTGACGTACCGTGAGCTCCGTAGCGACGTATCTGGTATTCATCGTACATATCGTAGGAAATTCCGTACATATATACTTCCTTTGACATAGTCTGATGGAACGCGGTGTCAAACACAAGAACCTCGGGAGTATCAGGCATTACTGCCATACATCCCTTAATTCCCATTATATGTGCAGGAGTGTGCAGAGGCGCATAAGCAACGCACTTGTCAAGTATTGACATTACGTTGTCGTCAACGAGAACGGATTCGGTAAAATATGCACCGCCGTGAACTACACGGTGACCTATTGCCTCGATTTCATCAACCGAGCTTATGCAACCGTATTCCTCGCTCAATAATGTTTCTACAACCAACTTTGTGGCCTCGGAATGATTGGAGAGAGACTGCTCCTTAACATATTCTCCCTTGCCTGATGCCTTGTGAATGATTCTTGAGCCGTCAATTCCAATTCTCTCGCAATTACCCTTGGCGAGTATTGCACCGCTGTTGGTATCAAAGAGCTGGTATTTAAGCGAGCTTGAACCTGCATTTACAACTAAAACCTTCATTTTATTCTCCTTTTGATTTTCACAATAACGTTATTATTATACACCTAAATTTGATACTATTCAAGTGTTTTTACGCACGAAATAAAAATAGAGAGGAAACTGTTATGATAGTAGGCATAATTTCAGAATACAATCCGTTTCATAACGGTCATCTCTATCAAATAGAAAAAATCAGAGAGGCCTTTGGCAATAATACAAAAATCATTGCCGTAATGAGCGGAAACTATGTCCAAAGAGGTGGAATAGCTATCGCTGACAAGGCATTACGTGCAAGATGCGCGCTTGAATGCGGTGTGAATCTTGTGCTTGAACTTCCCTTTCCTTATTCGATGTCCAGCGCAGAATTTTTTGCTCGGAGCGGTGTTCACATTCTCAACTCGCTCGGTTGCGTAGATTACCTCGCGTTTGGAAGTGAAAGCGGCGATATAGAGGCATTAACCCGTGTTGCAAAAGCTATGCTCACGGAAGAATATAATACTCTCTTAAAATCGCTTCTGGATGATGATAAAAAAACCGGATATCCCGAAGCATGCGAGCTTGCGCTTAAAAAGATATTGATGACGGATGGTCCTGTATTGGACTTCTCTCCCAATAATATATTGGCAATTGAATATATTAAGGCTTTGCTAACAAGCGACAGTCATATACGCCCTTATACAATTATGCGCAAGGGAAATGACTTTTCTTCATTTAATTTTGTAAATGGTGACATCCAGAGCGCGACTGCAATCAGATATGCAATCAATAACAAAGATATTTCTGCTTTGGAATATGTTCCGAATATAACAAAACCTCTTATTCTTAATGCTATTAACAATGGAGACTTTCCTTGTGATGAGAACAGACTCTCCTCTGCTGTAATAGCATCCTTCAGATTAAATTCGCCGAAGTCAAGTAGTGAAATACATGATGCCACCGGCGGTTTATATAATCGTCTTAAAGAACTTAGCTTTGAGACCAATAATATTGAAAATTTAGTACGAGCTGCCGAATCAAAGAAATTCACTCGTGCGAGAATCAAGCGTGCCATATTTAATTCTTTTTTGGGCGTTACCTCCTCCCAAGTTAAAGAATTACCGATGTTTACGCAGCTTCTAGCGGCTGATATTGAAGGCAGATCCATACTGAAAACAATCAAAAATCAAGGTAGCATTTCTATACTGACAAAGCCATCGGATACGGATTCTTTGTCACAGACGGCTAAGATGCAAAAGTCCATCTCTGACACCGCGGATTCGGTATTCCAGCTTGCTAAACCGATTCCCAAAAACGGAAACTCTGCTCTGCGCTTTACTCCGTTTGTAAAAAAATAGCATCTTATGCGATACTTTAACGAATTCGCATTTTGTCGAATGTATTTACATATGAATACGAATTTGTTATCATAGTATCAAGAGCGGACAAGCCACGCCGTCGCTTCCTAAAATTAATGAAAGGAGAATGATATGTTAAATGTAAATGGCGTTGGAAACAACGAATTCCTTGAATACAAAGGCAGACCTCTCGTACGTCAAGGCGATGATATTTATTACGGCGATATGTCAGATAAATACTACATCTATATGATGGTAATGGCAGAGGAAGAAACAGATAATGGCACCATACCCACAAGAATTCTGGTGCAGCTGCTTGACAGCAACACAAAGTCACCGAAGGAACAGAAAATGCTTACGGGCTTTAAGGATGCCTTTGACTTTGCTGACGCTTGGTTGGAGCGTTATAACAGATAATCCAATCTTAAAACGTGCGCAAAAAGGCTTTGCGCAAGGAGGTAAAAATGAAATTTATAAAAAACGGCAATCTAGCCAAATTGGTTGCCTTTTTTGTTATTGCCGTAATTATGATTTGCACCGTTTCCTTTGCAGCCAACGGCTGGCAATCATTTCTTGAAACTGAACCGAATAGCGACAATAACGTTACCGAAAAGCCGGGAAACGAAACTGTCGATGAGAATAAAGACGGCGAAACAAACAACAATAATGATGACGTACCTACGGTTGTACCAACACCTTCATATATACACTACTTAACGGGCTTGGAAACCACATCTGATATATCTATGCAAAAGCCATTGTGTATAGTAATAGGGGCAAAAGATCCTCTGTACGGTATTTCATCTTCATTTATGACTATCGAGTTACCTACAGAAGACGGAAACAGCCGTCTTCTTGTTTTTACTAACGAAGCGAGGTATCTCGGTAAAATCGGTTCAATTACTCCGACAAGAGGCTATATCAGTAATTTGGCCACATATTTCGGCGGAGTTATAATGTCCTACGGGAATGACGATACCTTTGGATATGAATTTGATAATCCAAGCACTTCCCTCGACTTCACTAAAGCGGTGGGATATTGCTACACGGAATACAACAACTTTGTATACACAAATGGTGACCTTGTTTCCGCTTTTATCAATAACACAAAAACAAATACGCTTCTCCAGGGCAGCGCGCATGCGCCATATTTGTTCGCTACAAGCAACAATATAATAGCAGGTGAGGAACCCGCCACTTTGATATCAATCAATTATTCCGATTCTAACATTACAGGCTTCTCCTATTCCTCCTCCGATGGCAAATACCTCTTCAACAAGAATAATACCGCAAAAAACGATCTTCTGAACGATAAAAGCATATCTTACGACAATATATTTGTATTGAATGTTGACTCTACTACTCATGAAACTACAGATACCACGCAGCTGATATTAAACACCGACACTTCAGGAAGCGGAAAGTATATCAGTAAAGGAACCGCACAGGACATAACGTGGGGAAAAGATTCCTCCGGAAATTTCGTATTTTATGACAAGGATGGCAAAAAGCTTGTAATAAATCCCGGAACGTCGTATATTGCGTATGTAAAATCTTCAATGCCAAAATCGGTTAAAATTTCATAGATACAAAAGAACGGTGCCCAAAATAAGGCACCGTTTTGTATTAGCTCTCCATTTGTTTTCCGAGAAAAATTCCCGCGGTCTGTATCAATTTTATCTCTGTTTCGTCAGAGAGCTGCTTTTTAGGTGGCGCATCATACTGCTCTGCTGAAAATACGCATCCGATTACATCTCCCTCGCTCAAAATAGGCATCGCACAGTTCACATAATGCGAGCCGCCATCCTTTGTGACGGCTACCGCTTCTTGACCGCTTGATCGCATATACAGTGATCTTTTCTCTACGATTTCCTCAAGTCCCTTGGAAATCTTACGATCTAAATACTCCTTTTTGGATGCGCCGGACACTGCAATAATTTCATCCCTATCACATATAAATATAGACATTGACGAAGTTCGTTGCAAGGTATCGGCATATTCAGAGGCAAAATTTACAAGCTCGCTTATCGGAGAATACTTTTTGAATATCACCTCACCATCACGATCTGTGAAAATCTCGAGTGGATCTCCCTCCTTAATCCTTAAAGTGCGACGTATTTCTTTAGGTATAACTATCCTTCCAAGGTCGTCTATTCGTCTGACAATTCCTGTTGCTTTCATATATATAAAAATCTCCTTGTTTTTTTACAGATTTGTAATGTTAGTATCTGTAAAACGAGGAGGTTTATACTTTATTTATGTAAGCTGAAATAAAATTTATTATTATGCGATTTTTTTATAATGATAGCCCTTGTTTTCTTTATTGGGGATTCTGTATTTTTATTATCCGATCCACTCCGGTGAGCCTTGAGAGCTTAAAAATATGCATGTTGGGATTTTTTATCACAAGCTCTGCATGCATTCCTCGCAACTTTAGGTATAACTATCATTCAAAGATCGTCAATTCTTCTTACAGTTCCCATTGCTTTATAGTTTTGATATGTTAGTCCATATAAGCAAATATCTGTATATACGTAAAAAAATCGAACTTCTTAATAAGAAACGTAAAATATTATATAAAAGAAGCGAATGAGAACATTAGTGCCATCATCCGCTTTTTTATTATTCTATTTTTTGCAGGAAGTCAAAAGCTCATTTGATCGTTGCATAATAACTTCTGCTTCGTTTTTTAGCTTTTTTATTGTTTTTTTGAAACTTTTATAAGCTTTTTTATCAGCACCATGAATATCGCTTCCTATTGCATAAACGACATCAGCAGCGATCCATTTAAGAATATGACTTTGAATTTTGAAACCGGAAAGAGCTTCGGCATTCAACTGTATTTTTGCACCAACTGCTATAAGTTGATCTATATTTTTGGGATTATATCTGTCAGCGTGAGCGAGAACGATGTTATATCCTTGCTCTATCAGTATAGCTACGGAAGAAACATAAGCCTTTGAAAAATCCGTAAAAGGCAATTCCAAAAGCAAAACATTTGTACCCGCGATGCACAGATCTGATAACATAGGCATTTCTTCAATATTATCACAGATCAATACCTCTGCCCCAAGTATAATCTCGGGGTGTGGCTCGGTCAGCTTAGAGCGCAGACGCTGATATGAATAGCTGCGCCGAGCTAAAAAACTGTCCGCGTTTTCCTTTTGCGGATAGAAATGCGGAGTAGCGATAATTTTGCTAACTCCGCAGTTCATAGCCATTTTTAACTGTTCAAGTGATACTGAAGAACGCGCTGATCCATGATCTGCTCCGGGCAGAATATGTGCATGGAAATCAACAAGATCTATCATTTATCCCCCTGATCATCAGTGGTAGACGGGCCATATCCGTAACCGTATACATCGTTACTGTATTTGTTGTAATAACCGTATCTACCGTATTTTCCGTACCTGCCGTATCTGCCATACTTGCCGTATTTTCTTGAGCTCTTGGCATTGTACGACGACAATACCGTTCCGTAAATCGTTGCACCTGCCTGAGTAAGCTTTTCCGCCGCGTCAGACAAGGAATTAATATCGGAATAATCTGCTCTGCATACGAGTATATAACCGTTAATGTAATCATTAAGCAGTATTGCATCTGATACGATATTTACAGGAGGTGTGTCGATAATAACGTAATCATAGTATTTATCGCAATAACTCATCAACGTCTGCATACGTGTTGAAGCGATAAGACCCGGGGTATTAACGTTCTGCGCACCGGAAAGAAGAACCTTGAGATTCGGATGAACGGATGAAATAATATTGGGGATTTCATCAATTCCCGCAAGGTACTCGCTAAGTCCGTGACGCTTCTGCTCGCCAAATCCCATAAGTGCTGCCACTCTGGGGCTACGCATATCCGCATCAACAATAAGTATTCTTGACTCGGGAGAGTTCGTGGCAATTGTATATGCCAAATTAACAGAGACTGATGTCTTTCCTTCTCCGGGGAAAGCGCTTGTGATAACTATCTTTTTACACTTCTCTTCAACCGGAAGATAGAGAATGTTAGTATAGAGGG
The DNA here is from genome assembly GCA_045576795.1 of Eubacteriales bacterium. Lineage (GTDB taxonomy): Bacteria > Bacillota > Clostridia > Oscillospirales > CAG-272 > UBA1740. Next base: position 5,877 of record JAZNHE010000041.1, on the reverse strand, counting down.
ATCTATATGCCTCTCGGATAGCAAAAGGCGTGTTTGGAGAAAGAATTCTCTGCATATCAACCTCAACACTGCTGTGATAGATATCACGACGCTTTTTTGAGGTTTTACGGAGGTTGAAAAGTTTTGAAATAGAAGAAAGCTTAGACATTATTTCGCCCTCCCGTCATCTGACATAAATCTCGGAATGACACCGAGTACAGGAATATCGAATGTGTCCTCGATTTTTTTCTTGTCGTGAATTGTTACATCCATAAGATTGGAAACAAAGATAATCGCCATGGCAATAACCGCTCCCACAACTGCACCGATCACGGTATTTATAATTACCCTTCTGCTATCGGGTTGATTGGGAGTTGCAACCTGAATTGTCTTTGTATATACAACACCGTCGGGATATGCAAGAGTGTCACCCTTGTTAACAACCTCTGCAATTGATGATGCAAGTGCCCATGATAAATGAGGATCAGGAGTTTGTACGGAGATGGAAAGAATATCCTGCTTTGTTGTAGCGGATATATATCCACGAATCCTGTCGGGAGTAAGCTTGTCCCAAGCGGCAGCCTCATACTGCCCCTCATATTTTTCAAAGCTTGCGTGATTTTCCTCGAAATACTCAAGGACATCAGCAAGAAAGTCGGTAATTTTAAGAACTTCAACGTAAGTTTCAAGATATGATGTTGCGAAATCTACATCTGAAACCTCAAAATCAGAATTGGACACGTTTGATGCTTTAATAACGTGCAATTTTGTAGTTGAAGTATATGTGTTATCTTTAACAATAGCAGCATAGAACGCCATACCGATTCCGAACAAGAATGCCACGATGACTATAAGCCATAGGCGCGGTATGAAAATATTCACAAGCTCCTTTATGCTAAAATCTTCATTTCTCTTTTTCATAATTCCTCACACTGTAATTGAAGAGCTCACACAGCGGTGAACTGTATTAGATTGAACTTATTATTTCAAAAGCAGACGGGAGCTGTCAACAACTCCCGCAAGCTTGAAGTAGAATTATTGATAAAGTACAGACTCTGCGTTCTGCTTGATTGTGTTGGTGTAGATATCCTCAGACCAACCAATACCGTTACAATAGTATGCAATATATGGATTGCCGGTATAGTAAAGATTCATGTTGTAGGCTACTTCTCCACCGTTAAGCGTGATGTAGTTCGTATTAGTATTATTCTCGGGATTCTTGACAAACTTATAATTGGTACCGACGTATCCATACTGGAGCATATTTCTAAGCGTTTTGTCATTATTCAACGCAAGAATAATACTCATTGATTTCTGATAATACTGCTTAAGTACCTCACGCTCTTCTTCGTTAAGGCCGGATACATCCGTTGTTCTCTTTACGATTGCAAATGCGCTGCTGAAGGCTTCCTCAGGACTTGCAACGGGATATTGAGAAACGTTAACGAAATTAAGTGTGCTGTCATTATCGTCAACCTTAGAATATGAATCAACATCATACTCCAGAAGAATCTTATCCTCGTAATCGCCGGAAACCTGATATACGTTTGCATTGATAAAAGCATTAGTCAAAGCAATATACTCTTCTTCGCTAACGCCTTCTGCCTTGGGATAAGTGGCAATATAATACTTTTCGATTTCTTCAAGAAGCGGCTGAATAGTTTCGGAAGAAGTCATAGTCGCTATTTCACTCTCAGAGAAATGAAGAACATCTCTCGCAAGCTCCTTGTTGATAACCGTATACTTATAAGTACCGATCTTATGGTTATTGGGAACCGTATAGTAATGTGTTGAGGTCACATCAGATCCTTCTGCCTGCTCTGTTATAAGACTTGCGGCAAGAAGATTGTCCTCAATCAAGGTATTAATTGTCTTATATCTTCTGTCATTGTAGAAGTCAGTAAGGTCAACTAAGAGATTCTCATTATAGAGCTGGGTGAAAAGCCCGTAGCTGTTGATGAGAATTATATCCGCGCGGTTATCCTCATCAGTATTTCTTGCCGCTGCAAGAACAACCTCGTCATACTCGTCTTCATCAACGTAATGAATAAGAAGCTCAATGTTATACGCTTCCTTGAGATAAGTATTTATATTTTGAGGTACGGTCGTCTTTGCCTCCTCAGACGTGCCTTCTCCAACTATGATGTAAAAGTGGAGTTTGACAAGTTCGCCCTTGTTAGCATTGCTTGTATCATAATTTTCAAGATACTCGCCGATAACATCCTTACCGCATCCTACAAGAGTAGTACAGAGTAAAGCAAGGCAAAGTAACAAGGTGAAAATCTTTTTCATATTGATTTCTCCTCCAAAACGCAATAATTCATTTAACATTCTACACTAAAATAGTGAAAATGTCAATAGATTTTGTTCTTTTAGATATTTAAAGAGATTTTTAGTTACGCTTTTGCTATAAAACCGTTTGTTTTTTTGTGCAAAGCTACTAATTAATTTGCCAGATAATCCTTTAGTGTCTTAGATCTTGAAGGATGTCTAAGCTTGCGGAGTGCCTTTGCCTCGATCTGTCTTATACGTTCACGAGTGATATTGAACTGCTTTCCTACCTCCTCAAGCGTTCTTGAACGACCATCCTCAAGTCCAAAGCGAAGCTTAATTACCTGAGCCTCTCTCGGAGTAAGTGTATTCAATACGTTGCAAAGCTGCTCACGCAGAAGCGAATAGGATGCACTCTCGGACGGAGCTGGAGAATCAAGATCCTCAACAAAATCTCCAAGATGGCTATCCTCTTCCTCACCTATCGGAGTCTCAAGCGAAACAGGGTCCTGAGCTATCTTCATAATATCTCTTACCTTTTCAGGCGTGATATTAAGCCTTTCTGCTATTTCATCAGTTGTAGGCTCTCTGCCAAGCTCCTGAAGAAGAGTGCGTGCAGTTCTGGATACCTTATGAATGGTCTCAACCATATGCACGGGTATACGAATTGTTCTCGCTTGATCAGCTATAGCACGTGTTATTGCCTGACGTATCCACCATGTAGCATAGGTAGAGAACTTAAAGCCCTTACTATAGTCAAACTTTTCGACCGCTTTAATAAGACCGAGATTTCCCTCCTGGATCAGATCAAGGAAGTACATACCCTTACCTACGTGTCTTTTTGCAATACTAACAACCAATCTCAGGTTAGCTTCAATAAGCTCGTCCTTTGCAGCCTTATTACCAAGAACTATCTGCTCTGCAAGATATGTTTCTCTCTCCGGTGTAAGGAGCGGGATCTTACCTATTTCCTTCAAATACATTCTTACGGGATCGTCAATTGCAAGACCTTCCTGTGAGAAGTATTTCTCAATGCTTTCAGCACTGTCGTACGCCTTGGCATCCTGTTCAATATCTCTTACTTCCTCGCTGTCAAGATCGTCCGGATTTACCGAATCAATATCAACCTGCGCAATGGCATAATCAATATCCTCAAGTGCCTTCATCAAATCCGAATTTGTTATGGAAGTATCGGATTTGGAATCAATATATGAATTAACGTCAATTTTATCTCTGCTCATATTTAACCCTCCTATTTAGCTTTTAATCCGTTCTTTTTTTCGCAAGAATTTCATTAAGCTTGTCTATTGTATCGGTATTTTTTGCATCCTTTTTCTCAACTGATCTGCGCAAGGTTTCAATGCACTCAAGAAGAATAGACTCATCCGATGAGGCAACGTTCATCCGTGCAACCTTCATCTTGGATATTCGTCCCATTTCCTCGGGTGTAAAGATCTCGTTAAGAGTGATAAGTCTGTCATCGTTTACGGCATATGCTTGTTTAAGAGCTACAAAAATGCGTTTGTTAAGCTCCGTTACAAAATCTTGCTCGGATAACATATTATTATCGAAAACCTGCGCTCTGTGCTCGGGATAAAGAAGGAGTAACCCTAACACCGTTTCCTCATTGCGTGCAACTATCGGTGATTTTATGAAATCGCGGTTTACAGTATCGGCATAGCCGACACTCTCCTGTCTTATTCTCTGAGTTTCGCCGCGCTTGTATGTGGCTGCGTTTTTGGCAATAATTCTATCAACGTCCGATTTAATGCTTGTATATTCAACGCCAAATTTATTAGCGACATTTCTAAGATAAATATCGCGCTCTGCCACTGAATAAACCGTTGAAATCAACTTTTCAAGCTCGTGCAAAGCATTAATTTTATCTTGTGGTTGACTTATATCATACTTTGAGAGTATTACGTCAAAGTTGTAATCAAACTTGCTTTTTGCTCCGCTGATAAGCTGCTTGAACTTGTCAACACCGTATCGTTTTATGTACTCGTCCGGGTCTTTTGCGTTAGACATTGAAAGAACGTTTACCTCAAGTCCAACCTCCTCGAGCATCTTCATAGCTCTTGTTGCTGCTTTTTGTCCCGCTTCATCCGAGTCGTAGGAGATGACTACACGTTTGGTGTATCGGCTCATCAGCCTTGCCTGCTCAGATGTAATTGCCGTGCCAAGCGTTGCAACAGCGTTTGTTATTCCTACGGAGTGGAGTGCGATTACATCCATATATCCCTCGCACAAGATCAACTCCTCCTGGCAAACGTGACGTGCAAAATTCAGCGCATACAAATTCCTTAACTTCTTGAAAACGGGTGTATCCGATGAGTTCTTATATTTGGGCTTCGAATCATCCATAACTCTTCCGCCAAAAGCTATTACATTTCCGGATACATCAATTATTGGAAACATTACCCTATTTCTAAACGAATCAAAGTAGTGCCCCCTATCACTTTTTGTACACAGATATCCCGCAACTAGCTCATCGTGGGTATATCCCTTTTTTAGCATATACTTTAGAAACGTATCAAAGCTGTTTGGAGCATATCCAAGCCCAAATCCTTTTATTGTCTTGATAGACAATTTTCTATCATCGACAAAATACGACAACGCCTTTTTGGAATCGGGATTATCGGCAAACAAACAGTTGTTGAAGAACTTTGCAGCATCTACGTTCATCTGATACATTCTGTTCTTATCGTATTTAGGTTGTTTTGTGTATGAGGTGTTGTCCTCATCCATTATGGTTATACCCGCGCGTTTTGCAAGAAATTGAACGGCATCGGGATAGTCAAGATGCTCCATTCTCATTATGAAGCTTATTTGATCACCGCCTGCTCCACAGCCAAAGCAATAAAAGCTGTTGTTGTTTGGATACACGGTAAATGACGGTGATTTTTCACTATGGAACGGACACAGTGCTTTAAGATTGGAGCCGGCACGCTTCAAGGACACATATCCACCGATAAGCGTTTGTATATCGGTTCTTAGCAATATCTCTTCAATTGTTTCCCTGCTTATCAAAAAATCACCTCCATTTTCTTTGCCAACTAAAATATACGCTTAATATCAAAAAAACACTTTAATTTTATCAAAAATCGAATTTTTCGCCTATTACTTCAATTTTTGCTCTTCCTGACGTAGCTTGAATAATTTTATCAACCATCCCGTCTGCGTTTGTTTTTGCAACGGTTCCACTCAATACAACGTCGCTCGTAAATCTTGTATCAGATATTCTGAAGCCGTACTCCGAAAATATAGGCTGCAGCTTCTGATAATCTGAATACGTTGCGCCTATGCGGAGTTCAGTATATATATCATAGGTAATTATGCTTGCATTTTCAAGAGCTCCGAGTGCAGCCTGCGTATATGCACGAACAAGGCCACCCGTACCAAGCAAGGTGCCACCAAAATACCTGGTAACCACTATAACCGTATCTGTGCAGCCGTTCTTCCTTATTATATCCAATACGGGCATACCTGCCGTTCCCTGCGGTTCATGATCGTCCGTGAAGCGCATTATAGAATTTTCTCTCAGCACATATGCATATACGTGATGTCTCGCATCCGGATATTTCTTTTTAACAGAATCGATAAAGGACAGTGCCTCTGCCTCGGTAG
>JAZNHE010000040.1:0-5864 GCA_045576795.1 Eubacteriales bacterium | reverse complement strand
TATCGTTCTTCTGATCCTTGCCGTATTCCTTGCCTGCAATCTCGCACACAGTGTCGAGAAGACGTCTTACGGTATCTACCTCAAAGAGGTTATCTACACCCTGCATAACGCAGGCAAGACGCTCAAGGCCCATACCCGTGTCGATATTTTTCTGCTTAAGCTCGGTGTAATTGCCGTTTCCGTCGTTGTTGAACTGGGAGAATACGTTGTTCCATATCTCCATAAATCTGTCGCAGTCGCATCCGGGCTTACAGTCGGGTGAGCCACAACCGTATTTGATACCTCTGTCAAAGTATATCTCGGAGCAGGGACCGCAGGGGCCTGAGCCGTGCTCCCAGAAGTTGTCTGCCTTGCCGAGCTTTACAATATGAGCCTCAGGCACACCTATCTTATCACGCCATATAGCGTACGCCTCGTCGTCGTGCTCGTATACAGACGGCCAGAGTAGGTCTGCAGGAATCTCAAGACATTCGGTGAGGAACTCCCACGCCCACGGAATAGCCTCCTCCTTGAAGTAATCTCCGAATGAGAAGTTACCGAGCATATCAAAGTACGTTCCGTGTCTTGCGGTGTGTCCGACTCTGTCGAGGTCGGGTGTTCTTATACACTTCTGACAGGTGCATACTCTGTTACGGGGTGGAACCTCCTCTCCTGTAAAGAATTTCTTCATAGGAGCCATACCCGAGTTTATGAGCAGGAGTGATTTGTCGTTATTTGGCACGAGGGAGTAGCTGGGGAGTCTGAGATGTCCCTTACTCTCAAAGAATGAGAGATACTTCTCGCGCAGCTCGTTAAGCGATGTCCACTTCATAGTGAATATCCTCCGTATATTTTTCTATAATTTATTTCCAACAATACATTATATCATAAGATATAAAATTAGTCAATAACAAATAAAATATAATTAGGTAAGAATTCGAAAAAGTGCAAAATGTAAACAATTATAGTCGATAAAAAGGGAAGAGGCATTATAAAAAACACAGCGTGGCGTCTTTCGCGCATCACCTTATCTGTTGTGCCTGAATAACGTCGCGATATAGCTGATACGTGTAGCTTTATCCGAGAAAAAAGATAATTATCCGAGAAAATGCAAGCGAATTACCACGGAAAAAGATAAGAGATGTTTTTTTGTTTAGCGGATGCTTGTGCTGTAATTTTACGTTTTTTTATTCTCCTTGTGACACCTTTTGCTCGGTGTGGCGACTTTTAGGAAAAAAAGTCGGGGATCTACTCGTTCGACAGAGAAAAAAGTGCCTATCCGAAAAGTATGTTTTTGTTATCAAAAAGGCGGATAACCCGTTTTATATCGTTTTTTTACTTATTCAGTGCCATACAAAAATTAAGAAAGTGTTAATAATAGGCGTAGAATATGAACAAAGTGTAAATAAAAACCGCAAAAACGCGATTTTTTGCCTCAAAAATGAAAAAATATTAATTTTTTTTGAAAAAACTATTGCAATTAAAGAAAAGTTGTTATATAATGTGTATGTACAACTAAAAATTATTAAAAATAAATTATTTCAAAGAGAGGTTGAACAGTCGTGAGTAGAAAATTAAATGAGAAATTCTTGAAGCGTTACCTTGAGCTTGATAAGCTCTGCTGTGAGAAGTTTGGCGTTGCAGTTAACGGTGTAACAGAGTACATCAACAGACTCAACAATGCTAAGTTTGCTCCCAAGCGTGACGTTGTACTTCCCAAGCTTGCTAAGTACAGAAATCTTCGTAACCGCTTTGCACACGAGCCCCAGGCAGTACGTAAGTGCAAGGACATTAAGAAGAAGGACATCAAGTGGGTTGTTAACTTCAAGAAGTCTGTTAAGGGAAAGAGAGATCCCATCTCCAAGTATCTTAAGAAGGCTCGCCGTTTCGTACGTGGAAAGAAGCTTCGCAACTTCCTCATCGTACTCCTTATCCTTGGCGTAGCTGCAGTTGCTGCTCTTAAGGTAGCTGGTGTATTCTAATTAAGATGACATCTATATCTTCCTACGAGACGTATGAGATGTAATTATCACAACCATACCTATCGATGCGGCCACGCCTGTGGCAGTGAGGAAGAATATATCAGAAAAGCTATAGCCGAGGGAATTTATACCCTCGGCTTTTCTGATCATTCCCCATATCCCTTACGCGATGGGTATGTATCGTATTGCAGAATGAGAGTGGATGAGATAGGCGACTATTGCTCAACTCTTGAAAGATTAAGAGAAAAATATAAGGGATACATTAATATACATATAGGCTTTGAGACGGAGTATTATCCTAAGTATTTCGATAAGCTTATAGACCTTTATCGTAAGCACCCCGTAGAGTATATCATCTATGCAGGCCATTTTATCGGCAATGAGGGCGAAGAGGATACGTTCTGCGCATTTGACAGGACTGATGACAAATCGCGTCTTAAAGCGTATGTTGACAACTCGATAGCCGCTATGAATACCGGCAGATATTCTATGATAGCACATCCCGATATGGTTAACTTTGTCGGTGACACCGATTATTACCGTCAGGAGTGCGCGAGGCTTATCCGCGCGGCAAAGCAGCATGATTTACCTCTTGAGATAAATCTGTACGGAATGAGAGACGGAAGGAACTATCCTAACGAGGAGTTCTGGCGTGTTGCCTCAAGACTCGGTGCTACCGCAGTCCTCGGCTTTGACTCTCACCACGAGAAGCACGTGGCTGATCCCGGAGAGATTATCAAGGGACTCAGATTTGCTGACAGACTCGGTGTTGAGGTTATTGACAGAATTAAGCTTATAGATCCTAAAAAATAAGACAGCGGGTGAAACTTATCGGTATCGCCCGTTTTTCTTTTTTTGTAAAAAGATGCTTTACACTTCTTCGGAAATGTGCTAAAATAAGTTTAATTGAATTCTTTTGAAAAGAGGATATATTATGAAATCGGAGGATAGACTCGGCACAGAAAAAATGCTGCCGTTAGTTCTTAAGATGGCTTTGCCGTCGTTTATGGCACAGCTTGTTAACCTTTTATATAATATAGTAGACAAAATATATATTGGACACATTGAGGGGATAGGCAAGGATGCGCTTGCAGGCGTGGGAATAACCTCGACCGTCATACTTATAATAACCGCCTTTGCATCTCTTGTGGGCGGCGGCGGATCACCTCTTGCCGCAATAGAGCTCGGACGGGGAAACCGTGATAAAGCGCAGGCTATACTCCACAACAGCTTTCTTATGGTTCTGTTCTTCTCTCTGATATGCACAGTTCTGCCGTATATAGTTATGGAGCCCGTTCTGAGATTTGCCGGCGGCTCCGATGCTACGATACCGTATGCCGAGTCCTACCTATCTATATATTTAATAGGCACAGTATTCGTTATGATTGCTGGCGGTCTTAATATGTTCATAAATTGTCAGGGCAAGCCCGGAGTTGCAATGCTGTCAGTCCTCATAGGCGCGGTGCTTAACGCCATACTTGACCCCGTGTTTATTTTTGGCTTCAATCTCGGTGTCAAGGGTGCGGCTATTGCTACTGTAATTTCACAGGCGGCAAGTGCCTGCTGGGTTCTCATATTCCTTATGTCAAGACGCGCGTCGTTGCGCATTGAGATACCTAAAATAAGACTATCTATGCCAATCGTAGGTAAGATTACGTCGCTCGGAATATCGCCGTTTGTTATGGCGAGTACGGAGAGCCTTGTTATATTCGCCCTCAGCGGTCAGCTCTACAAATACGGCAGTGATGCTCACGTAGGCGCGCTCACAGTTATGCAGAGCGCAATGCAGATGTTGAGTGTACCGCTCGGCGGCTTTGCACAGGGAATAATACCCGTGCTCAGCTATAATTACGGTCACAAGAAGCCCGAGCGTGTAAAGGAATGCTTCAAGATATGTCTTGCCATCGTGTTTATTACAAATCTTGTAGGTATGCTGTTCATGATATTCTTCCCGCGAGTTATCGGCTCTATGTTTACCGATAGCGGCGAGGTAATAGAAATCGTTGTAAAATATATGCCCATATTCTTGCTCGGAATGACGATTTTTGGCTTACAGAGGACCTGTCAGAATACCTTCGTGGCACTCGGACAATCCAAGGTGTCGCTCTTTATCGCACTTTTGCGTAAGGTGATACTTCTTGTGCCTCTGGCGTATATTTTGCCGAGATTTATGGGCGTGACGGGTGTATATACTGCGGAGGCTGTGGCGGATGCCTTGGCGGCAACGCTATGCACGGTTATATTCTGCATCAAATTCCCGAAAATTCTGCGCTCTGCCACAGAGCAATAAAAATAACGGACTCATAGGATAATCTCCGACCGAGTCCGTTTTATTTTATACTAATTTCACCTCAATAGCCAGGACACCGTACCTCGCAATCTGCTCCTCCGTGTAGTAAGCAAGCATATCGGAGGGACTCGCCGCCTCGTCTTGCGCATAGCCGAGTTGGAGCTTGTCGTAATCGCGGTACAGAGAGTCAAAGCTGTCATACGCCCTGACTCCTATCACATCTACAAGGAGTGTGTCGCCGCTTTCTCTGTGAGAGAAGACGATGCGATCGCCGACGGATATTCCTTTTCTCCTCTCGTCGTTAAGGCGCATCTCGACGGTTTTTGCACCGCTTTTTATAGAGCGGAAGGGCTCATCATTCAGCTTCATATCATATATCTTTTGAGAGTTGTTCATTTTTTATCCTTTATAGTATATATAAGAGTAAATGTATTATTTATATAATAAGGTTGTTTTTTAAATAGTAGTACATCAAGCGGTAAAGGCTTTTTATATTTTACCGTATAGTTTACGATGAGTTTTTGATGTTTGCTTGTCAATGTGTTATATTTTTGTGTCGCTCTCCGGCGAGAACTGGGTATCAGCTTTTCCTAAATAGTAAAATCGCTATCCAGGTATTCGCCTCTGGCGAAGATATCCACCAAGGTGGATATGCGAACCGAATTCTGCAAGACTTACTCGCAGAACCCAACTCAAAGCGTGAGTATAAGATGCAAAAAGACCGCAACCCTATAGGGCGCGGCCTTTTTGGAGCTGCTACCCAGATTCGAACTGGGGACCTCATCCTTACCAAGGATGTGCTCTACCAACTGAGCCATAGCAGCATTGCCGAGGATATTTCCACAGGCAGATGTTATTATATCAAAGAAAATCCTTTTTGTCAATAGGTTTTTAAAAAAATCCTTTCTAAAATCAAAAAGAGAACGGAAAGTCGGCTCCCGTGTAACGAAAACTGCAATCCGTTCTCTGCTTTATTTTTTTAATAATGCAAAGTTTAATTTACAAAACCGAGCTTTCTTCTCACCTTGGACATGGTGCGGCGGGCATAATATGCCGCTTCGTCGGCGCCTGCTTTCATTACTGCTTCAAGATGCGCCTTGTCTGCAATAAGCCTTGCAAACTCGTCTCTTACCGGGGCAAGACCGTCAGCGCAGGCTTCGCCTACCGCGGCTTTAAAATCGCCGTATCCCTTGCCCGAAAATTCGCTTTCAATATCCTCAAAGCTTTTGCCGGTGAACGCGCGGTAGATAGACATAAGATTTGAGACACCCGGTTTATCCTCGGAATAGCGAACCTCGGCTTCTGAGTCGGTAACCGCCTTTTTGAATTTGCGCATAATGTCGTCCTTGGACTCAAGGATGTAAACCACCGCGTTTTGATTGGAGTCGGATTTTGACATCTTTTGCGTCGGCTCTGCGAGTGACATTATCTTCATCGTGTCGGCGGAGATATAACCGTCGGGAACGGTAAAGGTGTCTCCGTATATCTGATTAAATCTCATCGCGATATCGCGCGCAAGCTCGAGGTGTTGCTTCTGGACGATACCCACGGGAACGAGGTCGGTTTGAAAGAGAAGGATGTCGGACGCCATAAGCGTCGGATAGGTGAAAAGA
>JAZNHE010000039.1:0-2952 GCA_045576795.1 Eubacteriales bacterium | reverse complement strand
CAATGAGCAAGACGAGCATCCGGCGGATGCTCGTCTCGCTTATGTAGCCCAATGAACGCAATGCACGTATACCGTGCGTATAATTGCGCCCTCACCTAACAAGGGAAAGTGGGCTTTAGGCCTGCTCGACCAATTGGAATTTGCATTACTTATTGATTGAGAACAATTCCTAATATTAATTCATATTTTTCTCTAAACAATTCTTTTGTGTTATTACTTAAATCATTATAATCTTCTTCAAACACATTCTTCATCCACTCTCTAACTTCGTTTAGATTCACTCTGTTCCTTACAAATGCAGAGTTGAACAACATCGGTATATTATCAAAATGTGCTATTATATCAGCGTCAGCTACACATATCTCTTCCACACTCTCAGCGTTTTTACTACTTCTATGGTTGTGTATGCATTTTAATACTCTGTTCATTTTAGAAGTATCATAAGTCATTTTTTCCAGCAATTCCTTTGCAATCATTGCGCCGTTAATGTGATGGTCTTTTCTGTCTCCAATTCTATTTATTAATGCAATATCATGAAGCAACGCTCCCAAAGAAACAATTTCAAAATTAGCATTATATTCTTCAGCTAATTTAATGCTTTCTTCATAAACGTATTTAATATGTTCGTTCCAAAAATCGTAATTATCATTAGAATTGATTTTATATTCGTTTGATTTTTCCAACACATATTCTTTGACTAATTCAATAATGTTCATATAACCACCTCGTCAAATTCTTATCGTTCCGTTTTATCGCCAGTTTCGCCTTTGTATTACAGCGTTGCAAGCAACGCGGGCTTCGGGCAAAGCCCATACCCCTAAAGTGGCGCGCGTCTTAAGGCTCTCCCTTTGGGAGAGCTCCCGCGATAGCGGGTGAGAGGGCGTTTTACGACAAGTCTTCAATTCTCTCATTGATTACCCGATCAATCATTCGGCAAACACCTTCAAAATTCTTATCTACATCTCTATTTGAAAACCGCAAAACATAAATTCCATATCTTTCAAGGATTTCAGTTCTTGCTGCGTCGTGTGCTTTACCTTGGCTTGTATAGTGCTGTGAACCGTCAAGCTCTATCACAAGACGCGCACTATGACAATAAAAGTCTGCAATAAAATTATCTATGATCCGTTGCTTGTATATCTTTACCGGATAATATCGCAAAAAATCATACCATAAATGTTTTTCTTGCCGAGTCATATTACGGCGTAAAATTCTTGCGACATTTAGCAACTCATTATTTTTCTTTAGTGGTTCTCGCTCCATTTTGCCCTCTCCGTCGGCTTCGCCGCCACCTCTCCCAAAGGGAGAGGCTTCTCGTTAGTTCCATTATACCACAAAACGGCAGAGAAAACTAGTTCTCTGCCGTTTTTTTGTGTCCGCCAACTCTCCGTTAAGAACAACAGAGAAATGCCACAGCGTATTTTTTATTTTACCTGCTTTATAAGTCTGTCTACGTCCTTCTCGGAGCCGATAACAGACACTTTGTCACCCTTGACAAAGGCTCTCGTCGGGTCGGGAGATACTGTTACGGTGCCGTCGGGCAGGCTCAGGGCTATTACGTTGACGTTATAACGGCGGCGAAGGTCGAGGGCAATCAGGCTCTTGCCCACCCAATCCTCGGGAACCTCGATCTCGACGATATCGTAGCCCGAAAATTCAACGAAATCGGTAACGTTATTCTTTGTCAGCATATAGCCCAGCTTCTCGCCCATATCCTGCTCGGGGAAGATTATCATATCTGCCCCTATCTTCTCGAGCACCTTCTTATGTCCCTCGTTGCAGGCTCGGGAGACCACCTTCTTCACACCCATATCCTTCAGCATTATTGTAAGAAGAATATTTGCGTTGATATTGGTGGTGAGGCATACGATGGCGCAATCGTAATCGGCTACGCCTGCTGCACGAAGCACCGCCTCGTTAGTGGGGTCACCGATGACTGCGTTTGTTACCATGTCAGCCATTGCCGTGACCTTATCGCTGTCTGTATCTATTATCATTACCTGACCGCCGTCTGCCGCAAGCGTCTCCGCCAGCGCCTGACCGAACTGTCCGAGTCCTATTACACAAAAGCTTTTCATTATTTTTCCCCTTTCTTAACCTATAAGCATATTTGCATCTGGATATGTGATCGTCGAGTGGCTTTCGCTGAGGTTTACCATGACTCCGTAGGTAACCGTCAGTATTCCCACTCTTCCGAGGAACATCATCATCATTATTATAAGCTTCGAAACGATATTCAATCCCGGAGTAATACCCAGACTAAGCCCTACAGTTCCCGATGCCGATGCAGACTCAAACAGTGCAGTCAGTACCGAGCAATCCATAGATTCGGCAACAACCATAGTACCAATAAACACAATCACTATCTGTATCGCCACGATAGTCACCGCACGCATAAAGCTTTCTCCCGATATTCTGCGCTTGAATACAACGGCATCCTTTTTGCCGATGGCTGTCGCCCAAATCGTGCAGATTATAACTCCTATCGTTCCCACCTTAACTCCGCCCGCCGTCGAGCCTGACGCACCGCCTATAAACATCAGTATCACCGATATCATCTGTGAGGGCTGTGTCAATCCTGCCTGATCTATAGCAGCAAAGCCTGCTGTTCGAAGCGTCACCGACTGAAACGCTGATGCCATTATCTTATTTCCCACAGACATTTCCCCTATGGTCGCAGAGTTGTTCCATTCAAGCAGAGCAAATATTATAGTTCCCGAGAAAACAAGAATTGCGGTTATTATCATAATAAATTTTGAATATACCGATATCCGTTTTTTTCTGACGATAAAATTTACGATATCGTTCCAGACGATAAATCCTATACCGCCCGTAACTATAAGAAACATCAGCGTAATATTTACGACCGGATCTTCGGTGAAATATGACATAGAGCTGAACTCTCCGCTGAAAGCTCCGAGAATATCAAAGCCTGCGTTACAGAAGGCAGAA
>JAZNHE010000038.1:0-22225 GCA_045576795.1 Eubacteriales bacterium | reverse complement strand
GATAGCCGATTTGAAATCGGCTATCTATTTTTTATTAAACCTTTACAAAGCCCATAGCCCAGCCGCTTTTTGTGCCGTCCTTGAGCATTTGCTTGTAGGCTCTTTGAATCGTTGTATCACCGGGATATTTGTCAGGATCGTCGTATATCTCGTCTGTATAGAAAACTCTCCAAAGGTCGCCCGTGCTCTCCCTTACCATATCAGGATTTATCTCGAAATCCGAAAGAAATCTTCTGATATTAGAGCCTTCGGGCAGATATTTTTCGTGTGCGGGCCAAAGAAGCCAAGATGTACAGCGAATGACGGGATTATTTCCAAGCTCGTCCTTAAAGAATTCACGAGCCATAGCATAAGCCTTGTGACAGTTTTCCTCGTCAAATTTTCTTGTTGTATCAGCGGGAATATGCGTATTTATTATGCGGTCGCCCTTTTTTATATCAAAACGGTCGCTTTTGTAGTCAACGTTGCTCTCGATAATTTCAAACTGAAGTCTGCCAAGCGTGACTCTGTCCGCAAAGAACCAGGCGCCAAACCAGCTGAACGTTCTTGAGCCGTAGAAGCCGTTAACCTGCAGGCACTCGCGCATTTTCCACAGAATATCTGTAAGACACTCTTTCCACAGCTCGTGCGAATACCCCTTTTGTACGTAGAAATACTCCGAGCTTGCGCCAAGAAGGAGAGCGAAAACGAGATGAAGCTCAAATTTGTGCATTCCGGCAATTTCACTAATCCTTTCAACGTCCGAATTGAGCGCTGCAAAATCAAGCTTATGCTCATCACGGTAGGGAATGTAATATTTGTCAAATTCCGAAACCGCCTCGGCTGACTTTTCAAATTTTTGCAGCAGTTCGAGAGCCGCCGCTACCTCTTGTTCAGTATAAGAAAATTCACTGAGAAAATTTTTCATCATATTTTGCTTTGTCATAGTAGTCACTCCTTAAGTTCACCCGCGTCGGGATATTTTCTGGTGTTTTTAAATCCGCTGATTTCACCGCGGGTCATAGCAGTGAAAACTCTGTGCTTCAAGCCCTTGTTTTCTCTTTCCAGCTCCGCGAGCAAAATCTTCATATTTTCTCTTTCTGTTGCGTGGTCCTCGGGGCAAGGACTTATAATGATAGGAAGATTTCTCTTTCTTGTAAAATAAAGGACGTCCTTTTCCTTTGTGTAAATCAGAGGTCTTATTAGTGTAATCTTGCGGTTTGAAAGATATGTAACGGGAGAGAAGCAGCCCAGCCGCCCTTCAAAAAACAGATTCATCATAAAGGTTTCCACCGCATCATCATAGTGATGGCCGAGTGCTACCTTGTTACAGTTAGCCTCCTGTGCCTCTGCGTGCAGAGATCCTCGGCGCATTTTTGCACAGAGTGAGCAGGGGTTTGCCTCTTTTCTGACATCAAATATTATTTTTGCAATATCTGTTTTTACAACTCTGTATTCTACTTTAAGCCTTCGACAGAATTCGGCAATTTCAGAGAAATCTGTTCCGTCAAATCCCATGTCAACGGTAATTGCTACTATCTCATATTTTTTAGGATAAAAGCGTCGCATTTCCGCAAGAGTTTCAAGCAGGGTGAGCGAATCCTTACCGCCAGATATACCTACGGCAATACGATCTCCCTCGTCTATCATGCCATAGTCGTCGACAGCCCGTCTGACGAAGCTAAGCAATCTTTTCATTTCATTCATAGTCAAACCTTTCACCCACGGCATAAAATGATAATAAAAACCGGAGGTAACAATGAGTATAAAAATATACGTTGATCAAGGACACAATCCAAGATTTTATAATACGGGAGCTGAGGGTAACGGATTTTTCGAGCAGGATATAACCTATGATATAGGGGTGAGGTTATATGAGCTTCTCCGATCAAATCCGGAATTTGAGCCAAGGCTCTCTCGCCCGTCACCGGATACGGTGCTCGGCACAGACAATTCGTCAAGCCTTACTTATAGAGTGAGGGAAGCCAACTCGTGGGGAGCAGACGTCTTTATTTCTTTACACACCAATGCATCGTTGAACGATAGCGCAACCGGCAGTGAGGCACTCGTCTACAGCTATTCTTCAACCGTTGCGAACGGACTTGCTACAGATATACTTAAACAACTGAATCTTGCTACAGGGCTGAGAAACAGGGGGGTGATAGAAAGACCGGGACTCTATGTATTAAAAAGAACGTCGATGCCTGCGGTACTTGTAGAGATGGGCTTTATAACCAATCCTACAGATGCAGAGCTGATGGTATATTCACCTCAACTGTTCGCGCGCGGAATATACCGCGGAATTCTTGAATATTACGGATTACTTTAAGATTATGCTATCTATATGGAGGTATTCTTCTGCGACCGATACACTTCTTGCATAGAACTCGTACGTCGCTCCGCATTTTTGGCAGTAAACCTGCATACCATCGTCAGTAAAGCGTAAATCGTACGGTCCGTTCTGACACGGGCATTTGATCGCACCGTCAGCCTCAAGATCGCGCACGATAAAGTTGAGTGTATCATAGATTGCGGGATCGGGGGGCATAGAGTCCTCCGCAACGTCCTGTGGCTGTATATCGCTCACAGTTTCTGCCTCGAGCGATGTCATTATCTTTGACAGCTCGTCGGATGCACGGTCTATCTCGCTCTGTATATTTTCCTCGTCGGAGATGAATGCAATGCCCATTCCGCAATACGGACAGGGAAATCTTGACGGATCCTCTCGTGTGAGGATTTCCTCGGAAATAACAAAGGTGTGATTGGTTTTACAGTATACACAGGGCACGGACATAGATACCTTTCCGTCGCCTTGTTTTTTTATGTCGAGTACTGATTCGTTACATGAGCATCTTAATCTCAGCATGTCCGATACCGTACCGAGCTTGCCGAGAAATCCGACCGTTATATATGCACAGTCCGGACATCTGTATGCTATCTGAGTTCTTCTGTTTTTATTCATTTAATACTCCGATTATTATGTACTGCGTTGTATAACAGCCGGCTTTCACCGACCCCGTGTTATACTATAGCTTATTATTATGCGTTTTCAAGTGCTTTTTTCAGATAATTCTGCCAATCCTCGAGCGTCATCTTAACCTCTCGATAAGAGCAAATGTTTGGCTTACCGACAATCCCCATTTCTTGCATCATATCGATATATTTTTCCGCTTTTCCGTATCCGATTGACAGCTTTCTCTGTATTAATGCGGTGGATGCCATCTCGTTTTGGATAATCATCTCCACACATTCGGTATATTGGTTATCCCTCAGAAATGAGATACGTTATTTAGTCGCCTCACTATCCTTGATAGCCGCTAACCTTTCGGAAACCAGCTCCATTTGAGCATTTACTCTTTCGTCATAATCAGCAGTGCCGTTTTTTTCTTTTACAAAGCCCGTTACTGCGAAAATTTCCTCATCCGATATAAATGAGCCCTGTACTCTTGTCAAAGATGTCTGTGAGATAGAAGAGTAGAGCATATCTCCATTGTTCAGCAATGCCTCTGCGCCTCTTGTATCAAGTACATTCCTTGAATCTATCACAGACGATACTCTGAGTGCTATTCGTGTACCGATATTTACCTTTATGGTTTCTGTGAGAATCCTTGCATCCGGACGCTGAGTTCCCAAAATCATGTATATTCCTGCCGCGCGTGACTTCTGTGCCATACGCATTATCATATTCTCTGTGGGATTCTTTGCCTGAACCATTAGGTCATATAGCTCGTCAATTGCGATTACTATCTTAGGCATTTTTTCGCCAAGCTCGGGACAATCCGCAACCTTTTCATTGTATGCTTCTATATTGCGAGCTCCTGCTTTTGCAAGAGCATCATATCTGCGCTCCATTTCATCATACGCCCACATTAAGGCAACCGAAGCCTTGTCTGCATCTGTTATAATCGGGGTGAGGAGATGAGGGATATGGTTGTAGGCTGTATACTCAACATGCTTTGGATCTATTAGCAAAAGCTTTAACTCATCCGGTGAGGACTTATATATGGCGCTTATGAGCATTGAGTGAATACATACGGATTTGCCCATGCCGGTAGCTCCGGCAACAAGCACGTGGGGGAACTTTGTAATGTCGGATATGACAGGTGTACCCGTAACGTCCTTACCGATACATACTGGGAGCTTGCAGTCACTTGTGCGGTATTCCTCCGATTCGAGCATCTCGCGAAGGGATACAGCCTCGGCTCTCTTTCGCGGAATTTCAAGTCCTATCGCGCTTTTACCAGGGATAGGAGCCTGTATTCTCACTCCTTGCTGATGAATAATAAGGGTTAAGGTGTTGAGAGCATCAATGACCGACTGCACTCTGACACCTCGCGCCGGTGTTATTTCATACCTTGTTAAGCGGGGACCGTGTGTGATTTTGCTTATGGAAGCCGAAACAGAGAGTGATTCCAGCGCATCCATGATCTGCTTTTTTATTTCTGCGGTCTGCTCAGCATCTTCTTCTGATTTTGCCGTGTATTTGAGCAAATCTGTATTTGGTGCAATGTAGCCTTGACGATCGTTGTTGCCGTCCTTGGCTACCTGCTCATCGGATTTCTCGCCGGCTTCATCGGCTGTGGTGTTATCATCATTTTTATCAGGACCATCATCGGAAAGAAGTCTTATGAGCTCGTGCGAAAATTCCGCCGCACAGGTGTAGTCCTTTGCTGTTGTAAATATACCGTCTGTAATTACTCTTGCATCGACAATTTGCGCACTTGCGAGCTCACCTTCAAATCCCGGAAAACAGGTTGCCTTTACGTTGGTTAGCATACCTCTTTTACCAAAAATTATAGGAGCCGCGCATATTGCGGCAAGTCTGCCGCCATTCTGTACGGTTGCATCTATAAAGTGATGTGTAACAGGAGATACGTCGAGGTTGCTTACTCCGGGCATTCCGCCGGGAAGCACAAGCATAGAAATATCGTCTACGGGTACGTCAGCTGCGAGAAGATCGGCTGTAACCTGTATTCCGTGAGTACCTGTTACAAGCTTATCGGAATGTACACTCACTGTTCTTACGTCAATGTTGTTTCTTCTCATTATATCTACGGGTGTGAGGGCCTCGATCTCCTCAAATCCGTTGGCAAGTAATACAACGATCATGATTTATCTCCTGTCCTTGTAATTTTTCAATTTATTTTGGGCTGCTGCAATACTTGCAACAGCCCATTTTGTCGTTCTGATAACGTCAGATGCGACTGCTCTGGTATTTAATCGAGAGATACGCGAGAGAGCTTTTCATGCCACTCGTCCATGCTGATAAGCACGTCACGCGGCTTCTGTCCCTTGGGCTCGCTTACAACGCCTATTTCCTCCATCATATCTACGTATTTTGCAGCCTTTCCGTAGCCGATAGACAGCTTTCTCTGGAGCAGGGAAGTAGATATCTTTTTGGAGCGTATTGCAAGATCTACGGCATCAAGGAACTGTTGATCACCGTAATAGCTTGTTTCATGTCCCTCGTCCTCAAAGTCATCGGCCATACCGCCTCCGGACTTCTTATTTCCGCATTTTTGTGCAGCTGCGTTAATCTCTGCGAATATTTCGTCATCGTATACAGCCTCGCCGCTCTGGCTCTTGAGGAAGTTCATTATAGATTCAACCTCGGAGTCGGAAACGAAAGCACCCTGTACACGGATAGCTTCTGTCTTATCCATAGGCTTAAAGAGCATATCACCCTTGTCGAGCAGCTTTTCCGCACCTACCATTTCGAGTATGGTTCTTGAGTCAACTGCGGATGACACCTTACAGGAAAGACGTGTGTTGATATTTGCCTTGATCGTACCGGTGATAACCTTTACGTCAGGACGCTGTGTACCGATAATTATGTGAATACCCGAGGCTCTTGCCTTCTGTGCAAGGCGCATAATAAGGTCCTCTACGGGATCTCTTACCTGCATCATAAGGTCGTTGAGCTCGTCTATTACTATGATAATCTTGGGCATTTTCTCGCCAAGCTCGGGGAAGGCGGTTACCTTCTCGTTGTATGCGTCGATGCCGCGCACGTTCAATTCCTCAATAGCAAGGAATCTGCGCTCCATCTCCTCAACTGCCCACATAAGTGCGCCGGCAGCCTGCTTTGCCTCCGTAACTACGGGGATAAGCAGATGAGGAATGCCGCTATACATCTTGAACTCTATCTTTTTGGGGTCGATCATTATAAGCTTTACCTCGTCGGGACGAGCCTTGTAAAGTATACTGATCATCATAGCGTTGATGCATACGGACTTACCCATACCTGTAGCACCTGCTACAAGAGCGTGGGGGAATTTTGCAATGTCTGCAAATACCGGCAGACCTGCAACGTCTTTACCAATACATGTGAACGTCTTTGAACGCGCATTTACGAATTCCTCACATTCAAGCAGCTCACGGAGCCTTACGGTTTTGGGATGCTCGTTGGGGATCTCAAATCCTATAGCCGCCTTTCCGGGAATAGGAGCTTCCATTCTTACACCCTTTTTCGCAAGGTTAAGTGTTATATCTTCAAATCTGTTTGTAACCGCCTGTACCTTGACGCCTCTTGCCGGTACAACCTCATATCTTGTAATACGCGGTCCTCTGTCAACACCCTTGATAGATGCTGTTACGTTGAACGATGCGAGCGTATCTATAAGTCGCTTGGTGTTCTCGTTGATTTCACTTGTATCATCCTCCACGTCAGGCTCAAGTCCGAGCAGGTCAATGGGAGGCATTACGTAGTTTGAATAATTGGGACGCTTTTTCTTGGGCTTTTCCTCTTCTACGGGCTCATCCTCATCGTCAGTGATTACTCCGCCGTCAAAAGGGGGCTCGTCCTCATCATCGTATTCGTCGTATTCGCTGTCCTCAATCTCGTCAGGTGATATAAGAACGCCGTCATAAGGCTCATCGTCGCTTGAATCATCTGTATTGTCACCGAGGACAGAACCAAATCTGCTTCTTTGTTCTATTACTACGGGATTCTGCTGATCAACAGGTATTTCATCTTCGTTTGGTTCGCCATCCTCGTTGGGATTATAGTCGGATACGTCATCCTCCGCCTCTTCCTCGGGAATATCCTCGTGAGGGAAGAGCTCCTTAACGCCGGAATCCTCAACTACGTCAGGCTCCGGCTCTGTAATTATAACGGGAGCCTCATCGACGTTGGTAGACTCAACAAAAACGACGGGATCAGGCTCGGGAATGGGCTTCGGCTCATCAATTATAACGGGAGCTTCCGTGGGTGCAGGCTCAGCGTAAACGGTGGGAGCGGGCTCGGGAATAGGCTTCGGCTCTTCAACTATAACAGGGGCTTCCGTGGGTGCAGGCTCAACGTAAACGGTGGGAGCGGGCTCGGGAATAGGCTTCGGCTCCTCAACTATAACGGGGGCTTCCACGGGGGCAGGCTCAACGTTTTGAACGGGATCAGGCTCGGGAGCATACACCTTCGGAGCCTCAAATACAACGGGAGTCGGTTCTTCAGATATAATAGTTCTCTCAATTGTAAGAGTTTCCGGTTCCTCGGGCTTGTAGTCATCGTCATCAAACTCGAAGATAAGACCGTTATTTTCGGTTTTCTGTATTCTTACAGTATCATATGGAATAAACGAGGGGGTGAACTCCTCATTTTTATCCTCAACCTTTCCAAACTCGTTGGATGCCACGTATGAGCTATCAATCTCGGGCTTGTCCTCGACAAGCTCTGCCTTGGGCTCGGCAGCATCATTGTGAACGGGATAAATCGGAACCTCGTTAGTGGGAGTTATAACAGGGGTTGATGAAATAACAGGAACTGTGTCTTCCTTTTTTGCCTCTTCCATCGGCTCGGCACTTTCTTCCACGGGTGTGTACACACGAGGACGTACAAGCTTAACCTTTATAGGCTTGCTGTAATATACGTGTGAAACTGCGGTCGATGCATATGCATTTGACTCATTATCCTTCGCGTTATTTGCCACGGGCTCTTCCTTAACAGTTGGGGCAGGGGTCTGTACCTCGGGAGCTGCCGAAACGGGAGCTTCCTTTATTATTGTATGATGATATACGGGCTCCTCATCAATTACGGGAACTGCCGGATCTTTGGGAGCTGAAACTATTTCTTCTATAGGCTCGGGAATGTATGTGGGGATAGCATCAGCAACAGGCTCCTCGGCAGGAGTGGGTTCTTCGACCACGTCATCGAAGCCATCGCCATTATTTATCTCAAACAGAGTTATAGGCTCTTCGTTTTTCGCAGGCTTGCTGATTGTGAATGTGGTGACGTCATCGCTTCCGTATCCGATAGCCGTGTAATTTGCAGGCTCCGTCTTGGGAGGCTCAACGTTTTTTTCTATCTTAAAGGAAACGTAATCGGCCTCTTCGTTGCTTGTATCAGTAGTGGCTGCAGTAGTATCAAGCGTTTTAATAGGCTTCGCTACTCCCGTGAACTCACCCTCTGTTTCAACGGGTACTGCTCGTCTTGCATTTACGATTTCCGCCTTACGCTTCTCAAATTCCTGTAAATTCTGTGCTCTTATTATCTCCGCCTCGGTCATTTCCGTTACCTTTTCGGTTACGGTTCTTGAATAATCGGGATCGTCCAAAAGACTTCTGGATGAAGGCTTGGATGCGAGCTCCTCTGACATAACTAGGCTGAATGGATCAAATTCCTGTGTAAATATGCTGTCTGCACTGTCATCGTTAGGAGCACCGAATACAGGGGCAGAGAATACGGGAGCATTTGTTGCCTCCTCGGTTATAGCCTCCTCGACTACCGTCTCTTCAACGTCTTCAACCGTTTCGGGAATATCCTTCTCGGGCTCATCAAATTCTCCGTATGTTACGTTTACAATTCTTCTCTTGGGGAAGTGAGGCATCTCCTCATTTGCCTTTGCACTCGCATAGAAGATTTCTTCCGCTCTTTCGCGCATCTCCATCTTCTCTGCTTCCTCCTGGCTGACGGCACTCTTATGGAACACCTTGTCCTGGAGAGTAGGGTTGTATTCTAGAGATTCTTTGGTTCTTGTTTCCTTAATTCCGAGGTCGGATATCTGAAGCTTTTGCATTCCGTTATCAACCGCAAAGAACTCATCGTCTATTAGCTCTTGGCTTTTCTGCTCTGCATTATGCATCGCTTTTTCATTTTTTGCGTTCTTCGCCGCACCGAATGCCGCCTTGATTTTTTCCTCAATAAATGCACATACGTCAACTATTCCGCGCAGTATTGCAAGGAGGATACGAGAGGTAGCCTTCTTGCCCTTTGCAAAGAAGTATGAAACGTAAATTGCAAATACCGCAAGGGCTATTATTACAAGACCTACGCGGCCAAACACTTTAACAAGACAGAAGCCTATTATGCTACCAATAAATCCTCCGCCGATGGATGCCTTTCCGTCGCGGTAGAAGGCAGCGGCATCAAATGTGAAGCCTGACTTCCAATAAGTAAAGGTATAGGCAAGTGCTGCAATTGCCGTTATTGCAACGAGAGAGAATACTATTCTTGAAATTACTCTCCTATCATTGATGTCGGATGCATAGAAGATTGCGTGTAGCACAAGCAACAACGGGATGAGATACGCTCCGTAAGAAAACAGGCCGAGGAATACGGAGGAAATGGCATATCCGAATGCGCCAATATCCTTGGTAATAAAGCATAGCCCGATAAAAGCGGCGAGAGCTATCAGTATAATCGGGACCGCTCTGTGCCCGCCCTTAAGTGATGAATACGGAGTCAGCTTTTTGTTTTTTGACATTTGCATAAACCTCTTTCAATTTTATCGTGTATCGGAATCGTGGGGCTGATATGCCCACGTAATAATATCCTAACATATATTTTACCAAATAATTGTCAAGATTACAAGAGCAAAATGCAAAATATTTGAAAAAATATTCAAAAATGCGCGTAATATAATAAAATTAAGAAACTCTTCGAAAAACCTTGACAAAATCCGCGCTTTCTGTTACAATATTTAACGATAAAATTAAAATGCCGAAGTGTTGCTATTTTTAGCAGCTCGGCTGACGGAGTTTTTATGTTACTTTACAATTCTTTAACGAGAAATAAAGATGAGCTGATTCCTTGGGAGCCCGGGAAGATTTCCATATACACCTGCGGACCCACGGTATATCACTTTGCTCACATAGGCAACCTTCGTACGTATGCTATGGAGGATGTGCTTGAGAAATATCTTCGTTATTCGGGATACGATGTTACAAGAGTTATGAATATAACCGACGTCGGACATCTTTCAAGCGATGGAGATACGGGCGAGGATAAGATGCTCAAGGGAGCCAAGAGAGAGCATAAGACCGTAATGCAGATAGCAGAGCATTATACCAATGCATTCTTTTCCGATTGCGACAAGCTCAATATCAAGCGTCCGGATGTTATAGAGCCGGCGACAAACTGCATTCCCGAGTTTATAGAGATGGTTTCCGAGCTTCTTGAAAAGGGATATGCTTACGAGGCGGGCGGAAACGTCTACTTTGATACCTCAAAGCTTGATAAATACTACGTTTTCAATGATTTCAAGGAGGAAGACCTTGAGGTCGGTGTGCGCGAGAGCGTAGAGGAAGACGACAATAAGAAAAACAAGGCCGATTTTGTTCTTTGGTTCACCAAGTCAAAGTTTGACGACCAGGAGCTCAAATGGGATTCTCCCTGGGGAATTGGTTACCCCGGTTGGCATATAGAGTGCTCGTGCATAGCTCGTAAGCATATCGGCGAATACCTTGATATACATTGCGGCGGCATTGACAATGCATTTCCGCATCATACCAACGAGATTGCGCAGAGTGAGGCAACCTTCGGACACGAGTGGTGCAAATATTGGTTCCACGTTCATCACCTGAATACCAATTCGGGCAAGATGTCAAAGTCTAAAGGCGAGTTTTTAACAGTATCACTTCTTGAAGAGAAGGGGTACAATCCGCTTGTTTACAGATTTTTCTGTATGCAGTCGCATTACAGAAAGAACCTCGTATTCTCTTGGGAAAACCTTGATAATGCAAGGAATGCATACGATAAGCTTGTATCAAAGATGGCTTCTCTTAAGCCTGGTGCAGATCAGCAGATAGACGAGGAGGCATTTGCCATAGGCAAAAAGAAATTCACAGACGCTCTTGATAACGATTTGAATACGTCACTTGCCGTTACGGCTATTTATGATGTGTTTAAGCTTTCCTGTAATGATGCGACCAAGCTCTCGCTTATTGCTGACTTTGAGAACGTAATGAGCCTTGGTCTTATCAGTGCGGCAGAAGCTGTAAGGAACAACGAGAAAAACAAAGTGGCAGAAGAAAATACAGGTGTTGATCCTGAGCTTCTCTCATATATCACCTCTATGATTGAGGCACGTAATAATGCCAAAGCAGAGAAGAACTATCAAGAGGCGGACAGAATAAGAGTGGAGCTTCTCGAGAAGGGAATTACTCTTATCGACACCCGAGAGGGAACAAAGTTCAAAATAGATTGACGTTAGGCTGAATTTTGGAGAAAAATATGTTCGATCTTAACACAGCAAAGGTGTTGTTTCTCGACCGTGAATACGAGAGGGCGGCAGCTATGTTTTACGAGGGCGCAACCGAGGGGAATGCCGAGGCGGCCTTCAACTACGGATATTGTCTTGCAAACGGATATGGTGTTGAGCGCGATCTCTCTGAGGCAAAGAGCTTTTATACATTTGCCGCAGGAATTGTCGGAGAGGCGGCGTATAATCTTGCCGTAATGTATCTGCACGGTACAGGCGTAGCGCGCGATTATAAGAAATCCTATGGGTATATGCATGATGCCGCCGAGCTTGGGATAATAGAGGCTCAGCTATATCTTGGCGTTGCCCATACGATAGGAACGATGTTTGAGCCGGATATTGTCTCAATATCCCTTATTCCGTATCATACTCCCGAGTATAACAGTCCCACTATGTACATTGACGGCGAGGTTGAGACGGACGATGCCGACGAGTCACGCAGAATATCTGCGGTAAGGCAGGATCCGCACAGTGCTTTTCAGTGGTTTCGCATCGCGGCAAAGCATTCTCCCGACTATGTCGATGATATGGTATCAAAGGGCAAGTTCTTGTATGCGAGATGCTTCCTTGACGGCTTGGGAACCGATTTCAACCGTCAGCGCGGCGATGCACTTATGCTTTTGGCGGCAAAGGACGGCTCTGCCGAGGCTATTGCCTATATAGAAACAGAGGCTCCGCATCTGCTTGAGAACTTAAGCAACTCCGAACTTTTAAGGCAGATAAGAAAAATTGAGGGGATTCCCTCGCCGAGATAAATTAACAAGAGGATTTTGCAATGGAACTTTTACATGAAAGATTGAAGGCGTTTTTGAAACCCATCATAATCGCCACCACTGTACTTACAGTGCTTTATTTCTTCGCTCTTTCGCTCACACCCGTTGACGCTTCGAGAGAGCAGAGCCAGGCAGCCAAGGATATTCTTCTTGGTAAGCTTGACGGAAATTACACACCGGACACACCGGACACACCGGATACACCGGACACACCGGATACACCGGACACACCGGATACACCGGACACACCGGATACACCCGACACGCCGGACACACCCGACACACCGGATACACCCGATACACCGGACACACCCGATACACCGGACACACCCGACACACCGGACACGCCGGATACACCCGATACACCGGATACACCGGATACACCCGACACACCGGATACACCCGACACACCTGAAAAACCGGAAAAGTTTAGTCTTAAAAAATGGTTTAAGGGTGTCCTCAGAACTCTTATAAGTAAGCATATGCGTAAGCTTGCGCACTTCCTCGAGTACAGTTTCTTCGGACTTGAGATGGTAATTATCGTAAGACTTTACGTTGACGATAAGCTAAAGGGTGTGCTTTTCTCACTTCTTGCCGGATTCTCCGTAGCAGGTATTGACGAATTCCTGCAGTTGTTCTCCGAGGGTAGAGCCTGCAGCTTCAAAGACGTGCTTATAGACTTTTCAGGATTTACCGTAGGATTCTTCCTTTGTTACGGTATCGCAGTCGGATTTATAAAGCTCAGTGAGATTGTCACCGATTTAGTTACAAGCAGACTTAAAATTAACTGATACATAGTAAAAGCATAGCGAAAGCAAGAAAGGAGTGGCAGTATGGTTAAGATAGTTGGCGTGGAGCAGCGCTCTTATGCAGATAAGTGCGGAATAAAAAGCGGCGACGTCTTACTCTCCATCAACGGCAATGAGATAAACGATGTTCTTGACTACCGATTTTATCTCACCGAAAGAGTTGTCACTCTTCTTCTTGAGCGTGAAGGCAAGGAATACTCGGTAAAAATTAAAAAAGGTGAGTATGACGACATTGGTCTAGAATATGCAACGCCCTTGATGGACAAGAAGCAATCCTGTAAGAATGGCTGTATATTCTGTTTCATTGATCAGAATCCCGAGGGAATGAGGGAGTCTATCTACTTCAAGGATGACGACTCACGCCTTTCCTTTATACACGGAAATTATATAACCCTGACAAATATGACGGACAAGGATATAGAGCGCATAATTAAGATGCATATATCCCCCGTTAATATATCGATACACACAACCAATCCCGAGCTCAGAGTCAAGATGATGAAGAATAAGCGTTCAGGCGAGGTCCTCAAATATCTTGACGATTTCAAGAGAGCGGGACTCTCTATGTGCGGTCAGATTGTGCTGTGCAAGGGAGTAAATGATGGAGATCAGCTGTATAGAAGTCTTTGCGATTTATCCGCCTATTATCCCGAGCTTGGTAGCGTTTCTGTAGTTCCTGCAGGATTAACAAAGCATAGAAACGGACTTTATCCTTTGGCAGACTTCACTGCGGAGGAGGCCTCACGAGTAATAGACATTATCGACGAGGTTGCGGAAAAGCAGCTTTCAAGATATGGATCGCGCCAGTTCTTTGCCGCTGATGAGTTCTATTTGAAGTCGGGACGTCCATTGCCGCCCGATGAGTATTATGAGGACTATCCGCAGATTGAGAACGGTGTAGGTATGCTCAGATCGTTTACGCAAGAGTTTAATATGGCTACGGAAGATATAGGTTATCTTATGTCTTCATTCAGCGGCAATCGTACTGTTACTGCTGTAACGGGTGTCGCATCCTATGATATGATTTCAGCCTTTGCTGATAAGCTTATGGCATTTTTCCCGGGACTCAAGGTCAACGTGGTTAAGGTGATCAATAGGTTTTTCGGAGAAAGCATTACGGTTTCAGGCCTTATGACAGGCAAGGATATATATGATCAGTTATCCGGCCTCGACCTCGGAGATGAGCTTCTTATACCGTGCAGCTGTCTTCGTGCAGAGGAGAATGACTTTCTGTGCGGCATGACACTCAAGGAGCTTTCGGAGAAGCTCAATGTTGGTATAAGAGTATCGGAAAATGATGGATATGCCTTTGCCGAGGCACTTTTAGGCATCGGCGGAGAGGAGTAAATATGTCAAAACCTATAGTGGCGATTGTCGGCAGACCTAATGTCGGCAAGAGCACGCTTTTTAACAAGTTAATAGGCGAGCGTAGGTCCATAGTCGAGGATGTACCGGGCGTAACACGTGACCGTATCTATGCAGACGCGGAGTGGAATAATCACACATTTTTGCTCGTCGATACAGGTGGTATTGAGCCTAAAAGCGATGATACCATACTTAAACAAATGAGAAATCAGGCGGAGATAGCTGTTGCCTCTGCTGATGTAATTATATTTATGTGCGATATCAGAGCCGGCCTACTTGCCGACGACAGAGATATCGCAATTATGCTGAAAAAATCAGGCAAGCCGATAGTTCTTGTTGTTAACAAGGTTGATAGAGTCGGTGATGTTCCATTTGAATTCTATGAGTTCTATGAGCTTGGATTTGATAGAGAGCCGATTGCTATCTCATCACTCCACGGATCAGGAACCGGAGATCTTCTTGATGCGGTTATTGAAGAATGTGATTTTTCCGAGGTTGAGGAGGAAGCAGAGGGAGTTATCAACGTTGCCGTTATCGGCAAGCCCAACGCAGGCAAATCCTCAATAATCAACCGTATGTGCGGTGAGGAGAGAGTTATCGTATCAGATATCGCAGGAACTACACGTGACGCGGTGGATACTAGGGTGGAGAATCAACACGGTATCTACAACTTCATAGATACAGCAGGTATAAGACGTCACTCCAAGGTAGAGGATAGGATAGAGAAATTCAGCGTTATAAGAGCCAATATGGCTGTTGAGAGAGCAGATGTATGTCTGCTTATGATAGATGCCAACGACGGAGTTACCGAGCAGGATGAGAAGATTGCCGGTATCGCTCACGAGGCCGGCAAGGCAGTGATCATAGTAATAAATAAGTGGGATAGCGTAGAGAAGGACAACAACACGGTAAATCAGTACACCAAAGAAGTGCGCGTGGCACTCTCCTATATGCCTTACGCCCCAATCATATACGTATCCGCACTTACAGGACAGAGATGCGCTCATATTTATGAGCTGATCAACGAGGTTTACAGCGAGTCAAGACGCAGGATTACCACAGGTATGCTTAACGATCTTCTCAATGATGCAACCAATCGTGTTCAGCCTCCGTCCGACAAGGGTAAGCGCTTGAAGATTTATTATATGACGCAGACCTCCATAGCACCGCCTACGTTTGTAGTTTTCTGCAATTCAGAGGAGCTTTTCCACTTCTCGTATCGCAGATATCTTGAGAATTGCATCAGAGATGCCTTTGGCTTCAACGGCACTCCCATACGAATGGTAATAAGGCAAAAGGGTGACGACTCCACAGGAGTATAATCCGCATCATCAGGTAATGAGGAAGACCCGATATGTTTATAGATAATATTGTAATTTATGCTAAGGCAGGAAACGGCGGCGACGGTGCCGTTGCCTTCCACAGAGAAAAGTATGTGAATGCGGGCGGTCCTGACGGTGGCGACGGCGGCAGAGGCGGAAACGTTATTCTGAAGGTTGATCCCGGCTCGAATACGCTACTTGCATTCCGTTATAAAAGGAAGTTTGCCGCAGAGCATGGCGAAAACGGAAAAGGTGGCAAAAAACACGGTAAAAACGGGGCAGACATAGTTATTTCTGTGCCTCCGGGAACGCTAATCAAGGATCCGTCATCAGGCAAAATCATACACGATATGGCCAACTCTGAGGAGTACGTGCTTTGTCGCGGTGGCAGAGGCGGCTGGGGTAATAGGCATTTTGCCACCCCCACACGACAGATACCGCGCTTTGCCAAGAGCGGCACAAAGGGCGAGGAACGAGAGGTCCTGCTCGAGCTTAAGATGCTGGCAGAGGTCGGACTCATAGGCTTCCCAAATGTGGGTAAGTCGTCTATACTCTCAATGATATCATCCGCCAAGCCCAAGATAGCAAACTATCATTTCACAACCCTCGCTCCTAATCTCGGTGTAGTGAAGATTGCCGATGGAAAGGGATTTCTCGCGGCAGATATTCCGGGACTTATAGAGGGGGCATCCGAGGGGCTTGGACTCGGACATGCGTTTTTGCGCCACGTTGACAGATGCAGACTTCTTCTTCACGTTGTTGACATTGCAGGTACTGACGGCAGAGATCCCTCCGACGATATTGATAAGATAGACGAGGAGCTTGTGAAGTATTCCGAGGAACTTTCCTCTCGTCCGCAGATAATAGTCGCAAATAAGATAGATTCGGCGGATATGGAGAGCGATGTGGTACAGCGCTTTATTAAGAAGTGCGAGGATTCTGCAAGACCTGTGATATATGTTTCCGCGGTAACGGGAGAAAATCTTGACGAGCTTGTAAGACTGACGGTTGATAAGCTCAAAGAGCTTCCGCCTCTTGTGGTTTATGACTCCGAATACAATCTCGAAGAGGAGGCGCTTGTCGCATCTCAGGGAGCAAGGGAAACTGATATTTATAAGAAGAATGATAAATACTTCGTTGAGGGAGAATGGCTCTACAACTTCATGGGTCAGATTAACTTCGACGATTATGAGTCGCTCAATTTCTTCCAGCGAGTTCTTGAGAAGAACAAGGTATTCGATCGCTTGCGCGAGATGGGTATAGAAGAGGGCGACACCGTTAATATTTACGACTTTGAGTTTGAATTTGTTTATTGATTTTGTTAAGTGTGAAAAGGATAAAGGATAAAGTAGTATGAAGCGCACCGATTTAAGAAATATTGCTATTATAGCTCACGTTGACCACGGCAAGACTACTCTGGTAGATGAGATGCTCCGCCAGGGTGGTATATACCGTGAAAATCAGGAGATGGCAGAGAGGGTAATGGATTCCAACGATCTTGAAAGAGAGAGGGGAATTACCATACTTGCCAAGAATACTGCTATTCATTATAAGGATGTCAAGATTAACGTCGTTGACACTCCCGGCCACGCAGATTTTGGCGGTGAGGTAGAGCGTATTCTTAAAATGGTAAACGGCGTTATACTCCTTGTAGATGCTGCGGAAGGACCTATGCCGCAGACACGCTTCGTGCTTGAAAAGGCTCTTGAGATGAATCACAGAGTAATTGTTGTAGTCAATAAGGTTGACCGCCCCGATGCGCGTCTTGATGAGATAGGCGACGAGGTGCTTGAGCTTCTGCTTGAGCTTGATGCAACAAATGAGCAACTTGATTCACCAATGCTCTTCTGCTCGGGCAGAGCAGGTACGGCATCCTTTGATCCACACACACCCGGCACAGATCTCACTCCGTTGCTTGATACAATAGTAGAGTACATGCCTGCGCCCGATGGTGAAGAGGATGATCCTCTGCAGCTTCTTGTTTCAGCTATTGACTATAATGAGTTCGTTGGTAGAATAGGAATAGGCAGAATTGAGCGCGGAACTATTAAGCAGGGACAGGGCGTATCTATATGCAATTATCACGGTGACGGTAAGTCACGTCCGTCAAAGATTGTATCTATTTATCAGTTTGACGGATTAAAGCGCGTGCCAGTTACAGAGGCAAAGGTCGGTGACATAGTATGCTTCTCCGGATGCGAGGATATATCGATAGGAGACACAGTGTGCTCACCTGCAAGAGTTGAGCCTCTCGAGTTTGTAAAGGTAGGAGAGCCTACTATGGAGATGACCTTCTCTGTAAATGATTCTCCATTTGCAGGCAAGGAAGGAAAATTTGTTACTTCAAGACATTTAAGGGCAAGACTGTATCGTGAGCTATTAAAGGACGTATCATTGAGAATTGAGGATGGCGATACCACAGATAGCTTCCGTGTTGCAGGCAGAGGAGAGATGCATCTCTCTATCCTTATAGAAAATATGCGTCGTGAGGGATACGAGCTTTGCTGCTCTAACCCTCGTGTACTTTACAAGGAGATTGATGGAGTAAAGTGCGAGCCGATAGAGAATGTTATAGTTGACGTTCCCGAGATGTACGTCGGCTCCGTAATGGAGAAGCTTGGATCAAGAAAGGGTACTCTCGTTGATATGCAGCTCCATGGCTCAAGGCAGAAGCTTTACTACAATATCCCCACAAGATGTCTTTTCGGATATCGCAGTGAGTTGCTGACTGATACACGCGGAGAAGGACTTATATCGTCTATTTTTGCAGGCTATGAGCCATTCCGCGGTGAGATAAAGACGAGATTTACCTCATCTCTCGTTGCGAGCGAGAAGGGAGTATCTACTACCTATGGTCTTTATCAGGCACAAGACAGAGGACCTCTCTTTATCGGCCCTGCCACTCCCGTATATGAGGGAATGATTGTAGGTGAAAATCCCAAGCCCGACGATATAGAGGTAAACGTGTGTAAGGAAAAACATCTTACGGCAATCCGTTCATCGGGTGCTGATGAGAAGCTTACGCTCATAACGCCTATACAGCTCTCGCTCGAGGAAGCAATAGAATTTATTACAGACGAGGAGCTTATCGAGGTTACTCCCAAGTCCATAAGACTCCGCAAGGTTGTTCTTGACACTCCGTCGAGAAAGAGGATACAGGCAGCCAAGCGTGCGGCACTTAAGGAACAGCAGAAGTAATTTTGAAAGCTGTACTTCGTAAAAACGAAAGAAATATAGAAAAGAGCAGGAATACGAGGAAACCTTGTATGCCTGCTCTTTCTAGCGCAGAGCTGTATTTTTTCTGCTATTCACTCACTTTTGTGTATATATTTTTTGCAAGCTTCACTGCGGCAGGGATTATCGGCAGAGCTGCGAGAATTCTTAAAACAGGTGCATTTCGTAACAAAAAGATAAGCGTAGCATATGCTAAAGTTAATAGAAATGTTGCCACAGTGCCAAAAACGTTTATTGGCAAGCTACCAGAAAGCTCTTTGAAGGAGATGCACCGCAGGACTGTTAATATAACGTAGCATACCAGAACAAATACGCTTACGTAGCGATAATCTACTGTTGGCAGTACTATGAGGGCAAAGGCCATACTGATTACAGCTGTTATAATTGATGGGAGCGCGGATTTAGATGTTTTTTCATAGTACCCCTCGGCTGATATTAAGGCACCTGACAGAAACATAGGTATTACTGCAAGCTCGAGTGGATATACTGCTGGTAATGAGGAGTGGAATATCTTTGGCGTCAGCAGATGTATTATTTCGGGAGCAACTGCCAATATCATAAGACAGGCGGCGCACAATCCCTTGGTGCTCATCAAAAGAAAATCCTTTATTGCATCCGTTTCATTTTTCTGTAGCTTTCTCAGAATCCACGGCGACATTGCGGCAAGCAGACCGCTCGTCACGATTGTGAGGCCCATACCTACTGACATTGCTACCGAGTATCTTCCAAGAGCATCGTTTCCAAAGCTTCGTCCCACAGAGATTTCCCCTACACGTAGAATCATTGTCATAGCGAGATAGTGCGGTATTAGAGGGATATTGAACCTCAAGAGAAATTTCCACACGTCTTTATTAAATAGCGTATGGGATTCCTGCAGTATCAGATATCCTATCGGTATAGCAACTATGAGAGCTCCAAGACACGAGCCAAATATTCTTGATTCACCGCCAATATTGAATGTGTATAATAAGATGAGGGATATCAGTGGAGTGAGAATTGCCGTTATTACGTTGATAAACGCCACGCTCTTGTACCTGTATTCATATCTTGCGCGTGCCGTGTAAAATGTGACTGTCGCATTTGCTAATATTTGCAGTAGCATAATCAGCATTATGCGTGTGTTTAGCCCCGTGATCTCGTTGATTGGCTTCTGAAAAAGCAGATATATGAGTGAAAAAATCGTAAATATTGTAAGAAACAGACCAAAAGTTGATGATATGATTTTGGATTTTTTATCCGGGAATTTTTGCAGTGCGCGATATACTACACCGCCTGATAACTCAAGCGTGACAATTACGGTAAATAAACCCAGCCACGTATTGTAGAGAGGAAACAGTCCGTATTCATCGGGGGACATCAGGCGTGTGAATATCGGTGTTACAAGTACGCTTAGTCCCCTTGCGACTATCGATGAAGATATATACCAGATTGATGCCATCGCCGGGACGCGTATGTTGAGGCGTTTTTTTATACTTTCCACTCGATCTTTTCTCCGTTTTTGTTATTTTTCCGAGAAAAGATGTTCTTATGAACGGATAATTGTGTAAATAGTGCATTTTTTGTAAAAAATAGGGGCATACTATTGATTTCTTGCAAAAAATGGAGTATAATTGTGTCAAAATATTTTTTTAGTAGAGGTTATTGTAATGTTCAAATTAGACTATTTAAACGATTTATATGACCGAGTAGTCAAGCGCAACGCAGGCGAAGTAGAATTCCATCAGACCGTTAAAGAGGTTCTTGAGTCTATTGAGCCTGTTCTCATTCAGTCACCGAAATACATAGATAGCGGGGTGATAGAGAGAATGGTTGAGCCTGAAAGAATTATCAAGTTTAGAGTTCCGTGGGTAGATGACAGCGGCAAGGTACAGGTCAACCGCGGATACAGAATACAGTTCAATTCCGCTATTGGCCCTTACAAGGGCGGTCTGCGCTTCCACCCATCTGTTAATGAGAGTATAATCAAGTTCCTCGGATTTGAGCAGACCTTTAAGAATTCACTTACTACCCTTCCTATGGGCGGCGGTAAGGGAGGCTCCGACTTTGATCCGCAGGGCAAGAGTGATAGAGAAGTAATGGCGTTTTGCCAGAGCTTTATGACGGAGCTCTGCAAATACGTAGGTGCGGATACGGATGTTCCGGCAGGTGATATTGGAGTCGGTGCTCGTGAGGTAGGATATTTATACGGTCAGTATAAGAGAATTCGCAACGAGTTTACAGGAGTCCTTACAGGCAAGGGCATTTCATACGGTGGATCACTTATTCGCCCTGAAGCTACCGGATACGGCGCAGTTTACTACACAGTAGAGATGCTTAAACATTTCGGTGACGACATCAAGGGCAAGACGTTTGCCATATCTGGCTTCGGCAACGTTGCATGGGGCACTGTCAAGAAGGTTAATGAACTTGGCGGAAAGGTTGTGACAATTTCCGGTCCTGACGGATATATTTATGATCCCGACGGCATATCTACCGATGAGAAAATCAATTATTTACTCGAGATGCGCGCATCCTGTCGCAACAGAGCAGAGGACTATGCGGATAAATTCGGTGTCAAGTTCTTCAAGGGCGAGAAGCCCTGGGGCGTAAAAGCTGACATTTATATGCCTTGCGCTACACAGAATGAGGTTGGAATTGTTGAGGCGGAGAGAATTGTTGCCGCAGGTGTTAAGTACTACGTAGAGGTTTCTAATATGCCCACCACCAATGAGGCAATTGCATATCTCAAGGCAAACGGTGTGGTAGTAGCTCCCTCTAAGGCTGTTAATGCCGGTGGCGTAGCTACGTCGGGACTTGAGATGACGCAGAATTCTATGCGCCTTAGCTGGTGCGCAGAAGAAGTTGATGAGAAGCTTAGAACAATAATGCAGAATATATTCCACTCTTCAGTGAAGGCTGCCAACGATTACGGCCTTGGTGATGATCTTGTGGCAGGTGCTAATATTGCCGGATTTATAAAGGTTGCCGACGCCATGCTCGCTCAAGGGCTTGTGTGAGTTATATTTTGTTGATTTTGCCCGATTGGCGCCAAGCTCGCAATAGCTAACTATTGCTTCGGGACTCCCATCAGCCAAACCCATTCAAAATCTAATGCACTCAATGTGGTAGTTGCACTTTGTTTTTTAATTTTGTCAAGTATGTATCGGATAGTATTGTTTTAGATTTTATTGATATGCTTATCCGATGTAGAAATGTCGGGAAATATGATAAAACAAAGATTTATGCAATGATGTGCAGGGGAAAAACATAACAAAACTACAAAAAACGAC
>JAZNHE010000037.1:0-13000 GCA_045576795.1 Eubacteriales bacterium | reverse complement strand
AAATTTTCTATAAAAGCAAACATAAAATTACCTATTCCTCCTTTTACAATAGTTAATTTATTATACCATATATTTATGAAAATTTCAAGTCGGATATATAGGTCTAACGTAATAAAAATGAACTAAAATTTGCTTTTTTCTTTACGGCATTTTATAGGTAAAAAAGCAAAAATGCAACCGTGGCGTGTGCTTCCTTGACACAAGGCGGGTTCGTACATTATCCTCGTTGGTGCACCGAGTAAAACGGCAGAGTCCTTGTGGCTCTGCTATTTCATTTTATAAGGGTTGTAGGACTTGAAATAGGGTGCAAACCACTACTAAATAAACACAAAAACATATAAAGAGTCTATACACAGAGGCAAATGCTCTCGGGTGATAGACTCTTTATTTTGAAATGTTTATCATAGAGTGTAACAAAGGTGTGATTACCCACAGACTCTCATATCCGATAGGTCTTCTTACAATGCTTACAGCATTTAATATTTGTGCCTTTACCATAGCATTACCTGTAGCGGTTGTAAACCTTTATCTGAATATTTTACCCACCATCGCTCTTAGGTACAATACACCTATGCTGAAAACGGTGCTGAAGGGGTTGAGGAGAAAGCGTTCTGCTGAGGAGCATCAGGCAATCACGGTTTAGAGTATGTTTTTCGGCGATTTTTACTGCGCCCATCTTAAATTTACGGTTATAAAATATAATACTATATTGACTTTATAAAAGCTTTCTGCTATAATTTAACTAATTAAAACAAAAGGAAGTGATGATATGTATATATGGATAGCTTGTAGCGTTGATGATAGCTACACCGACGCTCGCAGACGAGCCCTTAAGGAGAATGAGAGCCTTATGCTCGATACCAAGGCGTTTTCGTTACCTGCGCATATCTCGCTGAAAATTTCGTTTTTTGTTCCGGATGACCTCGCTGACAACGTAATTACCACGGTGAGAGAATATCTTATAAATGCTCCGCATTTTTCGGTGCACAATCCAGAGATAGAGCAGAATGGTAGTATATTGTGGATTGGATATTCGCCGTGTGAGGAGCTTGAAATATTACATAGAGAGCTTGACACCCTTTTGCTTGATAGACACGGTATAGAGCAGCATCCGTTTGATAGATGCTTCAAGTTCCACACCACTCTTTTTATTGACGAGAGAGTGGAGCTTGTGTCCTTAATGCGCGAGAGGCTCTCCGATCTGGTATTACCCGATATTGTTCCTGTAGGTGAATATATCATCGGCACGTCAGATAGCGGCAAGGCAGGGGAATATTCTGTAAAGTTCGTTATATAAAGTATAAAAAGGTATGCACCCGATTATCGGAATGCATACCTTTTTTTATTTTATTACTTAACTGTCTTGTAGAGAGGTCCGTATGCCGCACATGCACGGTAGTCCTGTCCCTCTTTGTCCATTCCAAACGCACCCCATGCGCTTGGACGGTATATTTCGCTTTCCTCCACGTTATGCATACATACGGGGATTCTGAGCATAGAGCAGAGAGTTATAACGTCAGCACCGATATGTCCGTAGGAAATCGCACCGTGGTTAGCACCCCAGTTGTTCATTACGTCATATGCGCTCTTGAATGCACCCTTTCCGGTTATTCTCGGAGCAAACCAGGTGCATGGCCAAGTATAGTCCGTTCTCGCCCAAAGCTTGTGTGTTACCTCGTCGGGCAGACATACGGTCCAGCCTTCGGCAATCTGCATTACGGGACCGAGACCCTTTACCATATTAAGGCGGAGCATAGTAACCGGCATTTCTGCCTTGGTAACAAATCTTGATGAATATCCGCCTCCGCGGAAGTAACCGAGATCGGCATAGGGCCATGTGGTAGAAGCCATACAGGCATCAATATCCTTATCAGTCATCTCCCACCATTTCTTCATAGTAGGATTACCGTTTTCATCCTTCGCCTCACCGGATGCATCAACGCATGCCGCACCGGAGTTTATAAGGTGTATAAAGCCGTCAGCCTCCTTAGCCTTACCGTCGATAGAGTAGCCGGTAACTCGCTTTACAGCATCGCCCGACCAATAGGTTCTTACGTCTGCAAATATCTGTGCGCGACCTGTGAGGAGCTTGCCGAAAAGCATACATACACCGTTGAGAGTGTCGTTTTCGGTTGCGAGTATGTACGGCTCTCTCGCTCCGTTCCAGTCGAATGTGGAGTTGAGTATACTTTCAGGGAAGTCACAGTTGGGGTAGAAGTCTGTCCACTGTCTTTGACCCTGGAATCCGCCGGCAATTGCATTGTGACCGACCATCTCTTCTTCTGCACCCAGAGGGAGATTCTTATTGCCGTTGAAGAGGTCCTTGATTATGCAAGCCATCTTGGCGGTGAATTCCCAATCGCGCTCCTTTTGTTCAGCACTTCTTTGCAGTGCCTCGGGATTTTTATCAAAGTCGGGATTGCATTTTTCCTTAATCCATTTCAGTGCCTTCTTGTATTCTGCCTCGTCGTAGATACTTTCTGACATTCGGCGTATGATTTCGACCTCGTCTACACTCTCAACGCGCATGCCGAGATATTCCTCAAAGAAGTCGACATCAACTATAGAGCCTGCGATACCCATACAGATAGAGCCTATCTGCAGATAGGATTTGCCCTTCATAGTCTTTACCGCTACGGCAGCTCTTGCAAAGCGGAGTATTTTTTCGCTTACGTCGGAGGGAATTGAGGTATCATCCATATCCTGTACCTCGTGACCGTAGATTCCAAATGCCGGCAATCCCTTCTGTGTATGAGATGCAAGGACTGATGCAAGATAAACCGCACCGGGACGCTCCGTTCCGTTGAAGCCCCAGACAGCCTTTACCGTATTTGGATCCATATCCATTGTTTCGGAGCCGTAGCACCAACAGGGAGTTACCGTAAGAGTGATGTCAACGCCCTCTTTTCTGAATTGATCCTGACAGGCCGCAGCTTCTGCAACTCTGCCTATGGTAGTATCGGATATAACAACCTTTACAGGCTCTCCGTTTGAGTAAAATACGTTGTTTCTTATTAATTCGGCAGCTGAACGAGCCATATTCATAGTCTGATTTTCAAGGCTTTCTCTGACCTTGAGAGGTCCGCGTCTGCCGTCTATTGTGGGACGTATTCCTATTACGGGATAGTCACCGATGAGTCTTGAGTTTGCCATAATATCCTCCAAAATTAAAGTATTTTCTTATTCTCGCAGAGTCTTCCTTGGATAGACCCTTATACGTGTACTTGTATGTTTTGTCTATAGTGATTATTTTTACCGTGCTGACATCCTTATCCTCATGCTTTTTGACCTTAATATCCTCAATTTCCGATAAGGATATTTTCCTTGTGAGGAGGCCGCTTTTAATGAATAGTGCCTCGTCGGTTGCATACATTCTTGACGATGATGCATAGCAGAGTATTGCGAATATCACAGTGAGTAGTGAGAATGATGCGCATAGTATTACCGAATAGATTTTCCACATACGCATAAATCCGTTTAATGCCACTATTATTATTGCGACAGAAGCAAGTGTCGCAGCCGCAAACAGAATGAGGTAGAACAGCCTGTTCTTGCGCAT
Organism: Eubacteriales bacterium; assembly: GCA_045576795.1. GTDB lineage: Bacteria > Bacillota > Clostridia > Oscillospirales > CAG-272 > UBA1740. The sequence goes on along the minus strand of JAZNHE010000037.1, from coordinate 9,441 downwards.
AGGCACGTTGATCAGCATGTTTTTATTTTGTTTTGTGTTCTTCATAAAAATGCCTCCTTAACAATACGATTATATCACAGTTCTCACGTTTGTGCAAGAAGAAATAAAAAAATATAAGATAAATTACGATATTTTACTACAAGCGGATTTGATAATGCCTCAAAAAAATCAAATGCTATTGACAAATGTAAAAAACGGTGATAGAATATACACAAAATAATAAGGAAAGGAGGCAACAAAATGAATACTATCACAAATAACAATTACTCAAATGGAACTATTTTCGTACACGCCTCCGGATTTGCCTTGATTTAACGTATTTTTCGTTATTTTAGTGCACCCCGACCAACGTACGGTTGGGGTGCATTTGCTTTTTTGTCCGGAGCTGACAGTATAAGGGGACATCGCCCCTTGATAACATTTTTTATAGACAATGAAACACATTTTATCTTTTTTGAAGCCGCATAAAAGCAAGCTGATTTTAGTCGCTTTTATGCACTTGATTTCTACCGTCGCGGAGCTGCTGATGCCTTACGTAATGGGCACTGTGGTGGACGGCGGAATAGCAAATGCCAACCTGCGCGTAGTGCTTTTATCGTCAGCGGTAATGCTGCTTTTAGCAATAGTGTCACTGGTTACGGCATTGATTTCCAATAAAATAAACACAAGAGTTACAACGTCGTTTTCATCCTCACTATGCAAGGCAACGTTCAAGAAGGTTAACTCGCTTTCTTATGAGCAGTATTCGCATATAGGATCATCCGGCCTCTTGACACGCTCGACAGATGATATTTTTAATATTGAGGGCGCGGCAAGTCAGCTCGTATACACTCTGGTTACAGTGCCTATTATGCTTATCGGAGGAATGATTCTCTCTCTGTTTGCAGACGTTACGCTATCTCTTATCTTCTTTGTTTGTATCCCCGTTATAATTTTGTTTGTAATATATATCGTCAGACCCCTTCGAGAGATGTGGGACATCAGCGACAAGTATATAGACGAGCAAAACAGGATAGTCCGCGAGAGGCTTATGGGAATAAGAGTAATAAGAGCCTTTAACAACGAGGATAAGGAGCACGGAAGAGCAAAGCATGCTACCGAGGAGATGGCAAAGTATATGATAAAGGCAAACGTGCGCTCGGGATATATAACTCCCGTGGCTATGCTCCTTTTGAATATCTCTACCGTTGCCATTCTCTACGTCGGAGCATTAAGAGTAGAGGGCGGCGCTATAACCGAAACGGGATCTATAGTGGCGGTTATGCAGTACGTAACGCTTATAACCAACGCGCTGATAAATCTCTCCTGGACGATTGCATGGATACCGCATCTCAAGGTTTCCGTGTCGAGAATATCCGAGGTCTTCGATATGCCCGTATGCGATGAGGGAGCAGACGATCATCATGAGCCTAAATTTCCGCTTGATGAGGGAGCGTCCGTTAGTGTTCAAGGCGTTGATTTTAGATATCCCGATTCCTCGGTGAACACTCTTGAGGGCATATATTTTTATGCCGATAGCGGAGAGACTGTCGCCATTATTGGAGGTACGGGAAGCGGAAAGACCACTCTTGTTCATCTCTTACTTGCAATGTATTCGCACGATAAAGGAAGCATTTCAATCAACGGTACAGATTATTCGATGCTTACCAAGGGTGAGATACGTCTTGCATATTCCGTGGCACTGCAGCGAGGTATGATTTTTGAAGGAACTGTACGTGATAACATCACAATGGGTAGGCGTGATGCGACCGATTTTGATGTTTATTCCGCGGCAGAGGATTGTGAGCTTAAAGAATTTATCGCCGCACAGGAGAAAGGACTCGACCATATTCTCGTAGGACTCGGACAGAATATCAGCGGCGGACAGAAGCAACGAATAAGCATGGCGCGTACTGTTATAAGGAATGCGCCGATATATGTATTCGACGACAGCTTCTCAGCACTTGATTATCTTACCGAGAGGAGAATACAGAGAAAGCTCTTTAATAGACTTTCGGGAAAGACGAAGATTCTTGTTACACAGCGTGTTTCAACAGCGCTTGCCGCTGACAGAATATACGTAATGGATAAGGGCAGAATCATCGCTTCCGGCACACATTCCGAGCTCGTTAATGAGTGCGATATATACCGTGAAATCTGTATATCCCAGCTTGGCAGGGAGTCCGTAGGAGGTGATCTCAGTGTCGGCTGAAAGAAACAGTAAATCAAAGCTTGATCGCGCCTACAAGGTCATTTTCAGAATTATCAAGGACACAAGGCCGATACTTCCTTGGCTCATAGTTGCCGCCATAATCAGCTTCTTGTCTATTGCGCTTTCTATGGTTGCACCGGAGCTTATTGGACAGATAACCGATGATATATATGCATACATTACCACGGGCGCAAATGCGGAGCTTGGAAATATTACGGTAAAGTGTATCAATCTTGCCGTTGCATATATTGTTTCGGGAATTCTCAGCATCGCCACAGTGATTCTTATGAATAACATTGTTTCAAGGCATTACACCTGCCGTATACGAATAGATATGAGCGCAAAAATATCGCGTATTCCGATAAGGCAGATAGACACTACGCCAAACGGCGAGATCATATCGCGTATGACCAACGACGTCTCCATAATGGGAGGGTCTGTACACGATATATTCAATATCATAATTAACGGCGTCATTAAGCTGATAGTTATCACAGTTGTGATATTTGTAACAGATCCCATAATGGCTATGACCGTTATAGTTTTTGTACCTGCATCAATGCTCCTGTCTGCCAAGCTCGCATCAAGAAGTGAAAAGCACTTTAATGAGAGCAGAGAGGCGGCAGGTAAAATATACAGCATTACAGAGGAAAATCTCACAGGCTTTGATACCGTTAAGGTGTTTAACCTTGAGAAGCACAGACAGGTTGAATACGAGGTTCTCTCTGAGGACTACAGAGGCAAGTCGGAGAAGGGGTATCTCACCTCGGGTAAGGTACAGCCGATAGTAACTCTCGTCAATAATATGGCGTATATTGCTATTTGCGTCATAGGCAGTATCCTCGTAATAAAGGGCAAGATCGGTGTCGGTGCGCTGATGTCATTTATCCTGTATACACAGCTTTTCGCAGGACCGCTTGAATCTATTTCCGGCGGTATGTCTATGATGCAATCAACCATCGCATCCGCGAGGAGAGTGTATGAATTCCTTGATAGCGAGGAGATGACAGAGTCTGACGCCCCCTCGCAAAGGGAGTGTAAAGGCAACGTTGTTTTCAAGGATGTATCGTTCTCATATACAGAAGACAAGCCTCTGATTAAAAATCTAAATCTTGACGTTAAAAGTGGGCAGAAAATTGCAATAGTAGGACCTACCGGCGGCGGTAAGACTACGATTGTCAACCTGCTTATGAGATTTTATGATCCTCAGGGCGGTAAAATTTACGTTGACGGAGAGTGCATTAACGATATGAGGCGCCGTGACGTAAGAGATATGTTCGGTATGGTGTTGCAGGATACGGTTCTGTTCTCGGGGACAGTGTATGATAATATTGCCTACGGTAATCCCTCTGCAACATCCCAAGAGGTAGAGCGAGCGGCAGAGCGCGCACATATCGACGGATGGATAAAGAGTCTGCCTAAGGGTTTTGACACGGTTATTAATGAGGAGAGCACAAATATAAGCGGCGGTCAGAAGCAGTTGCTTACAATAGCACGTGCATATCTTTCCGACAGACCGATACTTATTCTTGACGAGGCTACGAGCAATGTAGATACGAGAACCGAGCTTATAATACAGAGAACTATGGATGAGCTGATGCAGGGACGCACAAGCTTTGTTATAGCTCACCGCCTCTCAACGATAGAAAACGCTGATTTGATACTTGTTGTCAACAACGGAGATGTTGTAGAGAGTGGAAACCACACCGAGCTTCTTGCAAAGGGTGGGTTATACGCAGAGATATACAATAGCCAGTATTCGATAGCAAAGTAATTCGATAAGACGAGTAAATATCCGTGATAGCGTGATACGATCGTCAAAGCAGAGGCTCAGGCTACTTGCCGAGCTTGTGTTGTATACTATAATATTCTTGTAACAATTAGGAGGGAATATGGAGCTGAAAGAAGTTCTTTTGAAAAGAAGAAGCGTTCGTAAATTCACAGCGCAAGATGTAAGTGACGAATTAATTGACGAGCTTATGCATGCGGCTATGAGCGGTCCGAGCGCATGTAATAAAAGACCGTGGGAGTTTTACATAGTAAAGAGTAAGGAGGCGGTAGAGCGACTCAGAGGCACTACCGAATTCAGTAAAATCATAGCTCCGCTTGCTATCGTTGCTTGCGGCAACAGTGAGAGAATGATGCCGGGGAGATTTAAGGACTTCTGGGTTCAGGACCTTTCGAGCGCGACGGAGAACATCTTGCTTCGTGTAACCGATTTGGGACTCGGTGCTTGCTGGTGCGGAGTTCATCCCGTTGAACGCTCTGAAAAGCGGGTGAGAGAGGCACTCGGCCTTACCGACAACTTAATTCCCTTGAATATTATATGGATAGGCTATCCGGACGAAGCTCCCGAGGCACGCGACCAATATGAGAGCGAGCTTGTTCATTATCTTTGAGGGTCGGTTGAAACCAAACGGGCTTGGTTATCGGGAATTTAATCAGCGAAAATGAGGAAACACCGATAAAAAGATTGTAAAAACCGGAAATTCATAGGTTCTCAACCTTGATACCGTCATAACACAAAAAAACACCGAGGTATTGTCCAAAAGCATACCGCGGTGTTTTTATTTGATTACGGTTAAATCCAAGAGCTCAAAGAAAGAGATACTTGCTTATCGCTAAATACCGAGACCTTATTACGCCTCCGATATATGCTGCTTATTCTCCGATTCCTTGCGCTTTATTTCCTTCATAACGTATATGAGGAGTATTATGCTTAAAATGGCTGCCAGAGCGTTTACTCCTACAAAGTTCAGCCAAATACCGTTGAGCTCAAGCGGCCATAACACGCCGAGCATAATCAGAGGAAAGAGAAAAGCTATAGAAACCGAAACTACAGTTGCGAGCATCGGCTTCTTTATGGCACTTAAAAAGCCTTGCGTGGTTACTCCCACCCATCTGAAAAGGTAAGCAAAGCAGAAGAGCCTGATTGCAGATGCAGATATCTCGATAAGAGTGAGATCGTTCTTACCTGCGAACAGCTTTGCTATCACATTCGGGAAGAAGAACAACACCGACGTTGATATAATTCCGACGACGGCAGTGCCAATATATGCACATTTGACTATTTTTTTAACTCTGTCATAGTTTTCCGCACCCCAGTTGTAGCCGATAGCAGGGGAGAGTGAATCGGAAATTCCGTATAGTAGCGGCCAGCAGAAGTCACTCGCATACATCAGTATGGCATATACTGCAACTGCGGTAGTGCCGCCACCCTCACCGAGCTGCTTTGCGCCTAATGTCATAAGCGAGATATTCATAAGTATAGACGTTACACGGCCGGCGATGTTGCTGAGAAAGACAGGTGAGCCGCACGATGCGATTTCCTTGCACATTGCTATACTGAATTTCGGTCTCGTGAACTGAAGCAGTGTTTTTCTTCTGAGGAACGGAATGAGGGATATAAAAGCACATACCGACATAGAGATGCACATTGCTATCGCGGCACCTACCACGTTCATTTCAAATACGAATAGGAACAGGGCTAACAGACCTATCATAGCCACGTTGCTGCCTATGTTGATCACCATGCTCGTTTTTATATATCCGCAGATTCGCAGATAGTTATCCATAGCAAAGAATATTGTAGTGAGCGGTCCGCATAGCGCGTATGTGCGCAGATATTTTACCGAATTCTCGAGCAGTGTATCGTCAGCACCCATCATGCGCGAGAGAGGCTCAGCGGCAAAGAACATTATCGTTCCCATGATGACTGATACTGCGAAAATCATAATTATTGAGCAGGAGAATACGTTGTTTGCGGTCTTTTTGTCATCTTTACCCAGGGCGATTGATATGGGTACTGATGCACCGACACCCACAAGATCGGCAAGTGAGAAGTTTATCATTACAAGAGGCATGGCGATATTTATTGCCGCAAAGGCTTCTTCACCGAGCTTGTGTCCGATGAACATTCCCTCAAGAACACTGTAAACAGTCATGGCAAACATTGTTATCATGCCGGGTAGTGCTATTACGAAGAAAAGCTTCCACGGATTCATAGTAGCGTACATTATTTCCGCCTTTGTTTTCATAAATTGATCGCCTCCTCTCCTATATCATTCTTGCAGTAGTGGTTCAGATTATTTCTTTCAGTACTGGTATAAGGGCATGTGCCATAGAGTAGAATCCAAGGTCGGTAGGGTGACAAGCATCAACCGTACCCTCGTTTTTTGCAAGGCGCATAAGCTTTTTTCCGGGGATAAGATATACGTTCTTATCGCCTCTTACAATTGCGTTTTTATATGTCTTTTCTATAATTTTGTAACAGGCAACGTCCTCTTTGTTGAGATAATACTTAGGTCTTGTCATAAGTATTATCGGTAGTGAGGGGTTGCATCGTCTTATCTCTGCAAACATTTTTTCATGTGTTGCGTCGAGATATTCGGGCGTCGGAGCATTGTAGTCGTAGTCAAACACAAAAACAGACATTTTCAGTGTTTTTATGTAATCGCGCATCTCATCTTCAGCGTGGGCATTTCCCGAGAAACCGAGATTTATAAAATCGGCATCAATCTGTCGGGAAACTATCGATTGATACGACGTTCCGGGACGGGATGCACAGCCACCTTGCGTTACTGACGAGCCGTAATATACAACCGGTACGTCTGTCTTATAAGGTGCCGGAGGCTTTAACTCGGAATTTTTGCTGAGTCCGATATACACCTCGCTAACATTACTGTAGAGAGGGAAGTTTATCGTTATTTCTCTCATTTTTGATGATCCGAGGTTGATGATTCCTTGGTACCCGTCACTTATGTCAAACGGTGGAATGTATGACGATACATAACGATTATCTGCATAAAGGTCGAAGCCGGCAGATCCCGAGAGGGCAAAGTGCGACATTTTTCCGACACCGGGCATCCTTGTCACTATTGCAACGTAAGGGGAATTGGTCGCAAATCTTACTCTGCCTCCCGCAGTGTTTGTGTGCAGAGCGTAGACTCCGTCGCTTACGGTTTTTGCAATCTCCTCAGGCATTCTTCTGAAAAGGCCGTTTTCATAGAAAACACCGCGTATATCAAAAGGGGACGAAAGAATGTTATGGAACGATATATCATCCCTTTGAACGTTTGAATTTATTGCGAAATTCTTATCAATTTCAGAAATGTTTTTCATGTTACACCTCTCGGATAATGTATTAATATATGACTTGCTTGTGATAGCTTTGAATGCAAACTCAATTGATATATCTGTAGCTTATTTTTTGCCATTTTTATCGTCGTTTCGGCTCATTATATCACAAGTTTTCAAAATAGTCAATGCAATTATGCCATGAATGGTGAAATGCAAGTAAATTCGGATGAAATCTTCGGTGTGCTACCTCAAATGTGAGTAAATCCGACTCTTCCTAACCTTGCGGAGTAAGACTTCATCGCGAAGCAATTTTATCCACGAATGTGGATTTATTCCGTCGTAGGCGGATTTAACTGAAAAAGACTCAGAATTGTATCCAATCCTGAGTCTTTTTCTGTAAGTAATCTTAAATTTTAATACCATTTTTTTATATGGGTGCAAATTTTGAAGTAGTGGGTGCATTTTCTTGTAACGGGTAGCGCCTATTTTAGTTCGATAAATTGGGATTTGGTTTACAACTTTTTAGTAATTATATTCACATTATCACATATCGGTAACGTTCCATCTACTCTGATAATGGGACAGCATATAGTTGATAGCCAATCGTTAACTAAGTTTTCATCCCTTGAAGCACAAAAATTATGAAATGACTCGATTTGCTCGTAAAAAGCACCGCCTTTACAACTTTTCTCGCCGAAAAGCATGTATGACCTATCATTTACTCGCTTTAATCGTATCTCTTTTGGGACTTCAATTAATATTACACACTTCAAATGAGAGATAAATCCATCTCCGAAACTACCCGTTACCGATGCCAAAACGAAGTCGTTTTCATCGTTTACGATGTTTGTAAGCAGTGATACAACCTCTCCATAGGAACGAGATTTTTCATACGGATAATTAGGATTGTCTTTTTTATCAAAGTATATATCTTCAATATCAATGAAGCGGAGATTTAATCTTTCGGCAAGTGCTTTTGCCAGTGTGCTTTTTCCTGCTCCGTTCAAGCCGCAGACTAATATAGCATTACCCATATTCATTTCCCCTTGTAAATTCTTATTTATCGGTGAGTTTATTATATCACATAATCCATTGAAAATCAATAATTCTTTTAAGCGAATCAATAATTGAACGATACCCTATAAATTGAACGAAAGGGGTGTAAAGTGAACGATTTATATTTTACGGCCAAAAGCAAAAAAGGCTTGAAAGACCAATCACTTTCGCAGAAAGTGTATATCATCAGACACGAAGTGTTGTATAGACGCTCGTAGGCTCGCTATTCCGTCGCTTCGCTCCTTACATCAAGCCGAAGGTAGATGCACGCTGGCGCGTGATGAGATACAAGGGCACACTGTGCCCTTGATGATATGCACCGCACGTTGTGCGGCGATGATATACCAAGCCTGCGGCTTGGATAAAAAAATTCGACAAGTCGAAACTTGTCGAATTTTTTGTGATACCACTACAAAATAGATCCATATACGGCTATCGTACAAAAACAGTCCATGATTTTTGCCGTGAGGGTACACTTATCCCTTGGTATTGACGGGAGTTGACAGTAACCGCTATCTTCCGGTGACTGATCATCATGCCAGCAAACAAATCTATGTAAACACTACACAGGGATTCGAATGAAGGAGATATATTCATACTATCGAATCCCCTTGTAGTGTTCTCTTTTATTCGAGTTCAAAAGCACCCGTATAAAGCTGATAGTAAGTTCCTTTTTCGGCTATCAGTTTATCGTGATTTCCGCGCTCGATGATGTGCCCGTGGTCAAGCACCATGATCACGTCGGAATTCTGAACTGTTGAAAGTCTGTGGGCGATAACAAATACGGTTCTGCCTCTCATCAGCTTATCCATGCCGTCCTGTACCAATGCTTCGGTACGGGTATCAATGGATGAGGTCGCCTCGTCGAGAATCATGACGGGCGGATCGGAAACGGCGGCGCGCGCAATGGAGATCAGCTGCCTCTGACCTTGGGAAAGTCCGCTTCCGTCACCCTTGAGCACGGTGTTATATCCTTGTGGGAGCATACGGATAAATCCGTCCGCGTTCGCAAGCTTTGCGGCGGCGATACATTCCTCGTCGGTTGCGTCGGGATTGCCGTACCGCAGGTTTTCCATCACCGTTCCCGTGAACAGATTTACATCCTGCAGAACCAC
>JAZNHE010000036.1:0-10520 GCA_045576795.1 Eubacteriales bacterium | reverse complement strand
TCAAATATCCATCATTGAATAAGCGCCAAATACTGTTTCCCTTGTATCAGATATATAGGTGGTTTGATTTGATTACAAATAAGAAATCAAGGGATTATGCAAAGGTGACGGTTCATCAGACTTATAAGTTGGATGACGATCGTGTTGCAACCATCGATGATTTGTTCCGCGCGCTTGAGCTTTGATATTTTTGGGAGTCAAGGTATATGACGGTGTGACCGTCCGTATCATCATTTATAAAATTATAAAAACAAAAACAGCCATAGCCGCTATTATACGGTATGGCTGTTTTATTTTATCCGATTGTTATTTCTATATCTCCGGTGGAGGTTGTTATTTTGCATGCACCGCCACTTGCGGACTCCGGAATGTTGGTTTTTCCGGTGCTGGTTTTTACCGTAAATATTTTATCCGAGAGCAGGGTGCCTTTTACATCTCCGGTGGTGGTTTTTATCGTGATTTCGTAAGCATCGCATCTTGTAAAGTCAACGTCGCCTGTTGATCTTTCGATGGTCATACTGCCGTTTGCGATTACGTCATTCATAACAAGTTTGCCCGTATCAGCCACTATATTAAGATTTGCACAGGTTGTGTTCTTAAGTTCCTGCTTTCCGGTAGTTGATACCATGCTGATATTACCGTTACAAGCTATGGAGTTCAGTGTGCTATTTCCTGTGGATCTTGCGATACTGATGTTTCCGCTTGTCTCAATATCGGATACGATTATTTTACCTGTATCTCCGACAGAGCTTAAGCTCTCGCACTTGAGATTTGAAATATCGGTAGTTCCTGTGGTGAGGGTAAGGTTGCAATGCCTTGCGCTTACATTACGGATTTCAATATCGCCCGTGTCCCTCGAGATTTTCACGCTTTCACTTATTTCCGAATCCAAAAGGAAGAAATCTCCCGTTGTTCCTACGGCTACGATGCTCTCACACGTCACATTATCCAGCGTTGTCATTCCGGTTGAAGTATCAAGCTCGTATTTGCTTGCGGATGCATTACGTATTGATACGTTTCCTGTACTGTTATCAATCTTTACCGTCCCGTTTGCTGAGGCACTGCAGCTTATACTTCCGGTGCTGCCCTTAATACCTATTCCATCTGTAAAATTGAAGCCTTCAGGGATTGTAATATTTCCCGTGCTTGATTTTATTTGCAGGGAAGTGTATTCTGCACGAGGAAGATACACTGTCACACTCGGCACAGTAAAATCAAAATTAAATATGTGATACCATTTTTTTGTATCTGTTTTCTCAATTGAAAGCGTTCCGTCAGCAACGGTCACGTTATGCTTTCTATCTGCTTTTTCGCGACATACGACGGTTGCACTATCATTATCACTCAGCTCGAAAGTAATATTTGACACGGATGTATTGATCTGTATTTTATTAAAATCCTCAGTCAATTCGTGTGTCGTAATTATATGGTTGCTGCTATTCTTTAATGAGCATGAGCAGAGAGGGAAAACAAACACCGCAAATATTAATAATGCCATTATAGCGAAAATCCATATGTTATTCATCTTATTTTACCTCTTAATACTTATTTTTTGCTTGCCAAATGGTGAATAAAACTCACGGAAGCCGATATCGTATAAATAGTTACAAGCTTCATCGAAGAAGTAGTCTAACGTGTCTGCGCGGTGGCTGTCCGAAGATAGCAGAATGTGCGCATCGTGTTTTTTCAGTAGGTGCAGGAGATTTTCACTCGGATAAACCGATGTGCGAAGTCCTCTTGAAATTGCACCCGTATTTACTTCAAAGATACATCCGTAGCCTATCGCTTCAAGCAGATATTTTTCTGCTGTTCTATTATATTCTGTATTGCTTAGCAATCTGAGGTCGTCAAGCTCATCATACTTCGTAATAAGATCGAAGTGTCCGATAATATCAGGACGTCTGTGCTTGATGTATGTAGAGAAAGCACTGTAATAGGCTTCAGCCATTTTTACTGCATCATAATCAAAGACTTCAAGACATTTTTTGAAATGACTGTGGCTCAGATCGATAGGGAAGTATTCACCGTTTTTGAGAAAGCAGTGAGAAGAACCGATGATATAATCAAATCTATCCCTATCAACAGGCGCAAGAGAATCCTCCTCTACACCAAGATAGATTTTAATTCTGTCGCGGTATTTTACCTTAAGGCGTTGAACCTCGGCTATGTAGCCGTCTGTATCCTTCATACAGCTTATCAAATCAAACGGCGTGTAACCGTGTCCTGAAAATCCCAAGGCTGTGAAGCCCTTATCAATAGCGGATAGCACCATTTCCTCAGGCGAGTTTTTTCCATCGCAGAAGGTTGAATGTGTGTGAAAATTCTCACGGGTATATTTTTCCATAATCAATTCTGCCTTATAGTATCATCTTAATTGGCTATTTCTATTTCGATGTCACCGGTATCGGTTATTATTTCACACGTTCCGCCAATCGCACTTTTCGGCACTTCAATATCTCCCGTATTGCTTTCTACAGTGAACACCTTATCGGAAAGCAACGAGCCCGATACATCGCCTGTTTCGGTCCTCACAAATATTTTATTGGCATCGCAACGGTCAAATTCAACATCGCCGGTATCGGTTTGAACAAGTATTTCATTCGCATTGCATTGGTTGAATTCAACGTCACCCGTATCTCTCTTGATAGAGAATTTACCGGTTGCGATTGAACGATACATTATAAGATCCCCGGTATCGCCCGACGATATGAAGTTATCACATGATACGTCTGACAAATGGGCGCGACCGGTTTCCGTTTTTATCTCAAGATCATCGTGACACACAACCTCACAAATACGCATATCTCCGGTATTGGTGGTTATGTTAAGTGCTCCTACATCAATTCCGTTAACGGCAACGTCTCCCGTGTCGGTTTTTATCTTCGCATTACTGTGGCAGGTGGCACCGAGTGTTACGTCACCTGTATCTGTCAGTATATCTATATTTTCAAAGGTGAAAGAGCTTGGAATCTCGGCATCACCCGTATCGCTTTTTATATTGAGACTTGAGTACATACCGGACGGTATATATACGGTTATTTTGGGAGAATTAAAGTTTATGCCGATATGATTCATCAATTTGTTGCTGTGTAATACGCTTATATTAAGCGTGCCATTCTCAACTGATACACTGTGGAGCTCCCCCTCTGTTTCGTAGCATACAACCTTAGTGATACCGTCATCAGACGGTGCAAATGTTATATCGGCAGTATTCAGGGTAGCGCTTATCTTGTTGAACTGTTCATTTACGGTGTATTCGTTTGTGACGTATTTTTTTGTCTCAAGCTTATAAAAATCCCATTTGTAGGCGGTCATAGCCAGTGTGAACAGTATCGCGCCGAGCACTATCAGTGAAGCGGCTATAATAAGCCATATTTTCGTTTTTTTGCTCATTATTTGCGCTCCTTTCCGGCAAACATTTTCTTAATGCCGAGCAGTATTTTTTTTGTCAGAACTGCACATCCCTTAGTCGCTCCTACACAAGCATAGAACATTAGTACGGATAATCCCGCAAGGACCATACTTGCTCCTATAATCGCCACTCCTGTCAGGAAGTTTCCGTTGAACATATATACAATTCCAACCGCTCCTCCGGCTAATGCACATGCGGCAAATGAAGCAAACACCGACCACAGTGATATGACTACCGACCATACTACCGCATATAGAGAAATCAGTATGGCAAATGCGGCAACAAGCAGGGAGAGCCATATAGGCGATCCCAGTGACAAAAGTACAATCTGCCACGTATTTACATTTTTCTTTTTCTTAATTCGTTCTTTAACTAACTTTTTGAGCGGAGTTTCACCTATGATTTTTGAGGCAATCTGCTCGGGAGTGCCGAGCTTTGATACGGCTTCCTCCTCGGATATGCCTTCTTCAAGCATATCGTCGATAATTTCAGTGTAGAATATCAGGCGGTCCTCAATGTCATCCTGGGGAATACCGGATAATTGACATCTCAATTGAGCGAGAAAGGTTTTCTTATCCATCTTGATTCTCCTTTGTTACAAATTTGTATATAGACATGACCTCTTTCCACTCTTCCTTAAAATTGTTGATCTTTTTGAGCCCGAGAGGGGTAATATGATAGTATTTCCTCAATCTGCCATCATGCTCGGCTGATCTGACAGTCAGCATATTTGAGTTTTCAAGTCTTTTCAGGATAGTATATAGGGTAGACTCGGAGAGCTCGATATAAGGCTTGACGTCTTTTATGATTTTATATCCGTATGAGTCTTCGTTTTGAATAGCCGCAAGCACACATACGTCAAGCAAGCCGCGCTTTAATTGTATATCCATGTTATACCTCCTCTCACGTTATACATCATATCACGAAGTATTGCTCTTGTCAATACTTTTACAATATTTTCTGAACATTAAATGTCGCTCCGTCAGATTGCGAGAGTAATTTGGGCATAGCCCCAAAAAACACCGAGGTATCTTTTTATGCAATACCTCGGTTATATTTTTTATGTTTTGGGACGCGCTTAATCATCGGGGGAAAACTATGGGTTCTTAATTTTTTGCGGCAATTTTATTCAACTGCCGGTTTCAAAACTATCTTAACCACTGACTTAATTCTTAACAGCTCCGCAAATTTTTGATGTAAGACCTGATTTTAATACCCACATTTTCTAAGGTGCTCGCTAACGTATTCGTTTGGTGTTGTCCCCATTTTCTGACGGAAAACATATCTGAAGCCGCTTAATGAGCCAAAGCCGGATTCAAAGCACGCCTCCGTTACGGATTTGCCGTTTCGGAGAAGCATTGCCGCACAATTTACCTTACATTTGTTGAGATATGCTATGTACGTCTCACCTGTTTCCTTGCGGAATTGATTTCCGAAATAGGATGGGGAGAGTCCTACGTGTGCAGCAACGTCCGATAAGCTTGGATCTTCGCGAAAGAACGTTTCCACATACAGAATTGCCCGGCGGATTGGCGGTAGAATTTCATCTCCGCTTTGCCATATATCCGCAGTCCGCAGCAGATATTCCACTAACAATTTTTGCTGTATCGGATCCATCTCCTCCGATAGCAATTTGGAGGCTGCATCCAATTTTCGCAACACCTCGGGCGCAACTTGGCGAAAGGCGTTGTTTCGTGAAAATAAATTCTCCAGCTGATGTGCTTGTAGAATAGAGCCGTCGAAGGAAATATTCCAAAGTCTGCTTTCTCCGGATAAGAAGACCTCGTGGAAATCAGCAGGAGTCAGAAAATAGACGCTACCGGCAGTAAGCTCATATTGACGGGAATTCAACCCCATTCTTCCGTTTCCTTCAAGTAAAATTTCTAATTCAAAATAATCATGGGAGTGAAGAATCATTCCATTACTCTGACGCTCTTCCGCCAATAAGTGAGCGTCTTTTCCTATGTATTGAATACCGTGAAGTCTTGTTTCGGATTGAGACATAACTATCCTCCTTTTTTTATATTATAGCGCAAAAAACAAAGAAAATCAATTAAAATCGTGAAATTTTGTTCATTTTAAGTTATTTTTTTGTTGTACTGTTACTTTATGTCTTGTATAATTAAAGAAAAGGGGTGATATTATGTACATCGGAATCGATATAGGCGGTACAAAATGTGCCGTAGTTTCATCAATCGGAGACGGAAAAATAAAAGAAAAAATTCGTTTTGCTACAGAAAGCAAGGATCAGGCTATAAAGCAAATTATTGAAGCGGTAGAAGCACTTGGACCTGCAACCGCAATAGGAATCAGCTGTGGCGGCCCTTTGGATGAAGACAAGGGAATAATCCTATCACCTCCCAATTTACCTGGATGGGATCGTGTGCGCATTGTGGAGATGCTGAAGGAACGATTTCTCGTTCCCGTCAAGATACGCAACGATGCTAATGCTTGCGCTTTGGCGGAATGGCACTTTGGTGCAGGGAAGGGGCATGACAACGTAGTCTTTCTCACGTGCGGCACAGGATTTGGTGCCGGATTGATAATAAACGGAAGACTGTATTCCGGATCCACCGGAAATGCCGGAGAAATCGGACACGTTCGTCTGTCCGAGTGCGGTCCTGCCGGTTACGGCAAGGTTGGTTCTGTTGAGGGGTTCTGTAGTGGTACGGGTATTCGTGAGATTGGCAGAATGTTGGCAAGAGAGGCTCTTCAGCGTGGAGAGACACCGCTGTTTTTACAGAGAAAGGATATTGATACCTTCAATACTGCAGACCTTGCTGAAGCGGCAAGAAAAGGGGATCGGACGGCAAATGAGGTATTTGACCTGTGTGGAAAGAAGCTGGGACGTACCCTTGCCATACTGTGTGATATCCTTGATCCCGAGGTTATTATAATCGGAAGCGTTTATGCTCGGTGTCGCGATCTTCTCGAGGCGCCCACTTTGAATGAATTGAAGAAAGAAGCATTGGCACCCACCGCGCGTTGCTCGGTCACCGTTCCGATTTTAGGTGAGCAGATCGGCGATATGGCGGCGTTGGCTGTCGCAATGGAGGCATATGATGAATTACGTTGAAAATCTTATAGACCGTTATCCAAATCTCTGTGGGTGCAATGAGGCGCTCAGTGTAGCGATTGATAAAGTAGTAGCTATGCACAGTACCGGCGGAACGCTTCTCGTGTGTGGAAACGGAGGAAGTGCGGCAGACAGTGAGCATATCACGGGCGAATTACTGAAAGGATTTCTCTCCCTCCGTCCTTTATCCGAGGAGGAGAAGGCAGGGCTTCCGCCTGAAACTGCCGCTCGCTTGCAAGGTGGTATCAAGGCCATTCCGTTACCCTCCTTGACTTCGGCGCTCACCGCGTTTTCAAACGATATATCACCCGATTACGCTTTTGCTCAGTTGGTTTGGACCTTTGGAGAGGCTAACGGTGTATTTTTGGGAATTTCCACTTCGGGAAATGCGAAAAACGTTTGTGCGGCAGCAGAGGTTGCGAGGGCAAAGGGAATGACAACTATTGCGATGACCGGAGCCGGCGGCGGAAGACTGGCACAGCTTTGTGACGTTGTTATAAAGGTTCCCGAGACTGAAACCTATAAGGTGCAGGAATTACATCTCCCCGTCTATCATGCACTCTGTGCTGAGGCGGAAGCTCGCATCTTCGGAGGGGAGTCATGAGAAAAAAAGTAACCGTAGAAAATTGGACCTTGGCAATTGTTCCAAACAGAGATGTTACCTCCGGCTTTGATGCTAAAACGTATGAGGCGGTACTCAATTACAACGGAACCGTTATTCCGGCTGCAGTCCCCGGCAATTTCGAATTAGATATGATGAGAGAGGGATTGCTCGAGGATCTTTATTACGGAGATAATATATGCAAGGCACAAGAGCTTGAAGACTGCCACCTGTGGTACGCTGCCGAATTTACGGCAGAAGATATTGCAAATACGGAGCCATTCTTGAATTTTGAGGGAATTGATACCGTCAGCGAGATATATCTTGACGGTGTGTTGCTTGGAAAGACGGAGAATATGCTAATCCCTCATACCTTCTCTTTGGCAGGTGCTTCCAATGGGAAGCATAGTATAGTTGTCCATATTATTCCCGTTGCTCTGTATTCCAGAAAACATCCTACTCCGTTGGGTTGCAAGTCCTTGCCGTATAATCTTGACTCCTTGACAGTTCGTAAGGCACCCTCAATGTATGGATGGGATATTATGCCTCGGATAATATCCGGCGGACTCTGGAAGCCTGTAACGCTTGAATATCTGCCAAAAAATCGAATTGAAGAAATATACATTTACACAAGATCTCTATGCGGATCAAGCGCGACACTTGAGGCATCTGTGCGCGTGGGCGGAGAAACATTGATTCCCGGGGAATTAACCTATACAGTGGAGGGAATTTGCAAAGACTCGAGATTTTTTGTCTCAGACACCATCTTTGGCTCCACGCGCTCTACCAGAATCTCGCTTACCGATGCAAAGCTGTGGATGCCTA
This sequence comes from Eubacteriales bacterium, assembly GCA_045576795.1. Classification (GTDB taxonomy): domain Bacteria; phylum Bacillota; class Clostridia; order Oscillospirales; family CAG-272; genus UBA1740. The sequence goes on along the minus strand of JAZNHE010000036.1, from coordinate 2,606 downwards.
AGAATTACGGACTTCCCAATCTTTATGACGTTACGGTAACTTTATATCATAACGGGATCGTGTGCGACAGTAGAACGTTATCATTCGGTATACGCACCGTCCAATTGGAACGCACCTCTCTTGCAGGCGATGACGGAGAATTCTGCTTTAGAATTAACGGTCAAAAGATCTTCTGCATGGGATCAAACTGGGTGCCTCCCGATGCCTTTCCGTCGAGACATAACGAATATCAGCAACGCGGCTTAGAGATGCTGGCAGACCTGAACTGTAATATCGTCAGATGCTGGGGCGGAAACGTTTACCCCGATGAAAGCTTTTACGATTTCTGCGATCATAACGGCATTTTGGTTTGGCAGGATTTCTCCATGGCGTGTGGGGTATATCCCAATGATCCTGAGTTCTTGAAAAAAATGGAAACAGAGGCGAGATATATTGTATGCGCCCTTCGCAATCATCCGTCACTTTTGATTTGGGCAGGGGACAATGAATGCGATGATAGTTATTGGGATCTTTCTGTTTATCAGGATGATAAGGCAGTCATAGGCTTTGACCCAAACGATAATCTCATTACCCGTAGCTTACTTCCGCGTGTAGTAAGAGAGAATGATCCCGCCAGACCTTTTTTGCCGTCATCTCCTTACATTGATCACCTGGCCGTTGAAGATCGCCGCCCGTCAGAGGAGCATTTATGGGGGCCGAGAGATTTCTTCAAAGGGGAATTCTATGGTACGGCTACTGCTCATTTTGCATCGGAAACAGGGTATCACGGCTGTCCATCTCCAGAAACGCTTAGAAGGTTTATTCCGGATGAGCATTTACTGAATTGGGGTGACTCAAAGCTATGCGATGATACGGTTTGGCTTTATCACTCATCAAGCATGGAGCCTACATCAAAAGCTATCTATTCTTACCGAATACCGTTGATGACCTCACAGGTAGAACGTATTTTCGGCAAAGCGGCAGATAATCTTTCGGATTACGCCTTGCAAAGTCAGATTTCTCAAGCAGAAGCAAAGAAGTATTTTATCGAAAGATTTCGAATCGGTAAGTGGAGAAGGACGGGTATAATATGGTGGAATCTTATTGATGGCTGGCCTCAGATTTCCGATGCCGTAGTGGATTGGTACGGATGTAAAAAACTGGCATATCACTATATCAAGACCTCGCAGATGCCTTTCACTATAATGGTCGATGAGCCAAAGGATGGGGTTCTCACCCTGTGTGCCGCCAACGACACACGGGAGAAAAAGACTGTTCGCTACAGTGTTACCAATCTTGCCACAGGTAAAACTGTTTTGCAGGGAGAGTGTACCGTTATTCCCGATACTACCGATCGCATTGCCACCTTCTATGAAGAAGCGGGAGCATGCTACCTGATTCGTTGGGATGGAGATACCTGCGGTAAAAATCACTTCACAGCTGCCATAGGTGAGGGAATAGACCTTAAGGAATATTCCGAGTGGATGAAGGAGATTGGCTATTGGGATATCAAGGAAGGCTTCTAATAAAAAGCAGAAATGAAAAAATCCCCCGGATTAGCGTGATACTCTTAACGGAGTATCACGCAGTCAAATCCGTCCTCGACGGGTGAAATCCACCTTCGGTGGATGAAATCGCTTTCGCGATAAAATCCTGCTTCGCAGGGTTACAACCCGACGGATTTGATTTCATCCAAGGTCTTGACCTTGGATTTCATCTGAGCAAAGCGAAGATTTCATCGTGGTGTAACCACGATTTCATTAAAAAAACAGAAAAAAGAGATAACATTTCGGCTACGAACCGATTTGTTATCTCTTTCTGTTGTTATAAGGGTTTGGGCTTAGCCCCTTTGCGTTTGACTAGTCAAATGCGATGCTCGCACTTAATAGCGCTTTTCAAATTCTCCGCTAAGAACATCACCCATTTATCGGGGGATTTTTATTTTACCATTGATGCGGTTGGAAAAACACCGAGAGACTATCGCTCAGCGAAAAAGACCATAAACTAATTTACTTTTGCCCAAGCAAAAACGCAAAAAGCGGAGCAATAATACATATTTTGTAAACTATAATTTCTATTTATAAGCTATAACGGGTTGTTTTTGAGTTTCTTTGGTTGCGCGGAAGATAAGTACAAGTGTTGTAACAACAAAAACAGAAGCACAGGAGGTGCAACACATGAACAACCCAATAAAAGAACTATGGCACGGAAACATAATTCCCGGGGAGGACAGCCGAACAAACTCCAAGGAGATGAAGGAACTCCTCGGGTACATGGCAAGGCATCACGAGGACTTGGAAAAGACCTTTACCGACGAGCAGAAGGAAATCTTCGTAAAATTCCACGATTGTTGGGATGAATACGTAAGCCTCGCCGAAGCAGCCATCTTCGAATACGCCTTCCGCCTCGGGGCAAGGCTCACGATGGAGGTGCAATCGGATACAACTGAATAACGAGTCAGGCATCGGTGAAAAATCTGATGCCGATTTTTTGACACGAATCCTTGCAAATGAGTCAAAACACCTTGATTTATTCACATTTTTATGCTATAATAATATAGTCAATTATTTACAATGCGAAACTATCGTCAAAGGAGGTGTGACTATATGCAATGGACATATGGAGCG
>JAZNHE010000035.1:0-8382 GCA_045576795.1 Eubacteriales bacterium | reverse complement strand
GCTCGGTCACGCTCAAGGGAAAACAACACTCAGTTGTTTTCTAACACTTTCGCGCCGTTTCACTACGCGCTCTGCATGGCGTATGCGAACCCAGCGACATACGTCGCCGGGTGAGATTCCTCGTACGAGCCACCATAGGATAGAAAAAACGGATACCGAAATGGTATCCGTTTTTCTATGGTGACTCGTACGGGAATCGAACCCATGTTACAGCCGTGAAAGGGCCGTGTCTTAACCGCTTGACCAACGAGCCGAATGGTAGCGGATGTCGGATTTGAACCAACGACCTGCCGGGTATGAACCGGACGCTCTAGCCAACTGAGCTAATCCGCCATTTGTGCTCTCTTAAATCGTGCTAAGGTATTATATCATAGAAAAAAAAGAAAGTCAATAGATTTTGAAAAAATATTTTCGGATGGCCCATCAATATGACGCGCGATACTTCAAAAGCGGTATATGATGAGCAAAATTCAAGTCCTGCGCATAAAGGCGCACACGTATAATGATTAAATAGGTATTAAAGGTACGAAATTTGTTGACAAGCAGATGTCCTCGGGTGTATAATATCTTAAGTGTATGACTTCCACTGCGCGAAAAGGAGCGTAATATGATTAAACCAATGCTTATAGGAATAGCCGGCGGCACGGGTTCCGGAAAATCCACCTTTGCCGATGGGCTGAAAAAGCGTTTTCCAAATGAAATAACTATCATTTCGTATGACAATTATTACAAGCCGCAGGACCATTTGTCGATGGATGAGCGTGTAAAGACTAACTACGATTGCCCCGATGCGCTCGACACAGACCTGCTTGTAAAGCATCTGCGCATGCTGCAGAGTTGGGAGCGTGTAGAAATTCCTAACTATGACTTCTGTCACCACACAAGAAGAGGGGATTACACACAGATAGTGCCGACTCCGGTTATAATAGTCGATGGAATACTTACCTTCCATGATGAAAGACTGCGTGAGATGTTCGATATAAAAATATTTGCCGATGCTGATGCGGATGAGCGCATCCTCAGAAGACTCCGCCGTGACGTGACGGAGCGTGGCCGTGATATTGACGGTGTAATAAAGCAATACGTGGATACGGTAAAAATCATGCACGGTATATACGTAGAGCCTACAAAGAAGTATGCTGACATTATGATAAACGGCGGTAAGAACAAGACGGCACTCGATATAGTTGCGGCAAGAATTAACCACAAGCTCCGTGAATATGGGAGGGAAGAGAAATGAAGAAGGACAATAAACTGCTGTCATTTGTTTTCGGAATTGCGCTTGCTGTTTTAATAATCACGTTTTCTATAGGCCTGCCGATATACGTAAGACCGTTTTATTACCTACACATAGATGCATTTGATATGCCGGGATATACCGGATGGACAAGGGAGGAAATAAAAGAGGCGTACGATGACGTGCTTGATTATCTCACCTTACCCGGACATGAATTCGGCACAGGAGAGCTTGAATATTCCGAGGAGGGAAAGGCACACTTTGAGGATTGCAAGGTGCTGTTCGATCTCAACCGTAATGCGCTTCTCATATCACTTGCAACTATTACCCTTTTGCTTATCCTAAACAAAAGGGGCGCGATAAGGTTATCGCGCCCGAGGGGGCTCGGCATACCGTTCTATTCGGCGACGGGGGTGCTTTTGACGTTTGTGTCGGTGGGATTTGCCGCTGCGCAAAACTTTGATAAGGCGTTCACCATATTCCACAAGATATTCTTCCCCGGTAAGGACAACTGGATGTTCGACCCGTACGAGGATGAGATAATCTGGGTTTTGCCGCAGGAGTTCTTTATGGACTGCGCGATACTTATATGTCTGTCGATAATCCTTATTTGTCTTGTGTTTATATGCGTCGGGCTGATAAGAAGAAATAAGGAAAGATAAAAAATACGCAAAAAGGCCCACCCGTGTGGCGAATTCACACGGGGGCGGCCGCCTTTATAGAAATACCTGCATTATCTTTGTGGGCGCGAAGCCTTAACACGTGCGCAGGCTTGATGCGAAAAATTAATCAGCGGATAAAGTTGGTGCGCTGCTTCTTCTCCTTTTCAATAGGAGGGAGCTGCTCCTTGCCGAGCCTTATGCATTTAATGAGGAATGCCATATTTCTGCCGAGCATACGCATTGTCTGCAGGCCCTCAAGATCTGCCTCTGCCTCCTCGGCACTGTTGCCGTGTACTTGATTCCAATATCTTGATGATACAATCGGCATATCGCTTATCGTGAAATATTTGTTAAGGCAATCAAATGATGCGGTACATCCTCCGCGCCTTGCCGCGACGACTGATGCGCCGACCTTCATGGATTTATCAAATCGTGTACTGTAGAAGAGTCTGTCGAGCAGGGCAATGAAGGTGCCGTTTGGTGATGCGTAATATACGGGAGAGCCGATTATAAGACCGTCTGCATCCCTGAATTTTTCAGCCAACTTGTTAACTATATCGTCGTGTACGCATTTGCCGAGCTTTGTGCAGGCGTAGCATCCTGAGCATCCGCGCACTGCAAGGTGACCGACGTGTATAATTTCCGCCTCTACTCCCTCGAGTATCAGCGTATCTCGCACTTCGGTAAGAGCGCGGTTTGTGGTGCCTCTTGCATGGGGGCTGCCGTTCAAGAGCAGTACTCTCGGTTTAGGTGAAGTTGTTGCTTCTGACATGTTTATTACCTCCGAAATTCTCTATGTTAATATTATACATTCCACCGTCAAAAAATGCAAGTGAAATCAAAGATAAAAAATATTGCGTTTTTGCAAGATTTCAGCCGCTTGAAGCGGTGTGATAAGAAATCACGCCCGTTGTGTCGCTTTATCCGTCTTGCATACCCGATATTTGCAGAAAAGCGCAGTAAGATAGGGGGCGTGTCGAGTTATACGTTGTAAAAAAATTCGAAAAATGGTAAAAATGTAAAATTAAGTTCGCAAAATCGTAAGGGGAAACGAGGGCAAAAAAGCACCCTGCCGAAGCTAAAGAAGTGACAAAGTAAGTTTTTTTAGAAAAATTTGATTTTCCTCTTGCTATTATTCTAAATATGTGTTATAATTTATAATAAATATTGCGCGAGAGCGCGTTTTTAATTATTTTGAAAGGAGAACAGCCATGGAAAACAAGTTCGTAAGCCTCTTATACCCCGATGAGTCCTCACAGCTTTATCATCTCGACAGAGCCAATCTTCCGAATATAACCGAGACTGTGTGCGACGAGCTTGGTCTTAACGAGATATTCGGACTGAAGAGCTGCTCACTCACGGATTTCTTCACCTTGGATGAGAGAGTAATTTCATACAGACAGAGCACCATGCAGGATCTCCTTGCAATTCCGGAGCTGCTCAACACACTCTCGGGAATACATCCCATACTCGACGATATAAGAGAACTGCGCAGACTTGATAACGACAACGTTACGTCCGCTGACTCTTATCTTTACAGTATAACCGAGATTGAGCTGTACGTTTCCTGCCTTGATACCTTGCATCGCGGATTCCAAGGGGTGGCGGACAAGATAAGCAGTCCTGCATTCTCGGCACTTGCCGATTTTGTTACGGAGCTTACGGAGTCGGAGTATTACACGGAGCTCAACAAGAAGCTCGAGGCACTCTCTGACAGGGTACACGAGGTAAAGAGTATAACAATAGGTGTCAATCTTGACCGTGAGCTGCGCCCCGAGTCCGCAGGTGTTATTTCGATCAATTCCGAAAAGTTCAAGTCGGGCAAGGTACTGGATAAGATACTCAGACTGTCATTCCGTAACGATGCATTTACCACCATATCTAATCTCTCCCCGTTTGGCAAGGGACAGAGCGACAACAAGCAGGAGGCACTTGTAGGCGCGTTCAACAGTGCTATCGAGGATGTCTTCCGCTCTTCTGTCAAGGGGTGGCGCAACGTGGTTGCCAACTACGTTATGGAGAACACCGACTTTCTTCTGAAGCTGTTGCCCGAGATTGAGTTTGTGTCACGGGCGGCGGAGCTGATAGGCAGACTTTCTGCCCATCCCGGCTGCAGTATGGTCTACCCGACGGTTGCACATATTTCCGATAAGTGCTTCACTGCGGACGGACTCTATAATCCAAGAGTTGCTCTTGCGATAGACGATGAGATAGTAACCAATGATTTTGATTTTGATGATGAGGCGCGCATATACGTGCTCACGGGACCTAACCGCGGCGGTAAATCCGTTATCACGGTGGCGGTCGGTGCGGCACAGGCTATGATGCAGCTCGGATTGCCCGTGCCTGCTGTCAGTGCGACGATTTCTCCCGTCAGTGGTATATATACACATTTCCCTGAGGGCGCGGACGACACGATAGACAAGGGACGTCTCGGCGAGGAGTGTGCAAGACTTAAAGAGATATTCGACGGGGCGGACGAGGATGCTATGGTATTGCTCGATGAGTCCCTCTCGTCAACGGGCGCGTATGAGGCGTCATACATAGCATCGGAGATACTCTCCGCATTTGCGGTGATGAGGTGCAGAGGCATATTCTCAACTCATCTTCATGAGCTTGCGGCATCGGTGCCCGATATCAACAACCGCTCGACCTCAAAGGGCGGTATCAGAGTTGATACACTCGTTGCCGGCATAGAGGAGGGGGAGCGTTCCTTCAAAATACACAGAACCAAGCCGGACGGCAAGTCCTATGCAAGGGATATAGCTGATAAATACGGCCTTTCATTTGAGAACCTTATGGAAAGGATGAGGAAGGACTGATTCCTCAGAAGCACTATGGGTATAGTAATTGGTATTGACATAGGCGGAAGCACTACCAAGATAGTCGGCTTTAAGACAGAGGGGAAAAAGCATGAGCTCATAACCCCACAGTTTGTAAAGGCGGATCATCCCGCTACTGCGGTATACGGTGCTTTCGGTAAATTTACCGATGAAAACAATATAAAGATTTCTGACATTGACAAGGTGCTTATAACCGGTGTAGGAGCAACCTACGTAAAGGGAGATATGTACGGTATACCTTGCGAGCGAGTGCCCGAGTTTACCTGTATAGGCAAGGGAGGACTCTATCTCTCCGGCCTTAAGGATGCGCTCATCGTGAGCATGGGCACAGGCACGGCACTTGTACATGCCGTGGCTGACGGTGAAATATCGTACCTCGGCGGTACGGGTGTCGGAGGCGGAACTCTGCTCGGACTCTCAAAGCTGCTTGTCGGTGCTGAAAATATAGGTCACATCGCGGAATGTGCGGAGTCGGGTAGTCTTGATAACATAGACCTGCGCATTAAGGATATGACTGCGGAGGGCGAGGAGGCTGTGCTCAACCTCGATATGACCGCTGCTAATTTTGCAAAGGTGTCGGATATGGCCACACGGGGTGACATTGCGCGCGGCGTATTTAACCTCGTTTATGAAACCGTGGGAATGGTGTCGGTATTTGCGGCGCGGTCCTGCGGTGCTCGTGATATAGTTCTCACGGGCAATATGACCACTCTACCGTCATGTGAGGCTAAGTATGAGGAATTCAACGGTCTCGGATACGGTGTAAAATTTATCATTCCGCAGCTGTCGGAGTTTTCGACGGTTATCGGATGTGCGCTCTCGGCATTTGACTGATTGTTGAGCCGACGGCGTACGTATGAAAGGATTTGTAATGAATATTTTTCGCTTCATAATTCCCAAGAGCCTTGTGGAATACATAACCGCGGATAGTACGGTAAGACAGGGACTTGAGAAAATGCGCTTTCACAGATATGTTGCTATCCCTGTGCTTGACGGAGAGGGACATTATCTTGGCACTTTAAGAAATGACGATGTATTACATTACTTTCTTGGGAAGGGTACGTTTGATATGCGTATGGCGGAGGAAACTGTGGTGTCGGAAATAATCGACGCTAACTATCTTAAGCCTCTTTATCACACGGCAACACCCGAAGAGTTGTTTGAGCTTGTAAAGGAGCACAACTTTGTTCCCGTTGTTGACGACCGAGGATGCTTTATAGGTATCATACTCAGGCGCGACGTTATGAATTATTTGCTCAAGTTGTACGAAAAGAATAAAAAATAAATACTGCGGACTTTTTCGCAGAATAACAGGTTTAATATAAGGTGCAAGCCTTTAGATATAAAATCTTGCTTTGACGCGACCACGTCGGAAAGGATTAATGATGGCAGATCAAATCAAAAATGAAAATGCGGGTGCAGTAGCAGGCAATCCCGCAACGACCAAGCCGGTTGACAACAAGCCCACAACGTCACCGGATGGGAATGCAGCCGCAGAGAGAAAGAAAGCGGCTCAGGCTCTTGCCGATAAAATGATGGCAAATGAGCGCAAGCCCTCGCTATCGAGAGGACCGAAAAGGGTTTCTCTTGGAAACGGAGGAGGAATAAGGGATGGCGCAGGCGACAGAAAGCTGCCTACGTTTGCAGGAGAGTCTACAGCCAGACATAACGAAAGTGCGCCCGGCGGAGACGGTAACGTTGCTCCCGGTACTATGTACTTTGGCGGAATGCTCTCTGCTGACGTATCGTCATTCAATAAGGTAGCCGGAAATGCCGGTGCGGCAGGTGCCCCTATCACTCCTATACCCGCAACACCCGCTCAACCGAGTAATCAGGGCTTCATTTACCCTGACGTTGAGGATAAAATGAAGGTCGACCTTGAGCCCGAGCTCCAGAAGTATGAGAAGCTCGTATCACTCAAGATGACTGACGCAGATATGAGGGCTATCGAAAAGCAGAAGAAGATTGAGGCTGCTGAAAATGATGATACGACCGACCCCGGTATATACGAGGCGGAAAATATGATCAACTTCTATAATGAAGAAAAGAGAGCCAGAAAGGCTGCGAGAAGACACGGCGTTGAGGCTATGCCCGAGGAAACATGGAGCGATCCCGGTATTGAAGAGGCGGATCAGCTCATGGAGTTCTACAAGAACGAAAAAATGGAGCGTAGAGCTCGCAAGTTAAATCCCGTTACACCTATGCCTGAGGAAGAGTGGGTAGACCCCGGCATTGAGGAGGCTAACGAGCTTATAGCATTCTATGAGGCCGATAAGGCTGACCGCGCAAGAATGAAAGAAGTGGGCAAGATCGTTCACGCGGAAAATGAAGACGTAAATACGCTTGCTGTTGAGTCTGCCACAACAGAGCGCACCGCTCGCGCGCATGAGAGCGTACCCGTCGACAATTCTACCCAAAACACAACACATGGTCGCGAAATTACAGAGGAATATAAGGATGTCGCACCTGCTACGGCTTCATCCGATGATGGTATTAAGTATTCTAAGTCTGCGACAAGCAAGGAAATAGATGATGCACGTGCATTTGAGGAGTTTGTAGCTGAGTCAGAAAAGAAGAACGCTTATGCGCCTGTCAACACACAGGAAAATGTACATACAATCGAGCCGGAGTATGCGGATGAGTCCTATGAGGATAGCACCATAGAGCCGACTCGCAGCGATATACCGACAAGTGATAAGGCAGCTAAAAAGGCTGAAATAGAGTCCTTTGCCAGAGCTATGGCAGAGGAAGACGGCAAGCTTGTAAACCCTATAAGCGACAGTGAATATGCTGACGTAGACTCATATACTGCAACTTATGACGTGTCCGATGATAAGGGATATAGCGACGTTCAGACTGATGTATATGATAATAAGGGATTAAAACTTGCCAAGCAGGAAGACATGATGGCATTCCTCGAAGCAAACGAGCCTGTAAAGAAGCCCAAGGCTGAGAAGATCTCAGAGGAGCCCGTCTATGAGGAGTACTATGCAGAAGAGTACGTTGTAGACGAGGAGACCGGCAAGACACGTAAGGTAAGAGTCAAGAAGCTCCGCGAGGCTTCCACAGAGGACTACGTTGAGAAGAAGACGAGAAAGGCAATGCACGAGGATATGGAAGCATTCCTCGAGGCAAACGAGCCTGTAAAGAAGCCCAAGGCTGAGAAGATCTCAGAGGAGCCCGTCTATGAGGAGTACTATGCAGAAGAGTACGTTGTGGACGAGGAGACCGGCAAGACTCGTAAAGTAAGAGTCAAGAAGCTCCGTGAGGTTTCCACAGAGGACTATGCGGAGTATGTTGAAGAAAAGAACAAGCGTCAGGCACTCTCGGAGTTTGCAAAGGCATACAAGGACTTTGACGACGATGATGACGATGACGATGATGACGACGATAAGAAGGAAGAAGTTGTATACGACGAGTATTCAGCAGAGCCCTATACCGTTGAGGTAGAGGAAGAGGCTGCGAAAGTAAAGAAAGCACGCGAGATTTCTACCAAGGCATTTGATAAGCACCTTGATAAGAAGGAATACAACGAAGATCTCGAAGCATTCAACGAGGCTAATCCCAAGATTAAGAAGGAGAAGCCCGAGGAAGTCGAAGAAGATGTTGTATATGATGAATATTCCGCAGAGCCTTATAC
>JAZNHE010000034.1:0-12117 GCA_045576795.1 Eubacteriales bacterium | reverse complement strand
CTCACAGAACGACATGGCTACGATCCGACTTCAAGCTTTAACCCTTCGGAGTTTATGTAATAAAGACGTTTTACTCCGTTATAAACATGGTTGATATTATTCCATGTGGACTTACCCACTATACCGTCTACGCTGAGGTTAAAGACCTCTTGGAATTTTCTAACCGCATCTGTCGTGCTTTTATCGAAAAAGCCGTCTGCAGGATAGATTTTCGGTATTCCCGGGAAATTGGCTGATATACGGTTCAGCTTCCGCTGCATCAACTCAACGTTACTTCCAGAATCTCCTTCTTTTAGGGGGCGTAGCGGGGCGGAAATTGTAATGTTTTCTATCGGAACGTTTCGCACGATTTCTATATCGTTTCCGTAATAGTTTTCTAAGATTTCGAGATAATTTTTCCCTTGCTCCGCAAGCTCTACAGAGCCCCATTGATACAGACCGTCGCATCTTACTTCTATTCCGTCGCAAAATTCGGCAAACAGAGGCTCCACGTTACCTTGCCGCTTTATATAACTGTCAATCAGTTCATCTACAATGTCCGAAACGTTTGAATAAATGTCGCGCTGATACACGAATGTTTGGTCATATGCGGGAGAATTTGTAATGTCAAAGCTTTTACCTCTATTTCTGTAAAATCCTGTGTATATTCTATTAAGGGCAACGGAAATCTGCGCAAGAACATTTGCTTTTATTGCTTCTTCCGGCCAAGTCGGGTAAATTTCGCTTGATGCTACGTTTTTTATGTAATCTCTAAACGCCACTGTCACGTTTTCGGCGTCACTTTCGGGAGCACCCAAGTGTACAACTATATTTTCCGGTATTGATGGTAGCATTTTTCCTCCTATAAGCGTGGATTTTCTGTAATTGTAGAATCTATGTTTTCAATTTTTACTATTTCACCGTCGCTGTTGTATATTAGCGGTAGCATTTCGATAGGCAAAATAGCTTTTATTGAATCGAATATTGGTACATCATGAATCCTTTTGGTATAATAACCTTCCTTAGCTATCTCTACGTCATAGACGGCGTATGGAAATTCTGCCGCTGACGGCGATAGCGAGAAGTTTTTGCTTGGAGTGGGTAGTGTGACAACTTTCGTTATACCGTCTACGTCTGTTAATAACGAATATTGAATATCTCGATAGTTTTCTCCTGCACCTTTTATTTTTACCGTAGCATTTTCTATCGGCAGAGCATCAGATGCGGTGAAGATTCGTGCCTGTAGCTGTCCTATTCCTGTGTAATCCATAAGACCTCCTGTAAAATTGATGTTTTATTTTGAAACTATTGTGTAAATTTGATAAGTTAAAAACATAATTCGACAATATTTTTTCAAGGTTAAACACTTGACTTCACTATCTCTTTTAATATATAATATAATCGTATTATTAAAAATATCGCAACGGGGTGGTTATTATGAAGGATAGCTTATATGCTGAACTTAGTGTAATTGGCATGAAGGGATGCGAGGATTTCGCAAATCAGGTCGATTTTTATCTGAAGGAATGGCGTCGCCATGATACCGATGGAACATTTCTTGTAGAGGCCCATTGTCCTCGTTTTGGAAGCGGAGAAGGCAAGGGCAGTATTCACCAGTCGCTTAGAGGCAATGACGTTTATATCATTGCCGATGTTTTCAATCACGGTGTAACGTACGATATGTATGGCAAGACCGTACCTATGAGTCCCGATGATCATTTCCAGGATATAAAGAGAACTATTGGTGCTATCGGAGGTAAGGCTCGCAGAATCAGTGTGATTATGCCTATGCTTTACGAGGGAAGACAGCACAAGCGTTCAGGACGCGAGTCCCTTGACTGTGCGCTTGCTCTGCAAGAGCTTGTTAATATGGGTGTTACAAATCTCATAACATTCGATGCGCACGATTCCAGAGTGCAGAATGCTATACCTCTCTCAGGCTTTGAGGATGTACGATCCTCTTATCAGATGATTAAGGCACTTCTTCGCGAATACCCCGATTTAGATATAGATCCGGAATCAACCATGATCATATCTCCCGATGAAGGCGGAATGGGCAAATGTATGTACTATTCTTCGGTTATGGGAATTGATCTCGGTATGTTCTATAAGCGCCGTGATTACTCTGTAATTGTAAACGGCAAGAACCCCATTGTTGCGCATGAGTATCTCGGCAGAGATGTAAAAGATAAGGATGTTATCATTGTAGATGATATGATCTCATCCGGTGAATCTATTCTCGATGTTGCAAAGCAGCTCAAGGATAAGGGAGCTAAGAGAATCTTTGTATTTGCTACCTTCGGCCTGTTCTGTAACGGATGTGATACAATGGACAAGGCATATTCCGAAGGACTCTTTACGAGAATATTTACTACAAACCTTATATACAGAACTCCCGAGCTTCTTGAAAGAGAATGGTATGCAGAGGTTAATATGTGCAAGTATGTTGCATATATTATAGACACTCTCAATCATGATCAGACTATAAGCCATCTTCTCGATCAGTCCAAGAAGATACATGCAGTTCTCGATAAACATAACAAAGCAAAAGCAAAGCGCAAATAATAAAGCAAGGCTATAATTGTTAGTATTTGCGTGTTGAAGGGATACAATTATGAGAATAACACTTGAATCTGATTATGCATTGCAAATACTTACCGCGCTTGCAGGACGTGAAGATATCGTTGATGCTAATTCTCTTTCTGAAGAAACGTCTGTTACTATAAGGTTTACTCTCAAAATACTGCATAAGCTTGTTAAAGGCGGTTTTGTCAATTCCTATAAAGGGGCTAACGGTGGTTATAAGTTAAAGCTTTCCACTGATGAAATCACCCTCAAAAGCGTTATAGAGCTTATCGACGGTCCTATAGTTATAGCAAGATGTCTTGGAAGCACAGAGGCGTGCTCGTTGAATCAGGATAAGACGGCATGCAGCTATCATCATATTTTCAATACGATAAGTCTTGATGTGGCAAACAAATTAGATAAAATAACAATAGCCGACGTAATTAATAAAAATTATACGTTGGAATAAGAGAGGCGAAATATGTTACATATTACAAAGATTTCCTTCCCCGGACTTGGCATTGGCGAGTTCAAAGTAAACAGTGAAGCGTTCAGCATAGGTAACTTCTCAATTGCATGGTATGCAATCCTCATTTGCATTGGTATGATTGCGGCAGTTGCATATGTTATTTTTAGAAGCAAGCGAATAGGTATAGACAGCGAGGACGTTCTTGACATCGCCCTCTTCACTATACCGATCGGAGTTATCGGTGCAAGATTATACTACGTAATAATGGAGATCGATAGTTTCAATAGCTTCGCCGAGGTTATTAACATCCGTAATGGCGGATTGGCGATATATGGCGGAATTATCGCAGGCGCGATTACAGTATTCTGCGTCACTCGATATAAGAAGATAAACTTCTTGGCGTTTGCCGATTGCGTAGTGCCCGCACTGATACTTGCTCAGGCAATAGGAAGATGGGGCAACTTTATGAATGGAGAGGCATTCGGATATGAAACGGAAATTTTCTGCCGTATGGGTCTTGATTTCGGTAGAGGATTCCATTATTACCATCCGACATTCCTTTATGAGTCGCTTTGGAACATACTCGGCTTCATAGGTATTAACATTTACTATAAGCATAAAAAGTACGACGGTCAGATATTCTATATGATATTTGGATGGTACGGACTTGGCAGAGCATGGATCGAGGGTCTCAGAACAGATAGCCTTTATATTTGGAATACTAATTTAAGGGTATCACAGGTGCTCGCTATAATATTGTTTGTTGTATGCACCGCACTTCAAATATATTTCGCTATCAAACGTCCTAATAAGCCGCTTTATTATTGCGACAGGAAGAAGAAAAAGGCAGCTGATGAAGCACCGGTAACAGAAGAAGAAAATAACGACGAAAATGATAAATAGTTATATAAATTATGGCAGAAATATTATACGGAAAAATTGTATCAGCTAAACGGCGTGCTGAACTAAAAGAGAAAATTTCAAAATTCAGCGACGAGCATGGATTTGTTCCTGGCCTTGCGGTTATAATCGTTGGTGATAATCCGGCATCGGTGGTGTATGTCAGAAATAAGAAAAAGGCATGCGATGAGGTTGGTATAAATTCATATGTAATTCAGCTTTCCGAAGACGTAAGCGAGGCTGAATTGATCAAAGAGATAACCGTGCTGAATTCTGATGATAACGTTCACGGCATTCTCGTTCAACTGCCGCTTCCGAAGCATATTCGCGAGGATGTGATTATAAATTCAATATCTCCCTGTAAAGACGTTGATGCATTCCATCCTTATAATGTGGGAAAGATCCTGACAGGAGATTATACGTTTCTGCCTTGTACACCTGCGGGTGTCATGGCAATGCTTGAGCACTACAACATTAGTATATGTGGTAAGAAGTGTGTTGTTATCGGTAGAAGCAATATAGTCGGCAAGCCAATGGCGTTACTTTTGCTCGAAAAGAATGGAACTGTTACGGTCTGCCATTCTCGTACAGAGGATCTTCGTTCGGAGGTTAAGGGTGCTGATATTCTTGTTGTAGCAGTGGGTAAGCCGGAGTTTATAACCGGTGATATGATTAAACCCGGCGCGGTTGTCGTAGATGTTGGTATCAATAGAACCGAGCAGGGAAAGCTGGTTGGGGACGTGGATTTTGCAACTGCATCGGAGGTTGCAGCCTATATTTCACCCGTGCCGGGCGGAGTAGGTCCTATGACAATAACAATGTTATTGCAGAATACTCTGACTGCGGCAGAAAATATGAAATAGTTTTTATAAAATCCGAAAAAGCTATTGACAAAAAATAAAAAATAGTATATACTAATTAAGTAAATTTGTAAATTAATCCTTTGCGAGTCGAAGGGAGGGAAATAGAAATGGCAGAAATTAGAGTTAAGGAAAACGAGACTCTCGATAGCGCACTTCGTCGTTTTAAGAGACAGTGCCAGAAGTCCGGTGTTCTTACTGAACTCCGTAAGAGAGAGCATTATGAGAAGCCCAGCGTTAAGCGTAAGAAGAAGTCTGAGGCTGCAAGAAAGAGAAAGTATAAGTAATCTATACTAAAAGAGGCATGAGAAATCACGCCTCTTCTTTTTTGTTTTGAATTTAATTTCCAAAATGTAATTGGTGTTATAAGTGCTTTTTTACACAAAATATAGTTACAAGGAGGAGGTTATGCATTTATTTAGGAAAATTTTACTTTTAGCAATAACAATTTCTATTTTTTCAATTCACGTATATGCCGCAGAGGGGTGGTATATTGTAAAACGCGGTAACGATATACCACAGTTTCCAAAGGATGCGGATTTCATTTCAGCACATTCAGGGTATTATGTAGATAAATACTGCCGAGAAAATGGAGATAAAAAAATATATTTGACATTCGACGCAGGGTATGAAAACGGAAACGTTGAAAAGATACTTGATATTATGGATGAGTATAATGTCAAAGGTGCATTTTTTATCCTCAGTAATCTCGTACTGAAAAATCCGGAGCTAGTCAGACGCATGGCGGATGATGGACACCTGGTTTGCAATCATACGTCCAATCATAAAGATGTGACACGCCTCACTAAAGAAGAAATGCTTGATAATATAAAATCTCTTGAGAATGTATATTTGCAGTGCACGGGAAAAAATATGTCAAAATACTTCAGATTTCCTGAAGGCAAATACAGCAGGGATGCAATATTAACATGTGAGGAAGCAGGCTATAAAACCGTTTTCTGGAGTATGGCGTATGACGATTGGGATAACTCAAGACAGATGTCACCATCTCGGGCTCTTGAAAAATTAATTAGTACAACTCATAACGGCGCAATCGTGCTTCTTCATCCTACGTCTAAAACCAACGTTGAAATTTTACCAAGGTTCATTGAGTACTGTATTAATGAAGAGTATAAATTTGCAACTCTCGATGAGCTGTAATTTTGCAAAAATAAAAGGTAGGGAAGTCCCTACCTTTTATAATTTTAGTTCATTATGAAATCATTCAATGCCGTTTCTTTTTTTAATTTCTTCAAGACGCTCTCTTTCTGTTACGTCGTCAGTCATGATTATCTCATCGTCGACATCTACATAAGGTGCCTCCTCGGGATGCTCCTTCAAATACGGGTCAATCATTACGTCTTTGATTTTGAAATATGCGGCATAAACCTTCATATATGCCATTGTCGAGAAGAGTATTATGAAAGGAAGTGCTACCGCAAATGGAAGTAACACACCTCCAAGTCCGAACAAACACATTATTTCAAGCGAAATACCGAATATAATTCCGAGCAGAGCAACAAAGTTGCGCTTAAAACCAAGCAGCGCAAATATAAGCGAGTTCTTCAGAATTTTGAATACCGAGAGCTTGAAGGTAACCATCTGCACGTAAATATAATAGCGCATAACAAAGTACAGAATGAACAGTACAACATTACACCAGAAGAGCGTATTCGTAAAGAATTCGCCTGTGCTACTGATAAACATGCTATACATATTCCATATCAAGAGTCCCATTATGCCGGCATCAATAATTCCGAATGGCAGAGCCTGTTTCCAGTTGCGCTTTATTGCATACCAAAAATCAGACCACAGGAATACGGGGTCACCCTTTGCAATATTTCTGAGTATGTACGCAGTTCCGACGTTAACAAGGCCAAAAGTAAAGAGCGTAATACCTGACAGGGCATAAAAAACGTATGTGGTAGTTGTTGGCTTAAAAATTACGTTCTGCAGACCTTGATGAGCAAACATTGACATAGAGTGAGCAGATGCCTCTGTATTTACAAAGAAGCCAACCATATTCTGAAATACATCAAAGGAAGGCATATAACCCTCCGCTTTTGTTAATCCGGAAAGTGTCAATATTAGGAATATAAGAGGAAAGTTGCCTATAACCATGAAAATATTCACTGAGGTAATTTTTCCAAAGTTATCACGGTAAGAAATAAAAAATCTTTTTAAGCTGCCGTTTTTAGGAGCGTCTTTTTTGCTGAGGCCCTTACCGTCGCGAGCGATGTCGAAGAGCTTCAATCGTTTATTTGTATTCTTCACATTACACCTCTATAAATTTATCAAATATATAATAGCACATTTTTTTATCAAATACAAGTGTCTGTAGAAAAGTTTGATAAATATTCAAACACCGTTTTGATAAAGTCATATAAATAATCGGTTATGAATATCATTTACTAAAACTAATGGAGGAATTATATGAAAAAAGTATTGGCAATCTTTCTTGCTATAATAACAGTTTTAGCTATATATCCGATTAGGTCCTATGCATCCGGCACAGAGGAGGAAGAAATTATCGAGAATACGGATCTCGGAAATGTAGAAATAAATGCAAGGTCGGCGGTATTAATGGATGCGACGACAGGTACTGTTTTGTACACAAAAAATGCGGCAGAAGCTTTACCGCCGGCGTCTGTTACCAAAATTATGACACTTTTATTAGTAGCGGAAGCGATATCAGACGGCCGTATAGAAATTGATCAGAAGGTGCGTGTCAGCTCTAATGCAGCATCTAAGGGCGGAAGTCAGATATTCATAAAAGAAGGTGAGGAATTTACCGTTGATGACCTTCTGAAGAGTACAGTTATCGCGAGTGCAAACGATGCGGCGGTTGCTCTTGCTGAGCTTTTATGCGGCAGTGAAATAGGATTTGTAAAAGCAATGAACGAAAGAGCAAAAGAGCTTGGTATGAATAATACATGCTTTGAAAATGCCACAGGACTTGATGATACAACAACGAATCACCTTACAAGCGCATATGATATTGCTTTAATGTCGCGTGAGCTTTTGAAGTATGACGTGGTGACTAAATACAGCAATGTTTGGCAGGATTCAATACGTAACGGAGAGTTTGTCCTTACTAACACCAATAGACTTGTAAGATATTACGACGGATGCACAGGCTTGAAAACCGGATCAACAGATAAGGCAGGATTTTGTATTTCCGCAACGGCAGAAAGAGACGGGATGCATCTGATTGCGGTAATTATGGGGGCGGAAACGCGCGATGACAGAAATAATGCCGCAAGAATGCTCTTGGATTACGGATTTGCGAATTATGCATTGTATGAAGATTGCGCAAGACAGCTTGAAAGTGTTCCTGTTTTGTATGGAAAAAGTGATTTTGTAATCGTTTCTTCAGGCGGATTTTCAAAGCTGGTATCAAAAGGTGAAAAGGGGAAGATTGAAGCATATTATGATATACCGGATGAAATCGTTGCACCGATCAGGAAGGGAGATACAATAGGAAAAATCACCTATAAAATCGGCGACGAGGTTATCGGAGAAGCTTCTATTTTTGCAGATGAAGATATAGAGAGGATAAAAATCGGGGAGTTATTTGTACGACTGCTTAGAACGATATTTACGGGTGCATGATAAAATTTCGACTTTCTATTGCAAAAGCCATAAAATTAGTGTATAATTAACATAGATATACTAAATATATTGTCGTATGATTCGGCAGAATGGAGTTTGCTATGGCAATTAAACTTAACGATAGGTTTCTTGGTGGATTTTTAGGCGAAAATGAGATCGAGCTTATGCAGCCTTTTGCGGACAATGCTTTTGAGCTTCTTGCAAGTGGAAAAGGACCAGGAAACGACTTCTTGGGATGGGTAGAACTTCCGGTTAACTATGACAAAGAGGAATTTAGAAGAATTAAAATTGCAGCAGAGAAGATAAAAAACAGTTGCGATATTCTCGTGGTAATCGGTATTGGCGGCTCATACCTCGGCGCAAGAGCCGCGATAGAATTTGTCAAGAGTCCGCTTTACAATAATTTGAAGAAGGATACCCCTGATATCTACTTTGCAGGTAATAATATTTCAACAACAGCACTCACAGAGCTTCTCTCAATATGTGAGGGAAAGGATATATGTGTCAACGTAATATCTAAGTCGGGTACAACCACCGAGCCTGCTATCGCATTCAGAGTATTCAAGTCGCTTCTTGTCGAGAAATATGGTGAAGATAGGGCAAAGGAAAGAATTTTCGTTACAACCGATAAAGCTCGCGGAACCCTTAAAAAGTTTTCCGATGAAGCGGGATATGAAACATTTGTGGTTCCGGATGATGTTGGCGGAAGATACTCCGTTTTGACCGCTGTTGGACTTTTGCCCATTGCGTGCGCAGGTATTGACATAGATGCTATGATGCAGGGCGCAAGAGATGCTAAAGTTGATTTTGCCACATCTTCGGTTAAAGAAAATGCGGCGGTAAGATATGCAGCTATAAGAAATATACTTGCAAGAAAAGGGAAGTACACAGAGATTCTCGTAGGATATGAGCCTTATATGCTTATGCTTAACGAATGGTGGAAGCAGCTCTATGGCGAGAGTGAGGGTAAGGATCAGAAGGGAATTTTCCCGGCGTCGGTTATTTTCTCAACAGATCTTCATTCCCTTGGCCAGTATATTCAAGACGGACAGAGAAATCTGTTTGAAACTGTAATTAATGTTAAAAATACCGGGGCAGAATTTACTATTCCAAACGACCCGTTGAATGTTGACGGCCTTAACTTTATAGCAGGAGAAAAGCTTGATTACGTAAATAAGAAGGCTATGCTCGCAACACTGATTGCGCACAATGACGGTGGAGTTCCCAACATCCTTATAGAACTTGATGACAGAAGTGCTCACTCATTTGGATATCTTGTATATTTCTTTGAGCTTGCATGTGCTATCTCCGGCTATATGCTTGGTGTTAATCCTTTCGATCAACCCGGTGTTGAGGCATATAAGAAGAATATGTTTGCTCTGCTCGGCAAACCCGGTTATGAGGATATGAAGGCTGAACTCGAAAAGAGAATAGGTGCTAACTAAATATTATATAATACTTATTGTTTAACTTTTACAAAAAGTAAAATATGTCAATATTTTTGTATAAAAGGTATTGCTTTTTTCCCAAAACTATTGTATTATATAAGTACAAATAAATAACTCTCTAATGAGGAGGAATAAAAAAATGATAAAATTATTTATCGGTGGCAAGGGCTCAGGTAAGACCAAGACTCTTATCGAACTTACTAACGGGGCAGCACAGACATCCAACGGTTCTGTTGTGTGTATCGAGAAGGGCGATAAGCTTAAGCATGAAATTACATATAAGGCAAGACTTATAGATACTGATTATTACTTTGTAAATGACGCTGAGTCTCTTTACGGATTTATTGCGGGCATACTTGCTTCCAATAGCGATATTACCGACATCTTTGTAGACTCTTCCTTGAAGATCTGCGGCAATGATGTAGAGGCATTTGCTAAAATTCTTCCCAACCTTGAGAAGCTTGCTAACGGTGTTAATCTTGTTATGTCTGCTTCAATTGCAGTTGAGGAGTGCCCTGAGGAAATTAAAAAGTACGCATAATAAGTGCTTATTTAAGGCGGAGTTTTTCTCCGCCTTTATTTTTTATAAATCGTAACAAATCTCTGCGTAGTCGCATATTATGTAACAGACCATAATTTATGGTAGAATGTGCTATGCACTACAAAAGAGGAGAAGTTACAATGCAAGAAAACAGAAATGCTCCTATCGGTTTTCCTCAGGACTGTAAAGGAACCGTCTGTATTGATACACAGAGGGTTCTGGATTGCTGTCGCGACAGAGACTGCTATGAGGACACAAGGGTATATTTAACACGCTATGGCGAGGAAATACTGGCTACTGCTACCGCAGTTAAAACAAAGTGCGCCAAAACGCTTTGGGCATATGTTGGAATCGATGAGGTCCCGTTTAATAATGGATTCTATCAGATAACAGTAAAATATTATATTCTTGTAGAGCTTGAAGCTTGCCTTGGGGTTGGTAGAAGTCAGACATTCAAGGGCCTTGCTACACTCGAGAAAAATGTAATACTGTACGGCGGCGAGGGAACTGTTACATCATATTCCTCGAGTCCGGAAAATAATTATTGTAATATAGGTGATCCTAACACGGTTGGAACCAATGCTCCGAAGGCTGTGATTGAAACTGTAGAGCCAATCGTACTTGGCACCAAGGTAAAGGAATGTCATTGTGCCTGCGGCTGTGACTGCCATGATTTGCCCGATATCGTTAATGGTTGCCTTGACGGTGAAATCTCTACGTCTACCGATGGACCGCAGCTTTACGTATCCTTCGGCATTTTCTCGGTAATCAGGATTGAACGTCCCGCACAGCTTCTTATTCAGGCAACAGACTATTCTGTACCCGATAAGGAATGTACAACTACATGTGAAGATGATCCCTGCAATCTTTTCAGAACGATCGCTTTTCCCGTATCGCGCTTCAGAGGTACTGCAGAATGTGCAGATAATACCGAGACGCATCGTGGTGGTTGCGGTTGCAATAAGCATTAATAAAGAAAACGCTCACAAAGTGAGCGTTTTTTTGCTAATTAGAATAAAATTTGTGGCAGAAAGTCTTTATTTTTCGAATTCATTTTGCCTCATTACCTCGTAGGCAAACATGGCTGTTGCAGATGCGGCTGATAAAGAAGCGTTAAAATCTCTCTTGTATGGGATCTTTATAAGCGTGTCTGCAAATTCGAGCAGTGCCTTTGAAATTCCTCTTTTTTCGCCTCCCACAATCAACAAAATCGGTAATTTAAGATCGGATTTACCAAGAAGATTTGGGGTTCTTTCATCTGCGCAAACAATGCGATAGCTGTTGTTTTTGAAAATTTTTACGGCGGTCAGGTCTTCACATTTGTAGATTTTTATCAACTCAGAGGCACCTGCCGAACTTCTGCATACAACGCCTGCTGCATTCATCCAGTTGCGCTCTCCGAGAATTATTCCATTACAACCACATGCATAAAGAGATCTGATTGCATAGCCGAAATTGTACGGATCCTCAATTCCTTGTATCATAGCATAAAAACCGGAAGGGAAGATTTCAGTGCTGAAATTTTCCGCTGAAAGGTAGGGAAGAGTTCTCTCCCCTGCAATGGCTACAATACCACCGTGAGAGCTTCCAAGAGTTATTTTTTCCAGGTATTCTTCATTTGTTTCTTCAAGTGTAAAACCGTATTTTTGTGATACTGCTCTCAAATAAGAGAGTGGTTTAGCATTTTTTGATGCTCTCTTGCTATCATATAAGACCTTTAATATTTTTCTGTCACTTATATTG
>JAZNHE010000033.1:0-2768 GCA_045576795.1 Eubacteriales bacterium | reverse complement strand
CAGCTCCACGGGAATTTCACCCTCACGCGGTTCTCGCGCGACCCTACCTATTGCCTGCGACGCCTCGCCACCTGAATATGGTAAGTCGGAGGCCAAGCGGTCTTAGGAAGACAATTTTCATTTTCAACTCCTTGGCTCACAGAACGACATGGCTACGATCCGACTTCAGCTCCACGGGAATTTCACCCTCACGCGGTTCTCGCGCGACCCTACCTATTGCCTGCGACGCCTCGCCACCTGAATATGGTTGCACGCTCGGGCTGTAGCTGTAAGGGAGTCTCATTATCCTGTTGTGAGTTATCGCCCGCAGGCTGCCACACCTACTTTGCGTCCTTGTGTTGCTCGCTCGCCCTTGCGGGGTCGTGGCGCACCGTTCGCTCGGCTCGTCACCAACAGATCGTATCCGTCTGCCCTATGCCGGCCGGGAATTATCCGCCCGGCGTTCTTGTCAAAGAGCCCGGCAACATACGAGGAAAGGGGTTGCTCGTATGCGCCTCCAGACTTTATATCAGCTTAAAGTCCAGGATGGAGATAATCAGCCTTGTTTCCAAGCGTCTACGCAATTCTTCATCAACATAGGTACAGTAGTTGCCGTTTTCATCACGGCCTGTCCTTTGACAGAGCGTAGCTATGTAACCGGAATAATGACGGATCACCTCATTTACCGCGTCTGTATCACCGCTGATTGCAGCTTCAATCACCGGATAGGGTATCAGGCGAGGTTCTTTAGCAGCTTTATTCATCCGCTTCACCTCCCATCAGCTTTTTCAGCAGATCGTAGCCTTTTTGCCGATGGGTATTGACCGTTCGCCTCGCTATTCCCAAATGTGTAGCGATCTCACGGTCTGCCATGTCCAGGAACCAATACATAAGGATAATATTGCGTTCCTTTTCCGGAATAGCAGCCAGCGCCTCAGCCAGACGTTCGTGCTTGACATACACAGTTTCGTTTCCGACTTGAAACGATGTGTAGTCCCAGGGGTATTCATCGTAAACCGCAAGCTGCTCCATTGCTTCTTCCGGTAAGTCGCTCATAGGTATTTCCATAAGTGCCCTCCGATTGATCTCCCTGTGCCCGTTTGCGGCCTCGTGCTTCAATACCTTCTTGCAGAAGCTATCAAAGGTCTGCTGCCTTTGGATTTCTTTGGGATCGAGTTTCATTTTATCACCTCCCTTCGTCATGCCGGGAGGCAGGTCATTCTTTCCCCTTTCGTCCATTAAAGGTCTTGGAAAGTGGCGTTTTGGCTGATTTGCAGAATTTTTCTCAAATTTATTTTTTCTGTCGCTCATTTTTAATTTCCTTTCATTCGATTTTTTGGTTTCAGATCGAATGAAAGCGGGCGGCGAACGGCAGCGATATATGCGAAAACGCAAAATGCGCCCGCCCGCGAAAAGACGCGAACGAGCGCAAAAATATATGAAAGTGTATTGCAGTACACTTATGTAGACATAGTTACCCTGCGGAAAACATTGAAATTCATATTTGAATAATTTTTAATATTTTCTTTGTATCTTGCCATTTTGAAACACCCTCCACCTTATGTATGTATCACGGTACAGTAAAGAGATGAATCGTGTCGAATACAATCGAAACGAGATGTATTGTAAAATATATAGGGGGTGAATTGCAATGCACGACTACTCACGTCCTTTAGGTGATGCCGTAAAGCGCGCCCGTGGGAAATTAGATCTTACTCAAAGTGAGGTTGCCGATTTAGCTGATATTGATGTCCGTACTGTATTGAACATTGAGAACTATAAAGGCAATCCCAAAATGGAAGTTTTATATCCTTTGGTACGCGCATTGAAGATAGACGCAAGGGAAATCTTTAATCCCGAAATACGCAGAGAATCACCCGCACTCCGTCAGCTTCGTGTGCTGATCGAAGAATGTAGTGAGGAAGAAGCGGCGGCTATCATTCCCGTGTTCCAATCTGTACTTACGGCTTTACGCGACAAAAACGCATTACCTATCGAATGAAAAAGAGCCAGCTTATCCGTTTTGAACGGAAAGCTGGCTCTGCACATTTGTGTCGGGCTCACTTGCTTAACACCATTTTCAATTTTACAACGTCTATCCGAATTTCTTGTTTACATCTCGGACAGTATAACGGGAAATTTACAAGAACAGTATCTTCATACACTTTGGTTCTTGTTTTCCCTTTGCAGATCGGACAACGAATCCATAAAGATTCTTTTCGATTGTCAACCATTTTTCACCTCCAATAATGGCATAGCTCCGCGTCAAACGTCTGGCTCTTTGCCATACCACGCTTATTTGCGTATTTTGATTTAGTCTAAAAGGATATTATTCTTTCGCTTATACAGCAATATCAAGCTCGGAATAAACGAAACAAGCATAAGAACAAACACGCTCAATATAACCGAAAAGAAGTTAAGCGGCGAAAAATAATAGGTTATTGAGTTTAGAATATTGAAGCCGTTTTTAATCAATAGCCACGTCATAGGCACCGACAAAACAACGCTGACAGAATAAACCATAAGCAACTGCAAAATAAGTGATCTTATCAGTTTTCCGAATGTCAATCCGTTGATACGGTAAAGCGTATATGTCGAAAGACTTAATCTTGTTTTGATGAAAAGCTGAATTAACAGCATAGTAAATGTTACGAAAATCAGTATAGCTATAAATGTTACAGAAAAGATTGATACAAGCAGATTGTAAACCTTATACGTTCTGACATCGCTTGACCAATTTTCAAACGTCATATTGGGATAATCAAGCCCCAATTCTTGAAGCTCATTTG
>JAZNHE010000032.1:0-3749 GCA_045576795.1 Eubacteriales bacterium | reverse complement strand
TCTAAGGAGCCCACCGCTTCTTATCAGGACTTCATCAACGGCGAGGCAAGATATACACGTCTTGCACAGCAGTTCCCTGAGAGAGCAAAGGAGCTCTTTGAGAAGGCAGAGAATACTGCTAAGGCTAAGTACGAGCGTCTTAAGAAGCTCGTAGAATTCTACAATATTTAATAGTTAGATAAATAGCTATTGCCACCCACGGGGCGACCCGTGGGTGGTTTTTTAGTGCCTGGGGCAATTTTTATTGATAAACGGGCAGAGAGTAATACACGTTGATAAATAGTTCAGAGGGAAGTATTTATCGATAAGCAGGGATGTAAGAAAATAATTTTACATTTTGGAAAAATTAAAAAAACACTTGACAAAGCGAGCTTTGGTGAGTATAATATATATCGGTTAGCGGAGGCTAACTCGATTTTTCACTGTACTTTAAGGAGAAGAATATGACGCTTCGTAACGCTAAAGAGGGAAAAGAATATATAGTAAAAAAAATCAACTCGGGCGATGAGGAGCTCAATTCATTCTTATTTTCACTCGGTTGCTATGGCGGTGAGCCTATCACGGTTGTATCACGCCGCAGGTCAGGCTGTGTTATATCTATCAAGGATGGAAGATATAGCATAGATAACAATCTGGCTGATGCCATAGAGGTTGAATAAAAATAGCCCTCGGGTTATTTTTTATGCAGTACAGTTAGCGGAGGCTAACTCGCGACGGTAATAATAAAAAATAGATTATAATTATTCCAGGAGGAATTACAATGAGGATTGCGCTCACGGGTAATCCCAACAGCGGTAAAACGACGATGTTCAACGTGATTACCGGCCGTAATGAAAAGGTCGGCAACTGGGCAGGCGTTACCGTTGACAAAAAAGAATATCCGATAAGAAAAGCTTACACGGCATCGAGGGAAATCACTGCGGTAGACCTCCCCGGAGCTTATTCTATGTCACCGTTTACCTCTGAGGAGAGCATAACGAGTGAGTATGTAAAGAATGAGCATCTCGATGCTATAATTAACATTGTAGATGCTACCAATCTCAGCCGCAGTCTGTTCTTTACCACACAGCTGCTTGAGCTCGGCATACCTATGGTAGTAGCTCTCAACAAGACGGACTCCAATCGTAAGAAGGAGAATTCGATAGACGGAGAAAAGCTCTCACAGCTACTCGGCTGTCCCGTTATTGAGACGGTTTCTACTACTGCGGAGGGGGTTGACAAGGTAGTAAGTGCTGCGATTAGCGTTATCGGTACACAGCAGAAGCCACCATACGTTGAGGGTGACGTTGACCTTGGCGACAAGGCGGCGGTTGAGGCTGCTGACAGACGGAGATTTGCTTTTGTAAATTCTATCGTAAAATCGGTAGAGAAGCGTAAGGTTTTCACAAAGGATAGGAATTCACAGGACAAGGTTGATGCCGTGCTTACGAACAAGTGGCTCGGTATTCCGATATTTGCGGCAGTTATGTTCTTGGTGTTCTGGATTTCCCAGGCAGGTCCTGCGGTCTGGCTTGCAGATTTTATCACGGGCTGGCTTGAGGCAGGTCAGGAGCTTATAGCAGAGACAATCGGCTCTGACAGTATCTGGGCATCTATACTCATCGACGGAATTATCGGCGGATTTATAGCCATAGTCGGCTTCTTGCCGCTGGTAATGGTAATGTATTTCCTTATCGCACTGCTTGAGGATTGCGGATACATGGCACGCGCGACGGTTGTGCTTGACCCGATTTTCAAGAGAGTCGGACTTTCCGGCAAATCTGTAATTCCGTTCATAATCGGCACCGGATGTGCTATTCCCGGTGTCATGGCGTGTCGTACTATACGTAACGAGAGGGAGCGCAGAGCAACAGCAATGCTTGCTCCGTTTATGCCCTGCGGTGCAAAGCTGCCGGTTATATCTCTCTTTGCAGGTGCATTCTTTGGCGACTCTGCGTGGGTTGGCGCACTTATGTATTTTGTAGGAATCGTGCTTATATTCCTGTGCGCACTCCTGGTAAATGCAATTACCGGACACAAGGCGAAGAAGTCATTCTTCATCATTGAGCTGCCCGAATACAAGCTCCCGAGTCTTGGTAAGGCGGCACTGTCTATGTGTCAGCGCGGATGGTCTTACATAGTAAAGGCGGGTACTGTAATTCTCGTCTGCAACTTCGTAGTTCACGTAATGCAGAACTTTGACTGGAGCTTCAACGTCATTGAGGAGGGAGCAGAAAGCACGTCAATCTTGGCATCAATAGCATCTCCCTTTGCATACGTTATCGCTCCCATTATCGGTGTGGTTGCATGGCAGCTTGCCGCAGCGGCTATCACCGGATTTATAGCAAAGGAGAACGTAGTCGGCACTCTTGCCGTGTGCTTCTCAATAGCTAATCTTTTTGACCTTGACGAGCTTGCAATGAATGCGGGAAGCGAGGACGTCGTAGCCGCTACCTTTGGTATATCATCGGTTGCCGCGCTTGCATTCCTTATGTTCAATCTCTTCTCACCGCCTTGCTTCGCGGCTATCGGCGCGATGAACTCGGAAATAAAGAGTAAGAAGTGGCTATTTGCAGGCGTTGGACTTCAGTTTGCTGTCGGATACAGCGTAGGATTCCTTGTATTCTTCTTCGGTACACTCTTCACCGGCGGAAGCTTTGGTGAGGTATGGATGCCTATTTTGGGATGGGGAATATTGCTCGCTATCGCCTTGACGTTTACCGCGGTGATTATTGTAAATCAGGTAAAGGCGAGGAAGGGTGAGAAAAACGCGGCTGAGGCGGTGACCATCTGATATGACACTGACTGATTTTTTGGTAATAGGTGTCGTCGTACTGATTATCGGCGGTGCCGTTGCCTATATAATAAAGGCAAAAAAGAGCGGCAAGAAGTGCATCGGTTGCCCCGATAGCGATAAATGCCAAGGCTCATGCCAAGGCTGTAAATGTCACTCTCACGACGATAACAAATAAAAGAACAGGAAGACTCCACTGTCGGAAGTCTTCCTGTTTTCGTTATATAAAAATTTGCTCTGCGAGAATCGTAAGTGATTCAATCATCGATAAACTCAGAGAACGTTTGTCCGTCTGTGAGTTCGCAGTGAAATACCCTCATATTGGATTCGATCACGTAGAATTCCGTGTCAGAGGTAATGAGCAGCTTGTGCGCTCCAATGCTTACTACATGTGTAAAGATAATGTCGGAAACCTCATCTTCGTCGTAAGCTCGAGTATCAAGCTTTACAAATCTTATATCGTCTGCATCTTCAAGCGTGCCAATGGGCTTTGTTTCTTCTAAATCTGAGTATACCGTAATGTCATCATCGGATATAAGAAATTTCCAATATTGATCACATAGACTGTTAAGCTCTGATACGGACGAATAATCAACGTCATACGCGGACAATCCCTTTATGTAATTGCCTTGAAGAAACTTGATGTCCTTTGTTTCACCGTCGCTAAAGATGAAGGTAACGGTATCACTACCACCGCCAATAGCGAATAAGTTAGGCAGCAAAGGTATGCGCTTGATATTGAGATTGCTGCAGTTCTCAATATACTGCTCGATTACTGATTTATTCTCTGTGCGATAGCACGCCTGCATTTTTCCGGGCTCTGCGCCATGACCGTATCCTTCAAATCTAATACTTTCTACGTTTTCGGCAGTAGTACTTTTAAGCCACCTCTCGCGACTATCAAGCGTGGTTGCCAAAGCTTCAGATATAGACGCACATCCCGTCAGCAGCGAGAAAGTCATGCACAAAACCAATG
>JAZNHE010000031.1:0-2938 GCA_045576795.1 Eubacteriales bacterium | reverse complement strand
GTAGCCATGTCGTTCTGTGAGCCAAGGAGTTGAAAATGAAAATTGTCTTCCTAAGACCGCTTGGCCTCCGACTTCAGAGTAATTATGACCTGGAGTTGGCAGAGAAATATACCCGTGAGGCAAAGTATTACCAACAAAAGGCTGTAGATTATCGCAAAGACGCAAACTATTATCTCAATAAAGCTAAAGAATATCAAAAAGAATCTGTTTACTATACAAAAAAGGGTGACGTGGACCGCGCAAAAACGAGAACTAAATATTATGAGGATGCTATGGATAAGTACAAATTAAGAATCCGCTATGCAGAAGAAGCTGAAGACAAAGCTGCATTATATCATCGCAAAGCAGCAGGGGCATTAAGAAAATAAAAATTATAATTATGACGAATGTACTAAAACCACGTTGGGTGAGGATGATAATAATATCTCTTATTGGTGTTATTGCTTCCGCTCCTGCATACGCGATATCGTACAAGGAGGTAACGATGTCTGTGGGTGAAACTCAAACTTTCTATCTGCCATCATCAGTTACATCAAAGGATCTGAAGTCTGTTACTTTCTATTCTAACGGAATCAGCTATGTGCAGGTTACATCTTACACGAACTATTCGGTAACGGTTAAGGCGATAAAGGCTTTTTCATCTCCAATTATCGTTCGCTGCGATTACCGCTATTTTGTAAGGAGTGGTTCATATACCTATGAGACTTCGGGCGCATACGACTATCGAATTACCGTTGTCGGTAGTGGAGGCGGTGGCTCGGGTATAGAACCGACAAGCATCAAGTTCTCTTCAACCGTTAAAGCAATAGAAGTAGGTGAATCGGTACAACTTACCCCTACGGTGTTGCCTGCAAATGCTGAATACACTCTTACTTGGTCTATTAGCGACAAGTATGTAGCGACAATCTCGCAAGATGGTCTGTTGACTGGTAAATCGGCAGGAGCAGCTGACTTGAAAGTTAAGGCTGATAATGGGGTTTATGCTATGCTTCGAGTGGTGGTATCAGAACCAAAGCCAACGAGTGTATCGGTGTCTCCATCATCTGTAACGCTTACTGTAGGACAAAGTAGATATCTGACGGCAACGGTGTATCCTTCGAATGCAAGCCAATTAGTAACCTGGACATCAAGCAATGCCAATATTGCCAGCATTAGCAGCAGTGGCAAAGTTACGGCGGTGAACGCAGGAACAGCGATAATTACTGCCAAAACCTCCAACGGAAAAAGTGCAACATGCACTGTCACTTGTAAGGCGGCGATTCCTGATTTGACCATATCGGATAAAGATGGGATAACCAGTCTGCCCGATAAGGCAAATGTTAGTTATGAAAGAACATTTTATGCCGGCTGGAATAGCGTATGCGTTCCGTTTGCACTCTCTCAATCAATGCTCGATGGATTTGCCTCAGGGTGTAAGATTGCTACAGTCGCCGAATTAGAGGTGGTCGGTAATAAATATTCACTATCAGTAAACGAAGTTCAGGCGGTATCGGCAGGAGTTCCCTGTTTGGTCTATGCTCCCAAAGATGTTGTTTGTAAGTTTAGTTTAAGCAATGTAGCATTAAGTGTAAGTCCGGATAATTCATCGAAATTACAAGGAGCCTATAACCGTACCGTTATTGGCAGTGGGCTATATAAGTTAACCGCAGATGGCTCTGCGATTGGCATCACGGAGAGTGAAGATGCTATAGTCGCTCCATTTAGAGCATATGTACGGATTGAGAATGTTCCACAAACAAGAGCTACATCAGCACCAATTGAGATAAAAATAACACAAGTAAAATATTAACAATCAAAAATTCACAGTTATGAGATCAAAACTTTTCTTCGGTATTGCTACAATGCTTTTGCTTGCTTCTTGTGAGGAGGCTTTCGAGACGGAACTTGGTAATGAAGTAAACGGTTCAACGGAGGTGTTCTCTGCCACAACAGAGACTGAACCATCAACCCGCACTTCTTTGTCGGGGTATACCAACGGTGACGGTTGCTATTCACTTTATTGGGACTCTGGTGATGCTATAAGCATCTGTGATGGCACCAATACCGCAGTTTATACAACTGATGACAGCTACACTTCTTCGGCAGACTTCGTTCGTTCAGAGGGCAAGATTAGTAATACTGCAGCTCAGTACGAGGCTTTTTATCCATCGTCAATAACCACTACGAATATGGTTCTGCCCGCTAATCAGAACTATGTCGATGGTAACATTGAGGATTTCCCGATGCGTGCAGTGTCAACCAATAAGAATCTTGCATTTAAAAATCTATGTGGTATTATCAGATTCTGCCTCAAATCTGAAGAGAACGGACAACTGAAGGTGTCATCTATAAGCCTCTCTGCGGATAAAGGTATGAGCGGAGCCTTTACTGTTGGAGAGGATAATGCAGCAGTGGTCACTGGTACGGATGGAGTCGTACTCACTTGTGCTGAAGCAGAACAATTATATGCTACATCAACGACTGATTTCAATATTATTGTTCCTCAAGGCGAGTATAATCCCTTGAAGGTAAAAATATGCGATGCAGAAGGCAATGAGGTGAACCTTGTATCCGAAGGGGCGATCTCGGTTAAACGAAGTGAGATTACTCGTATTACGCTTACACTTGCTAAATCAACATTCGAGACTTCTCTGGAGACAATTCCTATCACCGATTCCGATGTGGATTTCACAGAACGATAAAGCAAAATACAATGAGAGATGTAAGTGAAAACTTGCATCTCTTTTCATTGATAGTTTTCTTCTGAAGCTATACTCTATATGGTAAAAGAGTAATAATATGAATACAGAACTTATCCTAAGTACGAATATTCAAAATATTGATACTGCTTATGGCGGAGTGAGAGGCACCACTCTATCATCTCGCCATAACATATGTCATTGGCAAACGGTAGTAGACAGTGGCATTCAAACTATTATCGAGCTTCGCGAAGACGACC
>JAZNHE010000030.1:0-16904 GCA_045576795.1 Eubacteriales bacterium | reverse complement strand
TCTTTTTTACTTTTTGAGTTATTTTTCTTTCAAAGTGTTTTAACGAGATCTCTGCACTTTTCAGTGCTCGAAATTTCATGTTGTTCAATTTTCAATGAGCAATTTTTGCGTACTTGCGAGGCTGTCCTCGTTTTATACGCTTGTCTATTATACCTCAACATTTAACAATTGTCAAGAGATTTTTTTAGTTTTTTTCAAGTTTTTTTGAAAATTGGCATTTTGCACAAATCAACAAGAAAGTTTTTGACATTTTGTGCAAGTTTCATATAAATACGCTTTCCAATGCCTAAAAACGCGGGCAGAAACTTTTTATTTTTCTCCTAACTCAATAATTTATAAATATATCATCATTATTTACAATTTATTCTTGACTTAGCTCTACTATGGTGTTATAATGTATTAGCACTCAGGTGTTTAGAGTGCTAATTCTGTTAATGAGGTTTATTATGAGAAAAAAGCAATTCAAAACAGAGTCCAAAAAGCTTTTGGACATGATGATCAACTCCATATACACTCACAAGGAAATATTTCTGCGTGAGCTTATATCAAATGCAAGCGATGCTCTCGATAAGCTGTACTTCCGTTCTCTGACCGACTCTAATATAAATATGAATCGTGCGGATTATGCTATATACTTAAATATAAATAAGGAAGAAAGAACGCTGACAATATCGGATAACGGCTGTGGAATGACAGAGGATGAGCTTGAAAACAACCTTGGAACGATAGCAAAAAGCGGCTCATTTGACTTTAAGCACGACAATGACAAGAGCGATGACGTTGATATTATAGGTCAGTTTGGTGTCGGCTTCTACTCCGCATTTATGGTTGCAGGCAAGATTAAGGTTGTCACACGTCCCTATGGAGCCAACACTGCATACGCCTGGGAATCTACCGGCGCTGACGGGTATACTATCACGGAATGTGAAAAAGAAAGCATAGGTACTGACGTTATATTATATATTAAGGAAGATTCCGACGAAGAAAACTATTCCGAATTCTTAGAAGAATACAGAATCAGAGGTCTTGTAAAGAAGTATTCCGACTATATAAGATACCCCATCAAGCTTCCTGTTAAGCGTGAGGAAAAGGTCGAAGGAAGCGAAAATGAATACCGCACTGTGGAAAGCGTGGAAACGCTCAACAGTATGATTCCCATTTGGGAAAAGGCAAAGGGTGAGGTAAGTGATGAGGAATATAACAGCTTCTACAGAGAAAAATTCTACGACTTTGACGGCCCGGCAAAGGTTATAACACAGAAAAGCGAGGGCACGGCCACTTTTACCGCATTACTTTTTATACCCAAAAAAGCTCCCTACAATTATTACACAAAGGATTACGAAAAGGGACTCGAGCTGTACTCATCGGGAGTTATGATAATGGAAAAATGTTCGGACCTCTTGCCTGACTACTTTGGATTTGTGCGAGGCCTTGTGGATTCTTCCGATCTCTCACTCAACATTTCACGCGAAATGCTCCAGCGCGACAGACAGCTCAAAATTATAGCAAAAGCTATTGAGAAAAAGATAAAATCAGAGCTTGAAAAAATGATGGAGTCCGACAGAGATCTCTATGAAAAGTTCTTTGAGGCATTTGGCATACAACTCAAATACGGTGTATATTCGGACTACGGTATGCATAAGGACGTGTTAAAGGATCTGCTGATTTTCCATTCATCAAACAGCGACAAGAAATATGTATCGCTGAAAGAGTACACCGCGGCAATGAGTGAAGATCAGAAAGCTATATACTACGCTTCCGGCGAGAGCGTGGAAAAAATAGAGCTGCTCCCACAGGTCGGCACTGTAAAATCCAAAGGCTACGAGGTTCTATATTTAACTGATGACGTAGACGAATTTGCACTCAGAATTCTTGAAAAA
Organism: Eubacteriales bacterium; assembly: GCA_045576795.1. Lineage (GTDB taxonomy): Bacteria > Bacillota > Clostridia > Oscillospirales > CAG-272 > UBA1740. Next base: position 15,024 of record JAZNHE010000030.1, on the reverse strand, counting down.
TACAACGATAAAGAATTCAAAAACGTAACGGCAGAGACTCTTGACGTTATGACTGACGAGGAAAAGGAAGCGGAAAAAGCAAAGAATGACTCATCGGGTGATATGCTCACATTTATGAAGGATGCAATTGGTAAGGTCAGCGCAGTTAAATGGAACGCATCTCTCGGAGAGCATCCCGTATGCTTATCCAGCGAGGGCGACTTGTCAATAGAGATGGCAAAGATACTCAAGAAAATGCCCGGCGCAGATATAGGTGTTCCGGATGCGAGCGTAGCTCTTGAAATAAATATGAATCACGAAATAGCAAGAAAGCTCGAGGAGCTCTTCCAGAGCGATAAGGAAACTCTTGCAAAATATGCAAACATTCTTTATGCCGAGGCGTGTCTTATAAGCGGAATCGCACTTGACGATCCAAAAAAATTCACAGATCTCATCAATGATCTTATGGTATAAAATCCATCAGATTTGTGACACAGATTCGTTATATCAACCGTATATTTTAATATTAAAAGAGCAAGGACTGAAATCAATCCTTGCTCTTTCTTTTTGCTTATATGTAAACTTTATTTAGCTTTATGCTGCTGTTATATACTGAACGCCACTATCAGGAACAATATTAACATATACAAAGCGATTGCCGGATGCATCCTTGTGAACAGTGAGTGTCTCACCATTCAGCTGTGCTGATGTCCAGGTTGCGGGAACACTTATCTTAACGGTAAGAGGTTCATCAAAGATGCTATTATCCTCCTCATCGGTAAGCGTTACCTTAATCATACCGTCCTCATATACAGACTCAACGGAAGCCGTTGACCATTCTGTAAAATACAAAGTAGCCTCTGTATAATTAGCTATCCAGAGATTCTTTTCAAGAGCGTGGCTAAACAGCTCCTCTGCCGCAGACTGATATACGTAATGACCACTACCGTTAGTTCCGTCGGGAATTATCTGATGGATGCAGAATACAGCAAGGCCGTTCATTTCCTCAGCCTTATCAATGTAATTACACCATGAAGTAGGATCATCCGTTAAGCGTATCATAAGCGACGGAACACCTGTCCTTGCGATACTATCCTTTGTTGTAACGTATCTTGTGTAATTGCTAGTTGTGCCAAAAGTATTACCTCTTACACCCGCAAGCGTGCCATCGGCAATACAATCTGAAAGCAATTGCTGATAATACGTATCGTAGGTAACAATCGTCTTGTCGCCAATAATAGTGTCAGTAGTTTTGACCATAATTCCCGGAACAACGTGTGTCAAGCCACGGCTGCCAAACTGCTCCATCAAGATCTGATTTGAAGCAATGATTTCCGCCGTTACACTTCCCACAGGCATATTTGACGATGTAAGAAGATTTCCTTGGCTATCTACATATTCAAAAACTCCACCGTCATCATTCGTACCCCAAAAGGCATGGGAATTGGTATGAGATATAAGCTCTGCTCTTCCACCTGCGGAACTCAATATATTTTTCCAGAACAATATCGTATCGGCATGAACCGTGTAGACATATTTGCCATCAAGCATAACGTAATTCGCTACTCCGTTATTGGTTTCGGTCTGCAAAGTAGCAAGTCTGTTCGTTATAATAGCGTAAGTAAGTTTAAGATCCTTATACTTATTAAGCAACTGTAACGTCAAGGTAGCTGTTTCCTTAATACCGTCATCAACTACGAAAGATACAGCACCGTCAGCACCGTCCTTATTAACTATTTCTGCGCTTGCGGTGAACGTGCCCGTTAAATCAAAAGTCACTCGGTACGTCTTGGTTACAGAAAGGTCTGCGCTGACTACCGTTATAGTAGCTACGCCACCGTTTGCGGCAGTTGCTTGAGTTATAGTCGCCTTAGCTATTGCTGATGATACAGCTACTGTTACTGTGGGATAGCCACTGTTTATGTCTGCAGTGCCAAAATAATCGTACGTGTCAGAATCAAACTCCAAAATTGGCGAGGATGCAATCAGAATAGACGCAAGATCAGCCGAGGCAGGATCTGCCACACGGAGAGATTCCAAATTTTCAAGATAAAACTTATATGTTTTCATCGGAACGGAAATCGCACTTCTGCTCTCGTTCAGGTAATTCCAATACTGTCCGAATCTCTCTGTCACTGTACGTTCAAGCACTATGATAAAGTCGTCTTTAAGTCCGAAAAACGGAGAATTGGACGGCATAGCATCGGCCGGAATTTCATTTACCGATGCAGGAAGATATATCGATGAAATAGACGTGCCATAGAAAGCAGAGTTGCCTATGTAAGAAACGTTCTTTCCTACAATTATCTCCTCAATGCTTGATGCACCGAAGAAGGCATATGCAGGTATTTCCGTAGCAGTATCGGATATAGTAACCGATGTAAGTGTTGAGGGTACAACCGCTGCGTTGCCGGAGTAATATGATGCACCAAATATGTAACCGAGATATGCATTAGACGATACACGGCTACCGCCTATAAAGGGGAGCGTGATGCTCTCAAGCTTGGTATTGGCAAACGCCCCCTGTCCAACGGACACCAGCGAATTGGGCAGCACCACTTTTGTAATAGATGTGTTCGCAAATGCCTTATAGCCTATTACCTCTACTCCGTTTCCAAGCGAAACGCTTGTAAGAGATGTGCATCCACTGAATGCTTTGTTACCTATATTCGTAACTTTATGAGAGATAATTGCATATACTATATTTTCATTTCCCTCAAATGCCGAAGATCTGATAGACGTAACCGGCTTGCCGTTATAGGTTGCAGGAATAACAACGTGAGGATTTTCACCAATATATCCTACCACTTCAAGGGTATTGTCGCTCTTCAATTCATAAATCAGCTCAACAGCCTTTACAGCCTCGGGGAGAATGGTTAAAGTCGCTACCATTGTCTTAGGTTTTTTGTAATTGGGATCAGAGGATGCAAAGACTGCTCTCACCTCGTATTCGCCAACTGCGGTATTATCATTTCCAACATATTCGACAGTTACTCCTGCCGGCAAGATTCCGCTGATAAATATACTATGCGCCTCACCGTTATATTCAACTGTACTGCTTTCAAACTTCACACCTGACATATCATAGTCAGCCTTGTTAACAGTATAATTTGCTGTCATATCCGAAATACTCTCATGGTTTGAGTCGCCTGTAAATCGAGCAACAACGGCATATACGCCTGCGTTCTTTATTTCTCCGTCATATACGTATTCTACTGTCACTCCATCCGGAAGCTCACCTGTTATAGAAGGAGTATAGGAGTTACCGGTATAATCTAATGATACAGACGGGAATTTGACGCCACTCATATCGTACGTCGCCTTTCTGATAGTCAAAACAGCGCTCAAATCCTTTCCTTCAAGGTATACACCATTCAGATAAAATTTTGCCGTTACGGTATAGATTCCCGCATCGGTACGATCATTTCCCTCATACCTGACAGTAACGCCTACGGGCATATTTCCCTTTATAGATATATGCTTAACCGAGCCACTGTAATCGGTGGTAAGATCCTCGAAACGAATACCGCTGAGATCTACCTCACTGGGCAACGTGTTATCCGAACCATCGTTTTTATTCTTATCGAAAGTGTCCTTACATGACGTCAGGAGCATTATTGAACACACGAAAATAAATATAATCGTAAATATTCTCTTCATATTAAAACTCCTTTCATCCAACCTGCATTTCAAAGACGTAAAGAGGTGCGCCCGTCATACTCGTTACATTGCCGGGTATGAAGGACCTGATAACCTCGTTAGCGTCCTTGGTAATCGTATGAAGATTACCGTTAATATCGTAGAAGGTAAGCGTTGTGCTTGTCATACTTCCGCTCGACTGATTGCCGTATCCGTCGACGGGGATAACAATACTTCCATCACGGTATTCTATGAAGAAGCTTCCATATCCGTATCTCACCTTTTGAGGATAGCTTATACCATCAGCAGTGAGTGTCACGGTGTTGCCGCTTATCACGGCATTGGCCATAACGTAAGAGCCTGTGGCTGACGCGATCTCGAATCCGAGAACAGTTCCGACACCACTTGTTGTCACGTTATCGCTGAAGGTGATAACAACGCTATTGCCAACAGCCTCACACCCGATTACCTCAAGTACTTTGTTCGATGAGTCGCTGTTATAAATCTTATCAAGAATAACATCTGCAGTATTAAGACCTATCGGAGATTTTCTTGATGTATGCACAAATATAAGAGAAAGCGAAGAATTGTTTACAAATTCCGGATGATTATAGACAGCTCCCTCATCAGACGTAGCAACAAGATATGTATACGGATCTATGTTAGGAAGAGTCTGCTGCATAACTCTGAAAGCGCTTGTGTATGCGTTTGAATAGGGTGCAAGTTGAATAACAACGAATGGCAGCTCGCTATTACCAAACGTCTTTCTGAAACTATCGGTAAGCGCGGAATACAATGCAGGATAAGTGCTGACTCTGCCGAGGTCTCCCTCTCCCTGATACCATACAACTGCCTTTGCTGAATAGTCCTGCATAAATGCTATCATGGAATCGTAGCAAGATGCAACGACCTGCTGATAAGACTTTCCTACCCAGGAAGAAAGCTCCTGGGCTGAGGTAGGACATCTGCCGTTCTTCTTGTAAAAGTCAAGATACGCGTTATAGGTACTTACATCACTGTGATTTGCGCCAAAATGCTCCTTATAGGTGTCAATATCTATCCACGTCTTTGCAATAGAGCCGGGATAAGTAGCGTCAACTATCGCTACCGTAACGTCATCTCCGAGCTCTGCTGCAAGCTTGGTTGCCATAACGTATCCGATTGCCGAGAATTCACCGATATTATCTGCGGTAAGATCAAGCCACTCGCCTGCTCCTACGTGGTCCTCACCGTGACGGTATGCATTGGGCACAAGGAAGCCGCGAAGATTTGAGAAGTTATTGGCATTGGCAAGAAACTCCTCATAGTCTTCAAGATACTTAGCCTGATAATCCATATTACTCTGACCGGAAAGAATGAACACGTCTCCGATGTCAACGTTGTTTATTTGCTTTTCCTTGGCGAATTCGGGCTCTACCTCCTTTATGGTAAGAGTAAGTCCTTTAGCCGCCTGCATAGCATCAAACGTTACGCTCCATACACCACCGGAAACAACAGCCGTTTTCTTAACGCCAGCAAGTGTAACCTCGACGGTGTTTCCGTCTGTATCACACGTACCGTGTACGGTTATGGGCTCGCCTCTTTGGAATACCATACCGGATTTATATATAGCAGAAACTGCAACCGTGCTATAGCCCTTTCCGTCGGATATTATATAGTTTCCATCGCCGGTGTCGCAAAGCTGATACCCTGCCTCGACGGTGTATGAACCCTTCACCTCGGATGAGCCTGCATATATTCGATTATTGCCTGAGCCGTATTTAAATTCAGGTAATGCGCCTCCGCTTGAGAGCATACAATCATCAACGTAAATTGTACAATCGGTTACCTTCGGTTTACCGCTATTGGCGAAAATAGCCATTGTTGATCTGAGCTCACAATTGTTAAAGCTTACTTTATCGGTAGAAACCGAATAAAGCGCATTATAAGCATCGATCTTAGAGTTACTAACCGTAACGGTTGTAGTAGAAGTGTATGCTAAAATACCGTATGTCATAATTCCCTTTGTATTGGTGTCGATAAACTCACATTTATCGATCTTAATATCAGCAGTTCCGTTTGCCTGAACAAAAGGCGGATGCAGCTGAGATATATCAGCGCCGCCCGTTGATCCCTCAACTGCTGTGGCCTCTGTTCCGGTGTACATTACTTTTACATTCTCAAACGTGACGTCACCTGCAGTTATATTGAACATCGGCTGATGCGGATATGCTGCTGTGTCACAAAAACCAAGCGACATATTCGTATATAAAAATTCGCAGTTTTTAATACTCAGAACAGTATTTGTGTTAGTGCTCTTGTTATATATGAATCCAGCCCTTGAATTGGAGATAATCTTGGATATATCACCATTATCTCCTCTACCGTCAATAGTTATGCTTCCAGGCGTCTCCATATTGATAAAGTTGCTGGCGAAGGACAAGCTCTGGATCGTAAAATCATATCCGTTTAAGTCAAACGTTAAATGACCGTTAGCATTACTCTTTGCGGTAAGTGCGCCAGACGTCCCTGTAACTATAACGTCCTTGTTTAATTTAAGTGTAACCTCTGTCTTAACCGTCGGTGCTGCCATAGCAGAGCTTGCCTGACTTGCCATATTCAGATAAGTTCCGTTCTTGGTTTGCACACCACTCGGTGTCTTAATAGTAAGCGTTGCCTCGTAGTCATTTGCAGCTGAGGTCGTCATCGCAAGAGGAAGCACGATCGTCATAAGTACAAGCGACATCAGAAGAAGTATTTTTATACTTTTAGGCATAACGGACCACCTTTCTACATTTTTAGTGTACTTATATTACAACATGTTTAGTGTGATTGTATTATAACATATAAAATACTATAATTCAACACCAACGACATTTTTTGTATATATAAACAAAAACGGAAAGATGCTTTTGTCAACTTTCACATGTGTATAAATGGCAAATAATTGTAATCTCAACATCCGTGTTTAGTTTTTAGCAATAGTGACAAAATAAGCGTATATCAAAAACACGGAGAAAAAATATGCACACGAGAGCCGCGCGGCCATTTGGATTCCGAGATAAGCTTGGATATTTATTCGGTGATTTCGGAAACGATTTTACTTTTATATTATCATCGAGTTTTTTGCTTAAATTTTACACGGATGTTATGGGAATAGCTCCGTGGATTGTCGGATTGGTCATAACATTTGCAAGATTTATAGATGCTTTTACAGACGTAACCATGGGAAGAATTTGTGATAGAGCTCCAACTACCAAGCATGGAAAGTTCAAGCCATGGATAAGAAGGATGGCAGCTCCCGTTGCGATATCATCGTTTCTCATATATCAGAGCGCGTTTGCCGACTACGCTATGTGGTTCAAAATAACCTGGCTGATAGTAACATACGTACTGTGGGGATCCGTCTTCTATACCTCTATAAACATTCCTTACGGATCTATGGCATCCTCAATTTCTACGTCTCCAAACGACAGGCAATCGCTATCCACCTTCAGAACCATGGGAAGCACGCTGGCAGGCGTAATAGTAGGTGCCGGAGTACCGTTAATCGCATATGATAAGGTAGGAAACAATACCGTACTGAATGGGACAAGATTCACCATGATAGCAGGAGCATTTTCCATCCTATCAATTATATGCTATCTGGTTTGCTTTTCCTTAACCACAGAGAGAGTTGTCAGTGACACAGATGCAAAAAAACAACCAAGTGTGTTTACGCTTCTTAGAAATGCAGTAAAGAACAGAGCTCTCGTTTCTATCATAGTAGCATCGATAGTTATGCTTTTGGCGCAGCTGACTATGCAATCAATGTCAAACTATATTTATCCGAATTATTACGGAAACGTTACCGCTCAATCCGCCTCCACGTTTGCGATGCTGGCAGGTATGATCATTGCCGCAATCATTGCAAAACCGCTATCAAAAAAGTTTGGCAAGGCAGAAATAAGTGCGGCTTCAAGCTTCGTTTCAGCGTTAATCTGTATACTTTTGTTTATATTTAGACCAGAAAACGTATGGATTTACGTATTAGTTAATTATATAAGTTGGTTAGGACTTGGAGTGTTTGCAATGGTTAACTGGGCACTTATAACAGACGTAATAGACGATTCGGAGATAAAGAACGGAATCCGCGAGGACGGATCAATATACGCCCTATACTCCTTTGCAAGAAAGCTTGGACAAGCAGCGTCGGCAGGACTCACGGGTGCTCTCCTGTCAGCTATCGGATATTCAGATAACACCGCCTTTGATTCAGCGGTGCTTGATGGAGTATATGATATTTCCACATTGGTTCCGGCATTGGGATTTGCCCTGCTCGGACTGATACTCACATTCTGGTATCCGCTGAGAAAAGCTCGCGTAGAAGAAAACGTAAGGCTGTTAAAAGAAAAGCACGGGACATAGATAAGCGTACACCATATCAACACCATACACTAAAAAATACGGAAAGTGAGATTTTATATCACTTTCCGTATTTTTAACACTTTTTATATATTTAGAATTTGACTTTTATAATAATATGTGTTATAATGATTTGAGTTATTCAGAAAGGAGGGCCTGAGTTATGAATTCTACACTTTGGAAAAAGCTAAAAGAGGCTACCGTGTCGGTTTTTCCGATAATATTAATAGTTCTCATCATAAATTTAACCTCATTAACGAGCTTTTCCATTAATGAAATAGTAGTATTCGTTGTATCCGCTATATTCTTGATAATAGGTATAGCATTCTTCAACATAGGCGCCAACCTTGCTATGACTCCAATGGGTGAACATATAGGATCAGGACTTATAAAGCTACGCAGCCTATTCTTACTTCTCGGGGTGTGCTTTACCATGGGTATATTGATAACGGTAGCCGAGCCCGACCTTACTGTCCTTGCAAACCAGGTATCAAACATAATAAATTCCACCGCATTGATAATCACGGTAGGAGTAGGAGTAGCGCTTCTCCTTGTTATCGCTATCATTAAAATTCTTACAAGAAAGTCGCTCTCAAGCATATTAATGTTCTTCTATATGCTCATGTTTGCGGTAGCTGCCGTATTGATAGAAAGCGGAAACAGCAACCTTATCCCCATGGCATTTGATTCGGGTGGTGTTACCACCGGTCCTATAACGGTGCCGTTCATAATGGCTCTCGGTGTAGGAATAGCAACAACTCTCGGAGGCAAGGACTCAAGCGAGAACTCCTTCGGTCTTATTGCGCTCTGCTCGGTGGGACCGATTCTTGCAGTACTTATACTCGGTTGCACCGTAACAGGTGAAATGCCTACCTATGACTTATCACAGTACTTACTGCACACGGATATAGGTTATATAGTGAAAACGATTCTTATAACAAGCAAAGAGGTCGCTATTGCCTTAGGACTTATTATCGTCTTCTTTGCAGCGTTACAAATCGTCGTATTAAAGCTCTCGAGGAGCAAGCTGATACAGATCACAATCGGCATAATATATACATTTATAGGGCTTGTTATATTCCTCTCCGCCGTAAAGTTAGGATTTATGCCAATCGGTTATAAGCTCGGGGCACAGCTTGCAGAAAACAAGGCTGTAGCTATCATTGTGAGCCTTATAATGGGTATGGTAGTCGTGCTTGCGGAGCCGGCAGTGCAAGTTCTTAATAAGCAGGTAGAGGAGATCACAGAAGGTACGGTAAGCAGAAGATCCATGGCAATAGCGTTGTGCATAGGCGTTGGACTCGCAATATGCCTCTCCGTAGTCAGAATTCTCTTCAACTTTAATATACTCTTCTATCTTATTCCCGGATATATTGTTTCGCTGGGACTCTCATTCTTTGTTCCAAAGTTATACACTGCTATCGCGTTTGACTCCGGTGGCGTTGCATCCGGTCCTCTGACGTCAAGCTTCATACTTCCCTTTGCAGTGGGCGTATGTGCGGCACTGCCCGGAGGAACCGATAATATACTGTCGAATGCATTCGGAATAGTGGCAATAGTAGCTATGGCTCCCCTTATCACAATTCAGCTGCTCGGTTTCAGATCCGTTATGAAAAAGAAGATCGAGAGAAAGCTGGCAATGAAGCAAATACTCAGTGCAGATGACGAGCAGATAATTAATTTTATGTAAGTAAGGAGGCTGTATGGCAAGAGCATACAAGGTAAAAAGAAAAAAGTTCGATGAAAAAAGCGTTGCAAGCTCTGCCGCTATGACAGCGCCACACGAGCTTAAGCTGTTATTCACAGTCGTAAACCGCGACAAAGCGGATTTTTATGCTGATATACTGCAGAATTATGAGATAAACATGCAAGTGATATTGGCGGCCAACGGCACAGCGGATACGAGGATTAAAAGTCTGCTTGGCCTAAATAACTCCGAGAAATCGGTAATTATAAGTATAATCAGAGATGACAAATGCAAAAAGGCATTATCCGCTTTGGATCAAAAATTCAAAACGGTAAAGGGCGGCAAAGGAATAGCATACGTTGTGCCAATGAGTAGCATGATAGGCGTAGCTATTTATAAATTTCTCAGCAATGCAGATGACGGAGGTCTTATATGAAAAAATACGAATATGAAGTTATAATATGCATAGTCAATTCCGGATTCAGCGATGACGTAATGGATGCCGCAAGAGATCTTGGAGCAAAGGGCGGTACAGTTATCAGAGGTCGAGGAACAGCAAACGCTGAGGCTGAGAAGCTTTTTAATATAGCGATACAACCGGAAAAAGAGGTTGTCATGATACTCGTAAAGTCATCTCTCAAGGAAGGCATTCTCCACGCTATCTACAAGGCGGTAGGATTACAGACGCCCGGTCAGGGCATAGCGTTCTCTCTGCCTGTAGAGGACGTAGTAGGCCTCGCAGAGGATATCACTGAGTTTGAAAAAGAAGTATAACACATATAAAAACTTAACACGGCCATATATGAGCGAAGAGGCGATATGCTTTTTCGCTCATTTTATTTACATATACTATTTACAAAACGAAAAAAATGTGCTACAATAGTTATGCCAAACAAGTTGAATATTCCGAACGAGGTATTTTTGCGCCCATGGGTGAACTATACCCTTTTTTGTCATGCTTTTATAATGTCTTTTTGAATTTGGTAAAAATGCAGATTCCGCGAGACATTATATGTATGGGTTTACCCTCGTTCTGTTTCAACTTGTTTGGCGACAATTGGAGTTCTGCGTTTTTCGGTGCGCTAACTTCGGTTGGCGCACTTTTTGTTTTTAACCGAAAACAAATCAAAGGAGAAAAGAAAATGATCAAAAGGACACTACTAGCTATCTGTCTTATCTTGGTTATGGTCTTTGCTTGTTCGTGCTTCTTAACTAATAATGACGGCAGCGATACCAGCAATACAAACACAGGCAACACAGATAACAACGACAACGTTACCGATGACACCGATAACGATCAGGATTCTCAGGACGGGGTATGCACACACGTAGAGGTTATAGATTCAGCTGTCGAGCCTACCTGTACAGAAAAAGGACTCACGGAAGGCAAGCACTGCTCTATCTGTAACGAGGTGTTAGTAGCACAGACCGAAATTTCCGCAAAGGGGCATACCGAGGTTACAGATGCAGCTGTTGCCCCCACCTGCACCGACACAGGTCTTACAGAAGGTAAACACTGCACTTTATGCAACACGGTTACCATGGCGCAGGAAACGGTAAAAGCTCTTGGGCATACACAAGTAATAGATAATGCAGTTGTGGCAACGTGTACCGAGGACGGACTTACAGCGGGATCACACTGCACCACATGCCGGGAAGTTATTATTAAACAGGAAATCATACCCGCATCACACAGTTGGGACGAATGGTACGCAACTAAAGAAGCCGATTGCTTCTTCTCGGGTGAAGAATCAAGATCATGTACTGCATGTGAGGAAACAGAAAGCCGCGATATAGCTCCTCTCGATCATAGTTTCGTTATAAATGAGGAAACCGGTCTCTATTATTGTGAGCTTTGCGATGCTAGAATTTTTGAAGGACGTATGTATGCAGCTATCGAAGTGAATTGTACTTGGTATAAGGCATATAAGGCGTGCGAAGAACTCGGCGGTCACCTCGTCACTATTACATCGGCAAGAGAGCAAGCAATAATTACAAATCTTATGGAAACAGCCGTTTCCGAATTGTATTGGATAGGTGCTATTAAAAAGACAAGCGGCTGGACATGGATAACCGGCGAAGAGTTTGGTTATACAAACTGGTATACCAATCAGCCTGACAGCACGCAAAATATAGAATGCTTTACGAACGTTTACTCTGCAAAATATAGCATTGCAGGCACCTGGAACGATATACCCGCTCATCATAATAATCGATATACTTTTGGCTTTATCTGCGAATGGGAGCTTAATCTTACATGTGACGAGCATAGATTCTCCGAATGGGAAACCACTACGCTCAATACTTGCTTTAACGACGGTGAGCGCTGGAGAATCTGCACGCACTGCGGATATGAAGAAACCGAAGTTCTTCCTCAACTTGAGCACAGCTTCATCTTCACCGAGACAACCGGTATGACTACTTGCGAGCACTGCGGAGCTGGACTCTATAGCGGACACATCTATCTTATATCCAGTGTGACGGTATCTTCATGGTTTGATGCTTATACCCGTTGTGAAGAGCTCGGCGGACACCTTATCACTATAACGAGCGAGGATGAGCAAACTTATATTCAATCCTATATGAGTTCAAAGTCATTTACTTCAAGAGTTTGGATAGGTGCTTATTCCGACGGCAACAAATGGCAATGGGTAACGGATGAAGAATTTGAATATACAAATTGGCTCCCCGGAGAACCAAACAATTCAGACAATGGAACCGAATTCTTCGGTGAAATGAATTCTACACAAACAGGAAAATGGAACGATCTTGTGCCATTCTACACAATTTATTTCATTTGTGAATGGGAAGTTAGCGAATAATTTAGCGCTGTTTTGCTAACCGATAGTTAGCAAAAACAAACAAAAAAGTCTACCGAGCGATCGGTAGACTTTTTATATGTAAAAGAAAAGGTGTGCATTACGCACACCTTTTTATTGTTGCTGCCGGATTGGCGAGCTATATTTTAATTACTTCTCAGAAGTCTCTGCTACGGGAACCGCAGCGAGTCTAACGATAGCCATCTCTGCGCCATCGCCACGACGGGGACCCATCTTAAGAATCTGAGTATAACCACCGTTTACCTCAGCATACTGAGGTGCAAGAGTGGAAAATACCTTCTTAGCAACATCTTCCTTGGTGATGTACTCAAGAGCCAAGCGATAGTTTGCAAGACCACCCTTCTTACCGAGTGTGATCATTTCATCCGCCTTAGCGGATACTTCCTGAGCTCTGGTATATGTGGTCTCAATCTTACCACATTCAAGAAGAAGAGTTACCATACCTCTGAGCATAGCCTTACGCTGCGCAGTTGTTCTGCCAAGCTTTCTCATTGTGTTATGTCCTCCTAATTATTCTTCGTCTTTCTTCAGGCTGAGGCCCAAAGAACTAAGCTTTTGGATAACTTCCTCAAGGGACTTACGACCAAGGTTACGAACCTTAATCATATCTTCCTCGGTACGGTTTATCAAATCCTCAACTGTGTCGATGCCCGCACGCTTCAAGCAGTTGAAGCTACGAACAGACAGGTCAAGCTCCTCAATGGTCATCTCCAGGACTTTTTCCTTCTTAACTTCAGGTCTCTCGACAAGTGTCTCGGCATTCTTTGCCTCGTCAGACATATCGATGAAGAGTTTAAGGTGATCGTTGAGAACCTTGGCAGCGAGTGAAACCGCTTCCTTAGCCGTTATCGTACCGTTTGTAAGAACCTTTATGGTAAGTTTGTCATAATCCGTGATATTTCCTACACGGGTGTTTTCTACATTGAATTCAACCTTGTAAACAGGTGTGAATATAGAATCAATGAAGATAAGACCGATAGGAGCACCAACGTTAACACCTGTTGTAGCGAGATAGTTCTGCTTGTTTGCCTCGGAGAGGTGGTATCCACGTCCCTTATCAAACGTAATTTCCATATAGAAACGAGCATTCTCACTTACTGTGCAAATGTGATGGTCGGGGTTGAGAATTTCAACCTCAGCATCGGGTGTAATATCGCCTGCAGTAACATTGCAAGGGCCTGTAACGTCAATAGTAACGGTCTTGGACTCTGCGCTGTAAAGCTTAGCTACGATTCCCTTTACGTTAAGAACGATCTCAGGAACATCTTCTTTTACACCATTGCAAGCAGAAATTTCGTGCAATACACCATCAATTCTGATGCTGGTAGCCGCATAACCGGGTATTGTTGAAAGAAGAACTCTACGAAGCGAGTTGCCTATCGTGATGCCGTAGCCCGAAACAAGGGGCTCAACAACGAAGACTGCTTCTCTACCATCCTCTGTCAAGTCGGTAGCGGTTATATTAAATTTCTCCATTTCTTTCATCTTAACAATAACCTCCTGTGTTTATTTGATTTTAAACTTCTAATAAATACCTTAAACCGCAGGCGCAAAATATGAAAACAACCTTGTGCTTTCATATTTATTACGCACGGCATCGGAGGGATTACTTGGAATAGAGTTCGACGATGAGCTGCTCCTCAAACTCGAAGTCGATGTCTTCTCTATGGGGAAGAGCAACAACCTTGGTTGCATGATTTGCTGCATCATTCTCAAGCCACTTGGGTGTTACGGCGGTAGCCATACCATCGCAGAGTGCTTGAATCTTTACGCTTTCCTTGCTGGTTTCCTTAACAGCGATAACGTCACCTGCCTTAACAAGGAGAGAAGGAATAGTAACCTTCTTGCCATTAAGGGTGAAGTGAGCGTGGAGAACAAGCTGACGAGCTTCCTTTCTGGATGCTGCCATACCCATTCTGTAAACTACGTTGTCAAGTCTTCTCTCAAGAAGAACGAGAAGGTTCTCACCGGTGATACCTTCCATCTTTTCAGCAAGTTCATAGTAGTGCTTGAACTGACCCTCAAGAACGCCGTAGTAACGTCTTGCCTTCTGCTTCTCACGAAGCTGCTTGCCGTACTCACCGACCTTCTTACGAGCTGCACCGTGCTGACCGGGAGCTGTCTTTCTGTTATCAAGGGCGCACTTGCCGTTGGTACATCTCTCACCCTTGAGGTAGAGCTTTACACCCTCACGGCGGCACATTTTACAGTTAGGACCTGTATATCTAGCCATTTTTCAATTACCTCCCTTTTGATTAAACGCGTCTGCGCTTAGGAGGACGACAACCATTGTGAGGAATGGGTGTAACATCCTTAATCATTGTGATTTCGAGGCCTGCAGTTGCAAGAGCGCGGATTGCGGACTCTCTACCTGCTCCGGGACCTCTTACGAGAACCTCAACGGTCTTCATGCCGTTGTCAACAGCGATCTTTGCAGCGTGCTCTGCTGCCATCTGCGCTGCGTAAGGAGTAGACTTCTTAGAACCCTTGAAGCCC
>JAZNHE010000029.1:0-34293 GCA_045576795.1 Eubacteriales bacterium | reverse complement strand
CCGAGACCAAGTTCGTCGGTCAGGTTTACGTTCTTACTGAGAAGGAAGGCGGCCGTTCCAAGCCCTTCTTCTCCGGTTACAGACCTCAGTTCTACTTCAGAACTACCGACGTTACCGGTATCATCACTCTTCCCGAGGATGTTGAGATGTGCCGTCCCGGCGATAACGTTAACATGAACGTTGAGCTTATCAGCCCCATCGCTTGTGAGAAGGGTCTTCGTTTCGCTATCCGTGAGGGTGGTAGAACCGTAGGTTCCGGCGTTGTTTCCGAGATTCTCTAATTCAGAGTTTCTGATTCAGACCGAATTATAAGCTAATAATTATTGCCCGGCGTTCGCGCCGGGCAATATAAAAATTAAATATCCTACAATTTCTTTGGGGAATGGTGAAAATCCATATCGGCAGTGAAGCGCTAATGCGACAAGTCTGCGAGGAGCTAAAGCTCCAGAAGAGGTCGAATCCTCTACCGACGGTTATAGTCCGGATGAAAAAAGAGATTTGTATTCAACAGATGTAATATTGATATCTTCTCTTTTCCTCATAGGGGTTTTGTGCCTTTATGAGTTTTTCTTTTTACCTATATTTGGAGCAAACGCTTCGGAATTAAAGAAAGCAGGTATAAAATGAAAAATCAAACTAACATTTCAAACACAACAAAAATGATAACCGGCATAGCGGCTTTTTCAGCCCTTGCCTTTGCGGTATCACTGGTTACCAATATACCCGTGGGATTTCTCACGTTTGATGCCAAGGATGCTATAATAACGATTGCATCATTCATTTACGGTCCGATATCAGCAGTAGCCATGTCTATAATTACCACGCTTCTTGAAGCCATATCGGTAGGCAATACCGGTCCTTACGGCGCGCTTATGGACCTTGTTTCAACACTGAGCTTTACTCTCACCGCTTCTATTATATATAAGTATAAGCGCAATCTTTCGGGAGCACTTATCTCACTCGGTGCGGCATCGGGTGTATACGTTGCGGTGATGATGGTAGCAAATCTTCTTATCACGCCGCTTTACATGGGTGTAAACGTCGAACAGGTTAAGGCGTTGATACCTACTATGCTTTTGCCATTTAACATTGCTAAGGCACTTATGAACAGTGCTCTGGTGATGATAGTATATAAGCCTATTTCCAAGCTCATAAGACGAATAGGACTCGCTGCACCGTCAATCAATAAGGGCGATAAGGCATCACCCAGGGATACTATAATAATACTGTCAGTTGCGGTTACTCTGCTTGTGTCAGCTATTGTTATATTTGTAATTCTCAGAAAGTAATAAAGGATAAAAACGATAGACAAAGAAAACGCTTACAGTACGGCTCTTATCGCACTGTAAGCGTTTTTTTATTTGGTGTTTACCTTATCAAGTTTTTTAACAACCAGATTGATATATGTTATCAGCGCTATCGTAAATATTGCTCCGATTGCCGATAGGATTTGCTGGGCGTATACGTGCTCCATAAACCAGATGCGGTTGCCGTTTGCCTGTACTATATCAACGAGCGGCTTTACTGCGAGGGTGGCTAAAAATCCAACCAAGCCGCCTATCGTGTAAAGAATAGATACAGAGCCCGACCGATCAGAGTGGGGAACATAGTCGAAAATAAGGTTCATAATGCCGTTGTTCATTCCTGCCATCGTTATAGCGTACATAACGTAGAATATAACGTGAGAGGCGACTCCGCCGATACAGTTGACGGCAAGTCCTACCGTCATCGCACAAAGTGCCAGAGTCGTTGACAGTATGAAGGATTTCTTGTCGCCGAGAATACCGATAGGCGCAGACACTATTGTTCGGATTATGGAATATGCGGTTGAAATCAACGAGATGACAGTCATATTCAGTCCGAGGTCGTTAATCTGATACGTGCCGAAGAAGGGAGTGGTTATGTATAGTGCTATGTTCCATAAAACAAACACGGGTATGAGGGTAATTGTTGTTTTGTTGGTAATTGCACGGCGTAGTCTTTCCCAAAGCTTATCGTTATCACTATCCGACGTACGCTTATCCTCGCGCATAAATAACAGACACAGGGCGTGTGATACGGTAATTACGAGCAATACTATCGCGCATACCGAGAAAGCTGCCGTCTGATTTCCCGCCTCCTCGAAGCGGTCTATCAATCTTCCTGTAAGGATAGTAAATATCATACCGGAAATTAGCGACGTCATCTCGCAGCTTGCAGAGAATATGCCGCGCTTGTTGTCAGGTATCAGCGTTCTTGACCACACAACCTTCGGTGAGAACGGAACGTTCAGAAGAATGTTGCCGAGAAGGAGCAAGACAATGAATACAATAGTCTTAACATTCCTTGACAAATTCACCACGGGTATGACGTAGAGCAGGGTAAAGCATAGCTGGTTTATAAGATTTATAACCGTTACGGTTCTTTTTACCGGCTTATCGGTGCGCATGGCGATTGAAACTATCTGGAATGCGCATCCGAGAGAAACGAATGAGCTAAGTACTCCTATCGTGCCGTCGGATATTCCCACAGAGCCTGCTATTTTTGCAAGATATGCAGTGCCCGTAAGTATTGATATAAAATACTCAAGAGTGGCGGAAATTATATATAAAACACGACTTTTTTTGTAAGGGTCATTTACCTTGTTCATGTCGAACACCTCCGCATAATTTCAGCTCGTCAAGAGTTTATCACAAAAGAAAGATAAAGTCAATATAAAATAAAATGTTTTAAGACAAAAAAGAACAGATAAGCAGGATAATCCGCCACGGACCAAAGCCAGATGCTTGATGGCGTCCTATTTATCTGTTCTTTTTCCGCGACGGATTATTGCAATCCTGCCGTGAGCTTTATTATCAGCGCGGTATCGTCCGGCTGAACCTTTGCCTCGTGTGCCGCCTTGTTTCTTACCACGGCACCGCATCTGTCACATTTGTGAATTATTACGTAACCGCGCTTGGTATCCGGCTCCGCTTTTATGGGGCGAAGTATTCCGCCGCACGTGTTAGCTCTGTCGCCGGGGTTTATATCAACGTGCAGAGAACAGAGGCAGAAGGGACAATGATTTCTTGAGGTGTAGCCGAGAGGCAGTACCTCCTTGCCGCAATTACGGCAAATAAATCCGCTGTCGTTTTTTGTAAATCTTTTACTTTCCATATTCTATCTATCAGTATGTTTTTACATTATTCAGCCATAATAGTATATATATCACATTGTGGAGGAATTATGAAAAAGGTTTTTGGAGTTTTAATGGTAACGATACTCTCAATACTGCTCGGAATATTTGTCAGATGGAGCAGAGAGCGGAATATCAGTCTGATAACGCCGAGGGCTTGCAGTGAGGTACAAGCTGTGGAGAGCTACAAGCTATGAGAGGATCACTTACCAACACAGAATTTAGCAAAAATATCAGTTACCACACTCTCGGTAACACCGCGCCCGTCAAGCTCCGCAATAGCTCCGAGGGCCATCTCTATGTCAGAGGATGCCGCATCAGCGGGCAGTCCGATATCGTATGCATCGATTGCCGTGTTTATAAAACCGTAGGCTCTAAGCAACGCCGCATGCTGGCGCGCCGAGGATACAATCGCCTCATGCCCGCACGCTATCTTCTCATCGGTGAAAAGACGGTTGATAAGCTCGGTTAAACGTCTTCTGGCATCATCCTCCATATCGCGAGCCGATATTTCTATAATCTCATCAAATACGCTCGTTTGTACAAGGCTTCTGTCAAAGGAGACGGTACCCGTGTCGTGTTTGTTGAGGATACATATCTTGTGTGCATGGGAGACTGAAAGCTGTTCTATCAGCTCACGGTCCTCATCGTCAAACGGTCTTGAAAGATCAAACATGGCAAGTATAAGCTCTGCCGATGCAATTCTTCCGACTGTTCTTTCTATTCCGATTTTCTCCACGACATCGACTGCATTATTCTGTCTTAGTCCGGCCGTATCTGCTATTTTTATGAGTACACGTCCGAGCGATACAGTTTTTTCGAGCACGTCGCGTGTTGTACCTGCTATATCGGTTACGATTGCCGCATCCTCGCCCACAATGAGATTGTATAGGGTGCTCTTACCTACGTTTGGCTTGCCGCATATAACGGCTGAAATTCCCTCGTTTATGGCATGTCCTGTCCGGTAGGTATCCATAAGGCTCTTCACCTTTTCCTTGATAGCTAGCAGCCTTTCGCGGCACTCCGAGTCGGTGAATTCTCCAAGGTCCTCGTCAGGATAATCTATACGTGCGTATATTGAGCTCATAACGTCCGTTATGTCATAGCGTATAGCCTCGGTGGCTTCGTTAAGTCTTGCTCGCGAGTCGGATGCGGACAGACGGATCTGCTCATGTGTGCTTGCCTCAAGCAGAGTGCCTATTGCCTCTGCCTCGCTAAGCGAGAGCTTGCCGTTGATGAATGCCCTGCGTGTAAATTCTCCTGCTTCTGCAGGTACTGCCCCGGCAGCGAACAGTGCTTCAAGCACGGTAGCCGTGATGAGTATTCCACCGTGACAGCTAATTTCTACCGTATCCTCGCCCGTGTATGATCTCGGTCCTCTGAATACGGTAAGCATACCGTCGTCAATGTATTCATTATTATATTTTATATATCCGTATATCTGTGTTCTGTCGGGGTAACTTTCGATGCTCTTGCCCGAGATGGGGAAGAATACGCGCTCCGCGACATCTATGGCACCGTCACCACTGACACGTATAACGGCAACCCCACCCTTGCCGGGTGGGGTTGAAATTGCTGCAATTACGTTCCCGTGCATTGCTTATTTGATATCGCTGTCGTCAAGGCTTTCTTCTACCGCCTCGGACTCATCGGGAAAGGTCTGCTGAAGAAGAACAGTTTCACCGGCATCTGATTCGCTGCTGTCGGCGGTAACTACGGTCTCGATCTCGTCGATGCTGACCTCGTCCTCTGTGGGAGCGAATTCTTCACTCAAGGGAGTCTTTTTCTCTTCCTCAAAGATGCCCTTAGGCTTCTTATCCGTGAGGAATATTACTATCTTACGGTTGTTGTCGGAGCCGATAGAGTTGGTGGAAACGCCCTTGATGCCCTGAATTTCGGAGTGAATGATTCTTCTCTCGTATGCGCTCATGGGCTCGAGCATAACGCTTCTTCTGTTCTTTATAGCCTTTGCCGCCATTCTGCGAGCAAGTGCTCTGAGTGTTTCCTCTCTCTTTGCTCTGTATCCCTCGATGTCAAGGGTAACTCTGCTCTTGTCCTTCTCACCCTTGGAATTCTTCTTTGCGGATGCGAGATTTGCAAGATACTGCAGAGCATCAAGGGTATCACCGTGGTGACCTATAAGGGTGGATGCATCCTCGCCCTTAATGGTGATTCTTCTTGTGCCGTCATCACAGGAGTAAAGCTCTGCGGTCGCATTAAGTCCTATGTCAAGAATAACAGTTCTGATGAAGTCGTAGGAGAGATCCTCCCCCTCTGCAACCTCTCTGCGCTCAAACTTGAGCTCGCACTCGGGAATAACCTGGCTCTTGGGCTTGGATTCCTGATTCGATTCCTGGTTCTCTCTGTTCTCGGTGTGGGGCTTTTTCTTATGCTTTTTCTTCTTGGGCTTCTGAACAGTATTCTGAGAGGAGTCGGTAGCCGCGTCCTTTTCTGTAGTCTCTGCCTTAGGCTCTGTATCCTTAGGCTTGTTCTGCTCACTTCTCTGAGGTCTGTCCTTCTTACGCTCGTGTCTTTGACGTCGTTCCTCTTTGTCGGGAATTTCGATAGACGCCTTTACCTGTGCGGGCTTTGCTCCAAAGCCCATAAAACCTTTTCTACCAAGGTATATTATTTCAAATTTTACGTCATCAAGCTCGCTCGCTCCGAGAAGCTGTCTGGCAGTTGCCTGCGCTTCCGCAACGTCCTTGCCTGTTGCTACTATTTCCTTTATCATTTTATAAACCTTTCTTTCGGTATATCCGGATGTCAGTCTTTAATCTGCGGTACGTCACCGCTGAACGTATTCTTTCCGCTCTTCTCCTCGTTCTGGGGTGCGTCGGGAAGAATGTCGTAGTCATCATCGTCGATGTAGTGGAGGGAACGGTGCTTCGCCTGTCCCTTTGCCGCGTTTTTCTGTTCCTTCTCGGCTTCCTTCTGTGCCTTGTGTATTGCCTTTATCTCCTCTTCGGTAAACTTAGGCATGGGCATAACCTTGCAAAGAATGAACGATTGCAAGAGTCCGAGTCCTGACTGATAGATCCAGTACAGGCCGAGCATGCCGGAGAATCCGAAAGCGATGAACAAGGTCATAAGGGGCATCATGAGGTCCATCATCTTCATGGACATCTGTGACTGCTTGTCCTGACCCTGCTGCATACCGTTATTGCCCGTCATCTTACGTGTGAGCCACATGGAGAGCCATGAGGAAACTGCCGCAAGAATGGGAATTATGCAGAGAATAGAGAAGTTCTTAAGGGAAGGAGTCTCGGCGAGGTTGACGCCGAATACGTAGAAGTTAGGCATGGTATCAAGGTCTATACCGTAGGCCTCTACGTATGCAATTCTCTCTTCCTTGGTGTCGATATTTTCCTCGACACAGTAACCGTCCTTATCTTCAATAAACTTGTTGATGTCGTTAATGGTGTCGATTTCTTCACCTCTTGCGACCTCTGTTATCTCGTTAAGGGGAGTATCCTTGTGCTTTTTAGCATCGTAGTTGCGGTTAATGAGGGGATCCTTGTAGATAAGAAGGGCAATATCCTTCATATCCGCCTTGCTGCCGCCGTAAAGACTCTCGAGAGTCTTATCTTCAATTTCCACCTGCTGCGCAACCTGATCGTTGTAGAGATTAACCGCCTCGGTGGGCTTTGCAATGTAGGAAAGGGGACTCTGAATAACTGTATAAAGAAGCATGATAAGAGGAAGCTGGATGAGGAGGGGCAGACATCCGGAAAGAGGGCTATAGCCTTCCTTTTTCTGCAGCTCCATGATCTCTTCCTGCTGCTTCTGCATTGTAGGCTGATCTGTTCTTCCCTTGTACTTGGCCTTGATAAGCTCAATCTTGGGAGTGAGCTTTGCCATTGCTATCTGGTTTTTCTGTTGCTTAATAGAGAAGGGAAGGAATACTATTTTGAAGATTAAAGCGTAGAACAAAAGTGCTATCGCATAGCTTCCTGTGAAGCTCTCAAAGAATGAAAGCATTGAACCCAGGAATCTGTAAAGCCAATCTAACATAATTACTTTTCCTTTTCTTGTTCTTGAATGTTTGTGTCGGCGTGATGCTTGTCTGACGTCTCCGTATTTCCTGCATTTTTCGGATTTCTCAGTCCCTTTTCGGGTACGGGATCATATCCACCCTTGCAAAAAGGATTGCAACGGAGAATTCTCCACACGGTTAATATAAATCCGATGAAAAAACCACGTTTTCTAAATGCTTCAATAGCATAGGCAGAGCAGGTCGGTGTGAACCTGCAGCAGGGCGGTTTAATTGGAGAGATAAACTTACGGTAAAGGCCGATAAGCCATATCATTACGTACTTCATATTATTTTTCAAACATGCCGAGCTTTGTGAAGGCATCCTCAAGCTGATGCCGTATCTCTGTGCTCTTCGCAGTGGTGGCGGCGTGTCTTGCCGCAATTACTATAAGGAATCCGACCTTCAGTGGTCTGTCCTTTTCAAGAAGTCTGAGTCCCTCGCGAAGAACTCTTCTTGCACGGCTGCGCACTACTGCGCCGCCAAGTGATTTTGACGTCGTCAAGCCTATTCTGTTGACGACCTTTTTTTGTGGATGCGACTTTGCCAGGCGGCGTGCCTGGTAATCGGGCAGAACATATACTGCAAGAGCCGATGTCACTGCTCTTTTGCCCTTTGAATACGCCTTTGAAAATAAGTGGTTTTCACATATTGCTCTGAATTTCATATTATCTCCATCTAAACAAAAACCCCGATAAAATTCGCAAGCGGCGTTTTATCGGAGGTTTTGTATGTCGCATCTGTGCGACTGTCACTTTGCGTGACCCATGATGTGCGGCTACGCCACATTCAATTAATAGGTGAGCTTAGCTCTTCCTTTGGCGCGTCTTCTCTTAAGAACTTTTCTACCGTTTGCGGTTGCCATTCTTTTTCTGAAACCATGCTCTTTGTTTCTCTGTCTTTTCTTAGGCTGATATGTTCTCTTCATGACAAGCACCTCCTTCGTTGTTGATTTAACATCTAAAAGCGCGTATTCATACTAACGCACGATATATTATAACTTACCGAAGCGCAAATGTCAAGAGAATTTTTAAATATTTTCTCTATGCGCGAATATTATGACTTATTGTATTGACAATTCCTTGCCTTTCTGCTAAAATATCGGTATAAAGTTTATAATGCCCAAGTGTTTGTATATCGACGGAGGATGTGTAAAAATGAATAAGGACGTTGCGAAAATTTTGGTTTCCGAGGAGCAGATTGATGCTATAACCACAAGGATAGCAAAGGAAATAGACAGAGATTATGCTTCACCCGACAAAAGACTGATACTCGTATGTATTCTCAAGGGATCAATCGTGTTCATGGGCGATCTTATGAAGAAGATCACCGTACCCGTGGAGATTGATTGCATGAAGGTTTCTTCATACGGAGCAGGTACGGTTACCACAGGCACCGTTAATATTCATCTTGATCTCATACGTCCGGATCTCGATAAGTGCGATATTCTCATAGTTGAGGACATTGTTGACAGCGGTGTTACCCTTACATATCTTACGAAATATCTTATCGGCAAGGGAGCAAAGAGCGTGCGTACCTGTACGCTTCTTGATAAGCCCGTGCGCCGCAGAGTGGAATTCGTTCCCGATTACGTGGGAATAGAGATACCCGATGAGTTCGTTATAGGCTACGGACTTGATTACAACGAGAACTATCGCGCATTGCCATACGTGGGAGTTCTCAAGCCCGAGGTATACAGCGGAGAATAATGAGAACCGTAGGATTATACACGCTCGGATGCAAGGTTTCGCAATATGAGACCGAGGCTATCGGAGAGGCGTTTGAGAAACGCGGATTTGTTATTAATCCGTTTAACGAGGTGTGCGACGCTTACGTCATAAACACTTGCACGGTTACCGCCGAGAGTGACAGAAAGTCGCGCCAGATCATCAGACGCGCCATATCTGCAAATCCACACGCGGTTGTGGCGGTTGTAGGCTGTTACAGTCAGCGCTCACCCGAGGAGGTGGCGCGTATTTGCGGCGTGGACATCGTAATGGGCACTGATAAGAAGCTCGACGTGGTGGGGAGTGTGATTTCTTTCCTCGATAAAAGGAAAGAGGAGGCGTACGTATCGGTTACGGATCTTGATAATGCGGAGTTTGAAAAAATGACGATCACACGCGCACCGAGGACCAGAGCCTACGTGAAGATTGAGGACGGCTGTGAGTCGAAGTGTACCTACTGCGCCATTTCCTCTGCTCGCGGCAGAGTACGGTCAAAGGCGAGCGACGACGTCATACGAGAGGTTGAGGCACTGTATAAGAATGGCACACGTGAGATCGTGCTCACGGGCATAGAAACAGGATCATACGGAGCGGATTTTGACCATGAGTATGACCTTGCGGATCTTATACTGGAGCTTGACAGACGCGGCAGCTGCGAAAGACTAAGACTTGGATCACTGGCACCGGAGCTGATAGGAAAAAGATTTGTGGATAAGGTAAAGGATGCTAAAATTCTTGCACCGCATTTCCATTTATCCCTTCAGAGCGGATCAGATAAAATTTTAAGAGCTATGAAGCGCAGATATAATCGTCGCATGGCACTTGAAAACATAGATTATATACGGGAAAATATACACGGATCGCAGTTTACCACAGACGTTATGGTGGGATTCCCCGGCGAGACGGATGAGGATTTCCTTGAAACTGTGGATTTTGTAAAGCGGGCTCGGTTTATTGACGCCCACGTCTTTGCATATTCACGCCGTCACGCAACTCCTGCGGCATCATACCCCGATCAGGTTGATGAGACTGTGAAGAAGCAGAGATCGCGCGAGCTGATAAGAGTTAAAAATGAGGTGCGCGACGAGGTCCTTTCCGAGATAGTTGCAAGCAGGGAGGAACTTTCGGTAATCCTTGAGACCTATGACGGCGGCTATTACAGTGCTCATTCCGACGGCTTTGCCGAGGTGCGAGTAGCGGCTCCTGACGGGCTGCACGGCGAAATGTTATCCGTTATACCGGAATATCATAAAGGCGGAATTATTTACGCTAAACCATTAAAATGCAAATAATTATGTACAATTGGAGATATTAAAATGGAAAACAGCAAAAAAACGATGGACAAGATTGTAGCATTGTGTAAGACACGAGGCTTTATTTTCCCCGGCAGTGAAATATACGGCGGTCTTGCAAATTCATGGGACTACGGTCCTCTTGGCGTTGAGTTCAAGAACAACGTTAAGAAGGCGTGGTGGCAGAAGTTTGTACAGGAGTCGAGATATAACGTAGGCCTTGATTCTGCTATCATAATGAATCCTCAGACATGGGTAGCATCAGGACATGTAGGTGGATTCTCCGATCCCCTTATGGACTGTAAGGGCTGTAAGGCACGTCACAGAGCGGACAAGCTGATTGAGGATTACGCATTTGCAAACGGCCTTGACGATAACCCCGCATCCTGGAGCTTTGATGAGATGGCTGCATACATTAAGGATAAGGGAATTGTATGTCCCATATGCGGCGGCAAGGATTTTGCGGATATAAAGAAGTTCAACCTCATGTTCAAGACCTTTATAGGTGTAACAGAGGATTCAACAAATACGGTTTACCTTCGTCCCGAGACGGCGCAGGGTATTTTCGTAAACTTTTCATCTGTTCAGCGTTCAACGAGAAGAAAGCTTCCGTTTGGCGTGGCGCAGATAGGTAAATCGTTCAGAAACGAGATTACTCCCGGTAACTTTACCTTCCGTACCCGTGAGTTTGAGCAGATGGAGCTTGAATTCTTCTGCAAGCCCGGTACAGACCTTGAGTGGTTTGCATATTGGAAGAATTTCTGCCACCAGTGGCTTCTTAACCTTGGTATGAGAGAGGAGAACCTCAGACTCCGCGATCACGATGCGGAGGAGCTCTGCTTCTATTCCAAGGCTACTACGGACTTCGAGTTCTTGTTCCCGTTCGGCTGGGGCGAGCTTTGGGGCATTGCTGACAGAACAGATTATGACCTCGGTCAGCATCAGGAGCACTCAGGCAAGGATATGACGTACTTTGACCCTGAGACTAACGAGCATTACATTCCTTACGTAGTAGAGCCCTCGCTCGGTGCAGACAGAGTTGCACTCGCATTCCTTGTTGATGCATATGATGAGGAAACTATCGGAGAGGGTGACGTAAGAGTTGTTCTCCATCTCCATCCCGCACTTGCACCCGTAAAGGCGGCGGTGCTTCCTCTTTCCAAGAAGCTCTCTGACAAGGCACTTGAGCTTTATGACGAGCTTTCAAAGGAATTTGCGTGTGATTTTGATGAGACAGGCTCTATCGGTAAGAGATATCGCCGTGAGGACGAGATAGGCACACCCTTCTGCATTACTTATGACTTTGACACGGAGAACGACGGATGCGTAACCGTACGTGACAGAGATACAATGGAGCAGGTTCGTATTCCCACCGGCGAGGTAAAGAGTTATATTTGCGAAAGACTTAAGTTCTGATACGCAAGGAACAAATAGGTATACTGATATGGGGCTGCGCACGTCGCAGCCCCATTTGAGAAAAGGAAAAAGAAATGGATAAATTAACACGTATAGCATCATTTTCGGTAAATCACGACTATATTACCGAGGGGATTTACGTATCGCGCATTGACGGTGACATTACGACCTATGATATGAGAACAAGAGTTCCGAATAATAGTGGAGGTGACTATATGTCAAACGTGGCTATGCACACCTTCGAGCATCTGTTTGCTACGTATGTACGTAACAGCTCAATAGGGGAGCGTGTGATATATTTTGGGCCAATGGGCTGCCAGACGGGCTTTTATTTACTGGTAAGAGATGCGGATAATGAGGAAACTCTCGGTGTGGTCAAGGAGCTTCTGGAACGGATAATAGCATATGAAGGGGATGTTCCCGGTGCTCGCCGCGAGGAGTGCGGAAATTATAAGAACCTTGACTTGTCCTCTGCTAAGGCCGAGGCGCGCCGCTATCTCGATGCGCTGAATAATAAAATCAACGACTTTAAGTATCCGGAGGAATAATATGAGTTTCAAGGCAGATATAGGCGTAATAGGAGCTCTCGAGGACGAGGTAAATGAAATAATTTCACGTCTTGAGGGGGTGGCCGAGGAGATTGTCGGAGGTATAACCTTTAATCTCGGAGAACTGTACGGAAAGAGGGTTGTCGTAGCTAAATGCGGAGTCGGTAAGGTGTTTGCCGCTATTTGCGCCGAGGCTATGATAATTAAGTATTCACCGCGATTGATAGTTAACTCGGGCGTTGGGGGTGCGCTGGACAAGAGCCTGCGCCCGTGTGAGGTTGTTTTTGCCGATAGACTTGTGCAGCACGATATGGATACCTCACCGATAGGTGATCCCGTAGGACTCATATCGGGTATTAACCGTGTGTACTTTGACACCGATATAAGAGCGAGAGAAATACTCGTCGCTTCCGCAAAAAAGCTTGGAATAAGCTACCTTGTCGGTACTGTTGCCACGGGCGATAAGTTCATATCGGATAAGAGCGATAAGGATGTTATAACCGAGAGATTCGGAGCGGTGGCGTGTGAAATGGAGGGCGGTGCAATTGCCCATACGGCATTTGTTAACGATACGCCTTGTATGGTTGTCAGAGCGATTTCCGACTCTGCAGACGGGGATGCGTGTATGGATTATCCCACGTTTTTGCCCATTGCGACCAAGGCATCTACCTCGCTTACACTCTCACTTATTGAGGAATATTGAGATTTGATGAAAATATAAAGGGTATGGCACAGGTCCATACCCTTTTTGTTTATTGATTATTTTATGTCATAAACGCTTCTGAGTTTTATTGCGGTGGGAGTACCCTTGATGATTTTTACGCGCTTTTCTCCGCCGTTCATATCAAAGAAATTGTCCGAGAGGATAAAGTCGCATTCATCCGAGTATATCTCTACGTTTTTGGCGTAATTTTTGGCGGATACGACTATTTCGTTGTCCTCAATTCTGCATGACAGCTCGGGATCCTTGAACTTGAAGTGCTTAGGCGCGGTAAAGAGCACCGTTCCGTCAGAGACAACCTCTCCGTCTACTACAAGCTCGTATGAGTAGTAGTTGTTAAGAACGTCGGTCTTCTTAAAGTCGGTTTCCTCAAGAGTAAGCACCGACATCGGCGGTACGGTTACGTCGTAGCTCTGTGAGCTGATTATATTGCCGTCGCTTGATCTTAAGTAGGCGTTCACCGTTCCCTTGACTTCATTTAGCGTATCATTGGTTATGGACGGGGTTGCCTTCGTTTCGTAATCGTAATAGTCGGGCTCCATAATAACGAAGGGGCGTGTAGTGGTTTCACCTATTTCGTTGCAGGAGATGAGCACAGGCGAGAAGAAACGCTTTGCATAGTAGTGCAGAGCCTTGAACCTTCCGTAGTAGTCAATGCTTGACCAGGAGGCTACGGGCCAAATATCGTTAAGCTGCCAATACAGTGCGCCCATGCATCTGCCTCGGTTGCGTCTTAAATGCTCAACACCGTACTTCATAGCCTCAGCCTGAAGAAGCTGTGATGCATATATAAGAGTTCCAAAGCTCGTCGGGTAAAGATAGGTCTGAGAGAGATAGGAAATTATTTTTGCATTTGCACCGGCGTTTCTCTGATGCATTTCCATCACACGCGAGAATATATTTCTGTCCTCGGGGAGTGTTATCGCGTTTATGGTTTTTTCGTCGGGGAAGGACTGGAAGCCGAATTCCGACAGGTATCTGAAATAATGGTTGCGGTATTCGGTGAACGGCTTGTTATTATGCCATACCTCCCAGTAGTGCGTGTCACCGAAGTTCTCATTTTGAGGATCGATAAATCTGCCGAGGCTGAAAGGTGATGTGTGAATGTAAGGTATCTCGGGACATACCTCGCCGGCTATATCCGCGATTGTGCCTTCAAACAATTCTATATTGAGAGGTCTGCATATATCGGATAAAGACTTCTCTGCATCTACGTTGCACGCCTCCACCTCGTTGTTGCCGCAGACAAGCGCAATTGATGCGTGATGACGCAGGCGTGTGAGATTTTGTCTTACCTCGACCTTGATGCTCTCTACCATTTCCTCGTCGGGATTGTAGAAAATGCAGGCAAACGCCAGGTCAAAGAATACTATAAGTCCGAGCTCGTCGCATATGTCGAAGAAGTAGTCGTCGGGATAATATCCGCCGCCCCATATTCTTACAGTATTGAAGTTTGCGAAAACGCATTGCTCGAGAAGCTCTCTTGAGCGCTCCTTCGTGCAGCGGGAGAGGATGTTGTCCTCGGGAATGTAGTCTGCACCCATTGCAAAGAAGCGTACACCGTTACATTCGTGCATAAAGCTCTCACCGTAGCGGTCTTTTTCTCTTACGAGCTTGAGCTCACGCAGACCTATTCTGCGCTCGGTGCTGTCACATACGGCTCCTCCCGAAATAAGCTCGGCGCGTACCGTGTAGAGCGGCTGATCGCCAAGTCCTCTCGGCCACCACAGACGTGGTGAGGGAACCTCCCACTCCTCGTTTGCAGCTATGTGGTATTCTGTGCCGTCGGGTGCGGTGACGGTTACCTTTATATCGGCAACACCATCCGTTATGACCAGAGGCGTGATGAAAACACCCGTGCCTGTGTGTCTTTGATTAATTTTGAAATCGCTGATGGCGGCGGAGTCCTTTGCTACAAGATATACGTCCTTCCATATTCCCATATCGGGAAGGAAGGGGCCCCAGTCCCATCCTAACATACAGTGAGCCTTACGAATGTATCCAACACCTGCAAGCGATTGGATAGTGTTGAAGGTGTCGAGCTCCTTTACCTTTTCTTTTCTATAGGTGTGTAGCTCGCGGCAGATGACACTTAACTTATTTTCGCCGTTCTTGAGGATATTCGTAACGTCAAACTCATAGCTTATATGCATATTGTTGGTGTATGCGATGTGCTTGTTGTTAAGATATATATCACAGAATGTATCAAGTCCGTCGAAGCGCAGAAGGTAAGGGCACTCGGACTTTTCTACGTTAAAGAATCTCTCGAAGGTGTAATCGTTCTCCGTGAGCTTAAGAGCTTTGAACTCGTTATCTCTGTAATACGGGTCTTCCATAAGCCCGTTTTCCAACAGTATAGAGAAAAGCGAGCCGGGAATCTGACCCTCACAGTCAAATCCTCCTCCCTTCATTTTCCATTTTCCGGAAAGTGAAAATAATTTCATACGTCCTCCTTGTTGTTCCAAAAAATATCTAATTGTTCTCTGAGAGCTTTGGCATCAGACACGTATTGCATACCCTTCCACAGCTCGGGTATGCTCTTTTTGTATATGGGATCTGCAAATCTATCATCTATAAGCACTATGACGCCCTTGTCGTCCTCTCGTCTTATTACTCGTCCTGCTGCCTGAAAAACTCTATTCATTCCGGGGTATACATACGCGAATAGCTTTCCCGCCTCATACTTTTCTTCAAAATACTCGGATATTACCTCTCTCTCGTATGAAAGAGTGGGAATACCTATTCCGATGATTATAGCACCTATCAGAGCGTTTCCGACCAGGTCTATTCCCTCGGAGTATATTCCTCCCATAACGCAGAAGCCGACGAGATACTCTCCCTCATTCTCTGAGAAGCGGGAAAGAAAATCCGTCTTGTCCGCCCCCGTCATCTCCTTTGTCTGGAGCATAGCCTGTACCCGTGGGTATTTAGCAGAGAATTCGCGGTACAACGCCTCCGCATATTCAAAGCTCGGCGCAAAGACGAGATAATGTCCTCTCCGCGCTGAAAGTGTTGCGGCTATTACACGGCATATTGAGGGCAGAGTCCTTACTCTTTCCGAATATCGTGTGCTGATTTTATCCACAATGGAAACGGAAAGCTGAGACGGGTCAAAAGGTGACTCCGTTTCTACCGCGTCAGCTCGTTTATCGTCGGAAAGCATAGCGCGATAGTATTCAAGGGGCGATAGAGTCGCGGAGAAAAATACCGTGCCGCCGCCCTTGTTTATTCTTTCCTGCATCCGCTTGCCGGTGTCTATACAGTATAGCTTAAAGGTGAGCTCGTCATTCCTGATGTAAATGAACATCCGGTACCCCGTGTCAAAGAAATTCAGCAGAGAGGCAACCTTTTTCGTCTGGTATGAGAGATCTTTTATTAATTTCAGACGTTCCTTGCGCTCTGCATCCCTTGCCATCAGGGCGGCTTTTTCCTCACTTTCAAGAGCGGTGTTGATTTCAGCCATTATCGTATATATTTCGCTTGGAACGTAGGACAGGTGCGTGCCGCCTATGTTATCTCCGTTTTCGTTCTTCCGCATTTCGTTCCTGACGTATGGTACAAGCGTGTCGTAAAGCCTGTCCTTGAGAGATGCAAGAGTATTTCTCAATGGAGATACCGCGCCTATCACGTCCGATAAAAGCAGGGTATCTATCATAGACGACGAAAGCTCGGCTGAATACATCTCCCGTCCTCTTTCAGGTAGATTGTGCGCCTCATCAATCAAGAGCGCGTAGTTTCCGCCCTCGGTAAAGAAACGGCGGATGTAGACCGACGGGTCGAAAAGATAATTTACATCACAGATTACAATATCGCACAGCTCCGAGTATGATAGCTCAAGCTCGTACGGGCATACCGTGTAGCGTGTAGCGATTTTCGATATATCATCTATAGTGACAACTGTTTTGCCAAGATTAAATACCTCTATTGTGGCATCGGCGATTTTGTTGCATCGTGCCATTTCACACGCGCCCTTGTCCTCTCTGCATATGAGTCGGGCAGGGCAGCTTTTTTGCTTTGAAGTGAGTATGATGGCCTTTGTTTTAACACCCCTTTCGGCAAAAAGCTCTATACATTCTTTTGCGGCAGCCGCGGTTGTCGCCTTTGGAGTGAGGTAGAAAATTTTGTCGCATTTGCCGCTTCCCAGCGCCTTAATTGCAGGATAAATTACCGATACGGTCTTTCCTGTACCTGTCGGTGCGGAAGCAAACAGCGTGCCGCCTGTGGCAAGTGCGCGATAGGCATGCTTTATAAAATCGAGCTGCCCGTCACGAGCAGAGTCGTACGGGAACTTTGCTTCCTTCATAGACGGCAGTCTTTCCGAAACACGTTGGATTTCCGGCTCGGCGTATATTACTACTGCATCAGTGCATTTTTTGAAAAATGAATCGAGCAATTTACACGGTACAGTCTCTACAGTATCGTGAACAGAGCCGTCGGTTATTCTCGTCAGGCTGATTGTGAGCTCTATTTCAGTATATCCGTATGTATCGGCGAGCATCTTTCCGATTACAAATCCCTCGCCTCTGTACTGTTCTATCTCGGACCTTCTTTCTCCTTCCGTCGAGGCGTAAGATACTGCGGATAATGTAATTTTGTTCTCTTCGCGTGAATTCGGCCGTCCGACGAGTCTGAATAAGATTCCTCCCGCATTAAAGTCGAGAGATATATTGCTTGCATCCGCGTCGCCCTTTAAGGAGGCGGCGACAGCTCTCTCCAAAAGAGGCTCATCGTCATCAAAGGGGAGCGTGGATGATATTTTGCGCCTTGCGACGGATACGAATTCGCTCGTACCTACGAGTATTCTGTTTTCATCCGGAATATATCTCATATCTCCTCCCCGTGTGTGATTTTTGGCATTTTATATAATCATTTTACTATAAATATTTATGTATGTCAATACGAATGTTTGCTATTGAGGGAAAATACAAAAATAAAAATCGAGCAAGAGTTAAAGCGCACGTTTTACCGTAATCACTCGCCCTCTTGCTCTTTTTTTGTCAGCTCATTTTTTCATTGAGAAATGCATCTAAAAGATTTGTTTTTGTCTGTAACCATGCTGTTTCTGATTTCGTTACGTATTCATATCCCGCGGTGTATCCGCGCAGACCTATTATTGGTAGCGTTGCAAGCTTTAAGATACACTCGATGATAGCACCTGCAGTCAGGTTATCACGGGTGCTTATCATAATTGATACTGTGAATATCATACACACAGTGGAGGGAATTAATCTTATGAAAAGTGACAAAACTTTTCCTTTTTCCGGGTTTTTCAGCTCCGATGCTCCCACTCCCGCATTACGGGACAAGAGGTCCATAGCGGTCAACTCCGCGCGCTTCAAATTGTCTATCTTACGGAAGACGCGACGTGCCTTTTTTGACACGGGTGCCCCGTTTTTGTATGCTTTGTATTCATCGTGAGTATATCCCTCCGAGAATAATATATTACTTTTTCTGTAATCAAGCTCCTCTTGTCTATATCTCAGACAAAATGATCTGAGAGCAACTATATCGGAGCCGCTTATCATTTTCTTACGTGCATTGTACTCGTTTAGTATCTCTGCATAGTCCTCGTTTTCCCGTCCAAGCTTCTCGCCGGCATCCTCCAGTGAAAAGTACATTATGTAAGATGCTATCAGCATCATTATAAGCGTTGAGGTAAAGGCGGCGGCGGTAACGTCACAGAAGCCTATTTCCGTGAATGAAACAACCGTTGCCACCAACAGCGTTATAAGCGCAATGGTCTTACCCATGTTGGTAACCAAGAACGAGTAACCCTTTCTCATCATTTCTCCCGAGCTTAATAGAGTGGTATCAAAGCCTTGCTTCATTTTACTTTTCCTCCGTAACAGTTGTAAATCTGTCTGCCAGCTTAAACAGAATCGCTCCTATCAAGTTGGAGATAAAGCCTATAAGCGATATTACCGTCATTTCCGCGGCTATCTTCGATAACAGGAAGAAGAGCAGAAATGAAACCATCCACAAAACAGGTGCTGACGGCGATGCCATTTTTTCTCTTATGTACTTCATAAGGGGGACAAGCACTACGGTCAGAACAAGCAATGCCATGCCGGACAGTATGCTTGTATCCTCTCTTACTACCCATAAAGGGAAATATGAAATTGTGGCTATTGCAGGCGGTAAAATGCACACGGTTAGCGCGATAACGCGCAAAACACTTCTTTTTATCGCATTATTTTGTTTCATAGAGCGATAGAGCCTCCTTCATCTTGGCAACGCGTTCACCGACTGAATCCTTTTCATACTGGGGCAGAGCAGAGGTCATAAATATCTCATACAGCATATCTATCTGAGTTTCCACTATTACCTGTAGCTTTTTTGTGTCCTCATTCTTCATCAGCTCACTTTGGTTTATCTCGTTCATCAATACGGAGAGCTCCTCTATTTTTGCTCCGAGCTCCCTTACGGTATCCTCCGCATCGCT
Organism: Eubacteriales bacterium; assembly: GCA_045576795.1. Taxonomy (GTDB): domain Bacteria; phylum Bacillota; class Clostridia; order Oscillospirales; family CAG-272; genus UBA1740. The sequence goes on along the minus strand of JAZNHE010000029.1, from coordinate 14,959 downwards.
CAGTCTTTCATTAATGAGTTTGTTGAAGTTGCTTGAGCTTTCTTCGTTAGCCTCGGTACGTTCCTTGATACTGCCGACCGCGTGTGTGATTGACGAGAGCGCACCCTTAATGAGAGGCAAGAGCCCCTTTTTATAAGCATAGGCGAGAATCACCGAGCCTATAAAGGTCATGGCGCAGAATATTTCGGTGGCGTACGCCTTTATTTCATCAAACAAACGAGTGAAAAAGTTAACATCCTCCGCCTCATTGGAGCTTACATTATCCTCTCCGTCATTTTGAGGCATATCTGTTTTTTGATCAACGGGCTCCTGCGGTGCTTCACCTGTATCATCTGTAACCGCGGTGCCGGTATCTGTCCCGTCTATCACGGGTACATCTGCATCAGCTCCGTCTGTCGCTTCTGTATCTGTATTGTCTGTGGGTGTAGTATCCGTATCGATTCCGTCCGTTACCGTGACGTCGGTATCGATCTCATCAGCCGACGCTGCAAGCATACATCCGCAAGAGATGAGCAACACAAGCAGTACCGTGATAAAAAACTTAATCTTTTTATTCATAATTCTTCCTTTCATCAGTTAAATATTCGATGTCCCTCCGTTTTCTTTTTGAGCTCTGTAACATCATCCTCGAGCAGCTTGATTCTTTCCGTTGCTTCGCGGCACATTCTTACCAATCTGCGAAGCACAGCCTCTTCCGTTGGTAGCGGCTTGACACATCCGTCGGATTTTAAGAAGCTCTCAAGGCGAAATCCGCCGCCATCACATTCAAGACGGGGAGAATACACTCCGTTATCAATGGCGGTCAAGGGGATGCTCACCTCACCGTCCTTTACGGTGTATACCGTGCTTCCCATACGGATATAACCGGAGTGAGAGGGGGAGAATGACATCCTCAACGCTCTCTCGTCTGTGTCGCTTACGCTTGTCCACTCTCCGACACCGTCATTGAGAGTAAAGCTTATTTTAGGCATTTACAGTTACCTCCTCATATTCTTCTTTACCGTCCTTCGTTTTAACTGCATCGGTCAGCGTGTCTACGGTGCTCGCATCCGATTCATTCAAGACGTCGATGTTGCCGCCATCGGACAGTGCATCGGTACATTCTGCCGTGAGGCTTGTATCCTCAGAATTGGAAGCGGTATCTTCAGCATCCGAATCACTGCTTTCCGATTCAGACTCGGGATCGTCCGGGATATAGCCTTCATCCTCCGGATTGAGCGGTTCATCTGTGCTCTCTGAATTTTCATACTTCGCGGTTGCGCCATCTATGGTGTCATTCTCTACGGCCGCGCTATCCACAGTGCCATACTCCGCGGTTGCGCCATCTATGGTGTCATTCTCTACGGCTATGCTATCCATAGTGTCATACTCCGAGTTTTCGTTATTCGGTGCACCCGTGATGAGTTTTTCGAGGTCATTTACTTTGGTTTTCAGGCTGTCAATATCGTTCTTGATGCCTATCAGATGTGAAATCAGGCTTTCTCCGAATATGTTGAAATAGGTGGCGAGCTCTCCCGAGACTATATCATCAAACAGGTTTGAGAGAGTGTGTCTCTTTTTGATTCCTGTTGGTACGGCTGCGGCAAGAGAATCCTCTCCTACGTCACCGATGTCCTCTATGAGAGCGTTATACCTTTCGATTATGTAGAGGGGGAGCTTGTCAAAGGCGGCCTTCATTTCCTTCGAGGAATATCCCATTCCTCCGAGTGCTCGGGGTGCTGTCGGGTGAGAGGGAAGAAAAGAAATCCTTATATCCGCTATATCATCGTATAAAATTGTTTTTGCCTTCATTTTGTTCCTTTCTCGCTTTTAAGCGTTGTTTTTGATTCTTCCTTTGATTGTGTACCTGTACGTAATAGAGTAAATAGATATCGGGCACGAGTATTCCGTACATTGGAGGGCTATCTGCTTTTCTATCCACGCCTTTTCCTTTTCGGGCAGTGTGAATGAAGAATATTTTCCGCCGCTCCACATAGCATAGTCAAAGAAGAAGTCCGCAAAGCCGACGTCGTTAATAGGCAAAAGTCCCACGTCGCACGTGCCGTTTCTATCAGTGTTTACCTTACACGCTATGGTATTGCCCACGTATGCGCTTGCTTTTATTACCAGAGATTTTTTGACTGTGCTTTTTGTAAGATGGGGAACACCGCAGTCATCAAAGGCGGTTCTTATTTCATACGTCGGCGAATGTCCTGCGAAATTATAAAAATCGGGATGTATGCGGTTAGCCATAGTCATATTGTATTCCTCCTCGTCGAAATCCTCACTCTCGCGTATTCTGTCGGGAGGAATTCCTCTTCTGTCGTTGTTGAAAACACAGATGTGGGTGCTATCCGTCGCAAATATCAGCATATCACCGTGGGACAGGAATTTTGTAGCAGGTACAAAGGTGCCGCCCTTCATCTGGTCTGTCATCAATACGCTGTATCGTTTACCGCCCTCAATAGTGAAATAGTGCAGGCCGCCGTTTTCGTCGGTTGACTTGTAAACCAAATTTACCGCTACGACTTGACCGACCTTTTTCGTGTTGACAATATGGTTGCTGTACGGGGTGTCGGAGTATCTGTATGCCGTGCGGTCACCGTCGTATGCTCCGATGTTGTTAAGGAAAAACCATTCGTATTCTACGCTACCCGTGGGATGCGTAAACATCATTCGCGAGTCTGCGAGATAAATTCTTCCTTCAATGCCTATTACCAGGTAACCCTGCCAGAGGCACATTTCGGCCTTTGATAGGTCCTCCTTCAGCAGTCTGTAATTCACGTTATGTGATCGGCAGGCGATGCTTCTCTGATAATTTATATTTTCTCTTTCGAGCGCAACAAGGCCCTCACTTGACAAAAATACCGGGTCGTCAAGAAACGATATACTGCCGCCTATTGCGGATATTCCGGAATGAACGTAGGCGACGGGATAAATTGTCGATACCTCCGAGTTACCCGAGCTTTCTTTCCTGTGATAAAATATGCTTCCGGAGCCGTCGTCACCGCTCTTAAATACAGCGAGCATATCTCGGACTGCCAGCAGAGATTTTACACAGTATCCGCCTGTTCCGTCGTTAAAGTAGTTAAATCCTCCTACGTACAGTGAACCGTTATCGGAGTCGGAATTGCGGTTTGTATAAAATACGGTGGACGGAAGAGCGGGGTTTCCCGAGAAGAATAATCTTCCGTCGAAGACCTCCGCTATGGTGCATTTTACTATTGCATCGAGGCCGCTTATTTTTCCTATGGTATCGCTTCCGTTGAAATCCGAGTAGAGAGCCTTCATAGTGCCGGATATAGTAACAAGTATACCTGTTGCATCCGATTCCTTATCGAATGAAATGAGAATGCCCGTCGGCTTTGAATTCTCGTCCTTGACCAAGGTATATTCCGCGCTTGTATTTCCGATCTTCACAGAGTCTATCGTTGCCGCATCCGTTTTTATTGGCAATAGCAGCTTTATAGAGTAATACTTGGAGTTGAATATTTTCCCCTTTGCCGATAGGGTATCTGCGTTTATTATTTCTGCGAATTGACTCTCTCCAAAGGCGTAATTAACCTCGCTCAACGTTACCGTGTAAGAAAAAGGATGGATTCCAAGCTCTTTTAACCCCTCGCCGAGATAAAGCGTAGTAAGTCTTACACAGTCCGCGAAGGCGCTGCTCTCTATAACCTCGACGCTATCCGCAAGAACTGCGGTTGTCAATTGATCACACTGATAGAACGCAAATGCTCTTACGTGGGTTACACCCTCACCTATGTATACCTCGGTAATCTTCTTGTTGCCTCTGAAGGCATACGTGCCTATTTCGGTGACGCTGTATTCTATTCCCGAGATTTCTACGCTTGACGGAATGTAAACTGCTCCCGATACGTTGTCGTCGATACCGACCACGGCGCAGCTTTTATTCCTTGGATCTACAACACTGTACTTTAATCCCTTGGTTGCATTGAGATAGAGGGATGGGGATGAGATCGAGTATTGCTCCTTGAATTTGTTGGTAAGCAGGTTTCTCTCCTCGTGATATATTCCGTTTATATAGGTGGTTGGAATATATGGTGATGCCTCGCCGTCTGCTACCCTTTTTACAGAGCCGTCACCTTCTACCACTGTTATATTTTTTCCGTCGAGAATATAAAAATTCTCTCCGTACTGTATACCCGTGCTGTCGTTATCCGCGAGGGTGGCAATTGATGAGGCGTTTGTTAAGGTGTTTGCTGACAGCTCTGAGATGGCGTGTCTTCTGAGATTTGTTGAGGAGTGTATCAAAAGATAATCCTCACCGCTGCTCGTGCGGTGACAGTACATACCGTGTATACCTTCGGCGTATTTTGCCACGTTTCGGTATCCCGGAATACTTTCAATAACGTCTGCACCGTCGCCACTGTAATCCTTATACATATTCTCTGCATAGGCAAGTCGGGCAGGGGATGAAACGGACTCACTGCCGGTAAACTCCACTCCGCGAAATCCCTTGTATGAGTGGGTGTATTCCGCTGTTGAATAAATGAGATTTTTATATCTGTTTGCCATCACGCCCACCCGTTTGTAAGATATGCGGTGTCAATCTGATTGACGGAAAACCGTTTTATATTGGCGATCGCATCTCTGTATAAGCTCATATAATATTGCGCCTTTGCGGCATCGTCGTCAAGCCACATAAACGAGGCGGTCAGAAGAGGAAGAAGGGCAGAGCACTCGTTTGAAATATCTATTATCGCGTTGTCGTCATCTTCCGTGATGACCGATGGCATACGGTAATATGTCAGATATATCAAGCCCGAATAGTCGCGCGGTATATACAGTCTTCCGTCGCGGAGAGTTACAGACTCAATAATTTGTCCGTGCTCGTCGGTCGGTAAGGACGCAAACGATCGAAAATCCGTGCAGTAGCTCTCGGGATTTAGCTCATACCACGGAGAGTAGCTCGGGATATCCGATTCAAGGCTTCCGGGTATCTCATCATATACCGTGAGGTTTGTTACGGTGAAATACCCGTTGCCGCTAAACGATATAGACTCCTCTCCCGTCAGAATTCTTTTAGTGACGGTATCCGTTCCGATAAGCTCTATGGTTTCCGAGCCGTTGCCGTTGGCTATGGTACACTCGCCCATACCCGTGGAGGAAAAACATAGTGCAATACCTCCATCTGCGTAGAATGTAATCCTTTCACCCCGGTGATGCTCTATCATTTTTTTATGAATTCTTATTTTAGGCGCTCCGATTGGAATGGCTATGGTTTTTGACACGGGTCTATCCGTATATATAAGCTTCATAGCGCGGTTGAGCGAGGATAAAAAGACCTCCTCATCCTCTATGTAGCTTTCAAATCCAAGGCGAGCAACGTCATTCCTTAATTCTTGTAAAGTCATAGCTATAATCCTTTCATATTTTCTAAAAAGCGCACACGGATGTGCTTATTGACTGTTCCGTGTGCGCCGCTACATTAAAGCTGGGTTGAATTGGTAACTTCTGTTGCGGAATCTACTGCGAGTAGAATGTGCTTGTAAGCACCGAAGCCTACGCCAAAACGACATCTGCCCGTCCAATGATAGTTACCGGTGTGGTGATCTATCCAGTTTGACACGGTAAGAGGCACTCTGTTGTAGAACATGTTGCCGGACAGATTCTTATTTGCCTCGCTTGACATAATCATAAGTCTGTCGTCGCTGGTTTGCCAATTGGGAAGAACAACAATATTCCAGTTGCCGTAGTGGAGGTTCATATCGTTGTATCCGTTGCCGAGAGAGCCCTCGGAGCCGCATACCTTCTTAACGATAGATTCGATCTTCGGTCTGTTGCCGGGAAGAATTATCGTATCTGCCGTATAGCCGAGGATATCACCGTTTTCATCCTTCATATTTCGGATTTTTACAGCAAGCTCGGAGAGGGACTCTTCAAATGCTGACGTTGACTGTACTCGTGCATCTGCAGCTCCGGTAGAGAATACGTCGCCCCAGTAGTAGTTTGACTGTTCTCCCGTGTTTATGCTATGTCCGCCGCCCCAGGTATGATTTGAGGAGAAGAGCGCAAGACCGTCAGGCGCAGTAAGGTCTACTGTCGCACCGGCGAAGGTGCAGGAGGTATTGGTCGCGTTTATAAGTGCCGACTCGCAGATCTTATGCATGGTCTTATAGTATGCACGTGTGAAGTTTTCGGCACGGCGCTTGGCATCGACAGCCACACCGTAATTCGCGTCCTCCATCATTTCTGCGGTTATGACGAATTCCTTGGTGAACTGGATATGCTCGATGAACTTTCTGTATGTTTCGGAAATTGTGTCGTTCTCGGCACCGTTGCCTTCAATCGTCGCTCTGAACACGTCGAATTCGTTCTGACCGATTATGCTTTCACCGAACTTATTGCTTTTTTCTACGTTGAAGAGCCAGTCGCATATACCGCCCTTTTTGGTGAGGATATCGCTCTCATGCTCGATAACCATTTGTACAGGAACCTGTATTTTGCCGTAAGCGGCATCGTTCAACTGTGTGTTTTTTGAATAAATTATCATTTTAATCTCCTTGAATTATGCTTTTCGGAATTTTACGTATACAACTCTCTTCTGAGGGTTGTCGAATTTTGTTGGATCTATGCCGAGAATAAGTCCCTTGCCGCTGCCGTTATAGTTAACGTGATTTCCGCTGTCGGTAATTCCGACCTTCATACCTACGGTGGGCGGAGCGACGCCTATGTATTCTACCTGGAACACCATGTCCTCCGTACATGCTACCACAAGTATATTCTTGTCGGGGGTGCTCGGTGCAACCGAAATATAATCGGGTGATACGGTAAGTGCACACGTGCTTATGACTCCGCCCGAATCACTGAGTGCGCATCCGGCAGGGAAGCCGTTAGGATTTTTTATACTCAATACTCTCGTGTCATAGGTGTTGTTACAATCGTTGAAAATTTTTACTAATCTGAACACTTTGTACTCCTTTATTTAGTCACTTTTCGATAAAGGCGCTGGATGTCCGCATCGCTGAGATCTCCGAACAGCTCTCTTGCTGCTGTAAGCTCTCTTTGCGGCATTGATCCGTAAGGGGATGACGCGCGCCTTCCATATGCGGTGTCAAGGTGTGCTCGCGTGTCGGCCGGTACTCTCTTTTTTGTAGCAAGATATGCCTCGGTAGGACTAAGACCGAGATCTCGCAGTGCAGCGTAGCGCAGAGGGTTGTTAAGCTCTGTTATGCTGGTAACGTCAGATAGCTCGTGGAATTCGGAGCGTAATTCGGCAAGGTCGTCCTCGATTATTTTTTCATAGTCGATTTCCGGCTCGACAGGCTCGCTTTGGCTTTCCAAAGCTACCTCTGTCGCTTCGCTCGTTTCTGCGATTTCCGTCTCGGAATCGGCAGTCCTTTCAATATCTTCGGTGCGGATATCCGTCATCTTTTATTTCCTCCCTTTAACTCTTAAGTCGCCGTAGCTCTTAATCATATTGCCCACAGGCTCGTTGGTTTGCTTAACGGGTGCTTTTATCATAGTAGCTCCAACGGTGCGGTAAGGCGTGCTCTTGTCTGTAACTTCTTTGGTTTTCTTCATTTTTTGATCCTTTCTAACTAATTGAATGTTTTTGTAGTGGAGTTAGACTTGTCCTCAAGATACTTAAGATAACTATCGGATGTGCCTCCGTAATCACGGAGCATCTCCTCCACCTTTTCTCCGATCTCGTTTGCATCAGCTATAGAAAAGCCCCTCTCGAGCGCGAGCTTCACGGCTCCGTTTTTATCAAGACCGAGGTTGCTCGTTTGCTTTAGTATATCGGCAAAGACTCTTTGCTTGGTTATGGCGTATACGCTGTTACCGACAGCAGTTGCATCCTCTATATCAAGACCTGCGCTGACACCGTATGAGATTGCGGTATCGAGATTTGCTACGTTGTTTTTCGTAAGGTATGAGGAGACTGATCTCTTGAGGGCATCATTTGCTTTCTTATACTTCTCAAGATAGTCGATATAGTCTGTCATTGCCTGAGTCTCATCCGTTTTGCGATTCTCGTTCAGCGTGCTGAGTGACGATGCTCGGTTCTGCTTTGCCTTTGCATCTATATATGCGGCATATCCGCTATTTTGTAAACCTTTGTTGGCCAATTTGGTGTAATTGCTACCGTAAGTCGTTGAGCTTTTCAGAGCGGCAGAGTATAAGTTATCTACCGCTCTTGCATACTTGCTGTCGTGATTATAAGAGTTTTTCTTCTTGAAAAGGGAATAGCTATCTGCCTTGTTCGATACTCCTTTCGCGCTTATATACTGCTTCATAAAGTCCTCAAGAGTTCTGTATTTACTCATATACAAGCACCTCCTCGCTTGCTACATCTGTGAAATATTCCACATTCTCACGGGCGTATGGATAGTGTGCTCTCTCCTGACATTGCCAGTATCGGAGCAGTGTTGCGGGATTGGTGGGATCTCCAAGCGTTCCTGCCTTCAGATTTTCAAGATTTCTCTGCCACAAGGCCTCTCGCTGATATTCATTGCCTCCGTTGAGATCTACGGAGAATTCATAGGCATCGTCGTAGTAGTATTCACATCTCTTACGGTCGTACTCTATGAAATCATATCTGTTAAACTGTGTTTCATGTATTCTTCCAAAGGCATCCTTGAACGATAGTCTGCGTGGCTCGTCTGCAAAGGCAAGGTATAGCATAAAGATCAGCTTGTCTATTCTTGCATATACGGTATGCTTCATCTTTCTCTTTGATTCAAGACGGCCCGTCGCCTGACTTATTCTTAACTGCTTTGCATAACCCGATTCGTTAGCAGAGCCCGTGTCGATTCCCTGATATGCGTCGGATATACCGATAACTCTTTTTGCATGGTCGTACAGTCTTTCCGCCTCGGCTATATCCTGTGAAATATCGGGGGTTGTGTCAACCTTTCCGTACTGTGCCGCGGTTTCTCCCGGCTTCATTTTTATAACTTGTCCGAATACCGAGTTGTTTATTGATACCGTGGCATCCTCGGGCACTATCGGTGTTACCGCCGCTCGTAAGAGCTTTTTGAGTATTCTTGATTCCACCTTGTTTATAGCCTGTTGTTCGGGCCTTATATAATCGCAGTCGGATTGACCGAGCAGAGATTTTTCACTCGAGGTGTTTTTTCTTATAGCGATAGGGAACAGCTTTGGCACGTAGTACGGTATCCTTATTTCTCCGGAGTCATTGTTGCTTGTAAAGCGGCAATTCTCACTCGGTGCAGGCCAAGACGCCTCGGGTATTGCTTCAAAAATAAGTCTTCCGTCAATTATCTCATGGGACACATCTCTTATACCTACTGATTTTTTACGAGCGGATTTCGGTCTGTCGGTGTTATCGCAAGCATCCGTGTCGATTTCCTTTCTCATGTAATATCGGGGAAGGTCGGATAACACGAGGTCACCGGAGAAAATATACCGTCCTATCTCACCGTCTTCATCACGGTAGAAGCAGGTTATTACACGTACGGTGTCGGACACGCTATTCGATACGTCGTACTCAAATTCAAACTCCGCAAGGCGCGTATCATCATCTGAAACACCGTACTTTCTGACAAGATCTCCGCGCGTGGTTGTAAATTTAAGGAAGCAATACTCCATATCGTCTATCGAAGAGATGCCCGGCTGAGGCACAAAGTCGTTTGGCGAAAGGCACATAACCTTGACTCCGCCAACCTCTCCCATACATTCTGTAGAGTTGTCCCAATCCATGTACCATACGCTTCCGCCGTATATATACGTGTATCTCTCATCAATGTCGTTCAGCTCATCAAATGGGAGATGCTCTCGGAGGGATCTGCACAGCCTTTCTATCGACTGCGCATTTCTTCCTCTCCTTGCGCTGTATGAGGTGGCATCTGCCTTGGGTTGCGGTATAGAAGAGGAAACCTGGCTTTCTATTATTTCATAAGTTATGTTACGCACGGTGATGGCTGATTCGTCCGAGCCGTCTATTTCACTCGAGCCCTTATATTGCTTCATCGCGCGCTCAAATCTTTCACGCTCCGCGGCATACGCGTTTTCAGCGCATTGAAAAAGAGTTTGGAAGAAATCCAATTTCAGTGCTTCTGTTTTATTTTCGATTCTCACTGTGGTTCTCCATATTTTTGCTTTAGATATTTTTTGCCCTCCTCGTCTGCGCAGTTGTAGTCCTCCCACATATCGTGCGTCCAGACACTGCATTTTTTTGCCTGTGTGTCGTTGCCCGGTCTTGTATGGAATATAGCAAAGCCGCGCAGTGCATCGGGGGCGTGTGTGATTTCGTGGGGCTCGTTAGAGCAGTCTGTCGGTCGTATTTTATCTATTGTCAAGGCAGGGAGGCATCTGATTATTTCCGTACAGTTGCGAAAAATCCTCAAGCCTCCCTCGTTGTTATGGCATAACAGCTCCTTGATTGCGAGCCAACCGCACTCTCTATCGTTGGAGGTCTTGGTGAAATTAACGCCAAACTCGGAGAATATGCTCGCCTTTGTCTTGCCGGACTCCTGTGTGCGGCTGAACAGGTCGGGCGGAGCAAGAGTGGCGTATATATCCTCCGATAAAGGGGTTCTCTCCGTTATCGCCCTTGCCGCCGCACTGATAGATAAGCCCGACTCACAGTATTCTCTGTATACGTATGCGCATTTGTCGGGACTGATGGCAATCCACAAAACGGCAAGTCTGTCAAGTCCGTAATCTACGGTTCTGTACTTTCGCCAGGATGGTGGAATTTCAAACGGCTCGATAACGTGCTTCGCCGTGGAAAACTCCGCGAAATACTGTCCCTCAAAAATGTTCCAATCGCCATATAAGAGAGCCTTTTTTTCTCTTTCGGGCAAGGCTTCAAGACGTAGCTTATAGCCCGGATCCTTCTTGCCGAGAAAGCCGTTATCGCTGAGTAAGGACGGGATAAAGACTCTCGTCATACCTCCCTCTGCGGTAAAGACCTCTCCCGGCGGTGCAGGGTCGACAAACCTCGATTTTACCCAGGAATGCCCCACGCCTCCCGGGTTGGTGGATGATTTTATTTGCTTTGGATAACTGTTTGCACCTCTCACTCTGGATATCAGATACACATATTGCATCTCTGTAAAGTGAGTAAGCTCGTCAAATCTTATACAGTCATATTCTGCACTTTGATATTGGTAAACGTCGTTTTCGTTTGCACAGTATCCGAAGTCTATACATGAGCCGTTCTTAAATCTTCCTGTGTGATTAGATGAGTTAAAGCTGTAAAAGTCCCTTGGGTAAAGCGAGAGGCTGACTCTTATGAGCGACTTGTCAAGCTCCGCGAACGTTCTTCTTAAGATCAGCTGCTTTGATCCCGGATATTTTAAGGCAAAAATCAGTGCATCCACAATTTGTCCGTAGGATTTTCCGCCTCCGGCAGCCCCACCGAAAAGCACCTCGGATTCTTTAGAATCTATGAATTTCTTCTGTTTTTTGCTTACCTTAACGTCAATCTTCATCACCGATAACCTCCAGGGTTACTTGTATGTTTTTTTCTTCATCAGTCAACTTCTTTTCACCCATTTGGTACTCCGACGAAAGAATAAACTTTGCAAGAGAAGAGTCGAACCGTTTTACCAGCCCATTGTCAATCAGATAATCTCTGCGGATTTCGCTGCACTCTTGGTACGCCCTCTCAAACTCGCGCCGTTTTCTGTATTTCTCCAGTTCTTCTGTCGTGATACCTATACTCCGCGCAAACTTTGTAAAGCTCGGAGCTCCGATGTCCGAATAACTGATGAAAAAGTTATACATTCTCCGCGGAAGATCACGGGTGTATTTCTTCTTCATTCATCATCCTCCTGTCGAATAAGAGAGCGATCTATAGCTCGTTCTCCGGACCGTGTTCATGAGGCACGGTCGGTGCGATGCACCCTATCGACAAGTCCATTATAAACCGCCCCGTGTTAAATGTAAGTATGATCCGTATCCAAATATATGGGGGTGTGACGGCTGTTTTTTGTGCATAAGAAACAAAAAAACGCTCCTTTTCGGAGCGCGATTACGGGTATGGTTAAATATTCGGAAATAACCCCCGAAAAATGAAAAAATTCTCGGGAGATTTTTTTGATCAGGAAAACAAAAAGGGCAAGCCGCATTGGAACTTACCCTTTACTGAAAATACTTGATTGTGTCAGCCGCACGGTGTTCTGCGTGTTCGCTCGAAAAAAGCTCAGATGCTGCCGTGCTTGTTTATAATGTCCGATATTCTGCTGAATTTATCGGCGATTGAAATATCCGTGTTGTCCTCAATGCTGAAGAAACCGTCATATCCGCTTTCGGTTATCAGCTCCACGGCTTTTGCGATTGGAATTTCTCCATCTGCGGTGGGAACCTCCAAGATTTGACGTCCTCCGACAGTTCTGCCATCGCCGCTTTCGGAAAATCTGTAGTCTTTTATATGCACGTGGGCAATCTTATCCTTTGCCGCTCTGACAATTTCAATCACGTCATCGTCTACCCATAGCGGATTTCCTACGTCAAGGCATATCGCGACATTATCTGCAAGGCGGCTCATCTCATTGAAAAATCTGAGGAAGCCCTCCTTGCCGTTAAAATAGTAGCCTTGCGGCTCGTAAAGAATTGTCACTTCCTTGCTCGCGGCATACCGTGCTACCTCAAGTGCTCCGACTATTGCCGTATCACATACTTTTTGATACGGGTGGGGAAGGGGATACGTAAGGTCCACGTATACGGTGTGATGGAAATATTTTGAACCGACCGCGTGTACAAAATCCACACCTCTCTTAAGTGCCTCCACGGTGTCAGTGTTTACTGAAACAGGTTCATCTCTGTTAACCAATGGAGCATAACAGGATATGCAAGGGATAGAAAGATCGTGAGCGCGCATAACCGAAGCATATTCCTTTGCCACGGAAATCGGCGGTATGTTATTTAACGATAAGGATAGCTCAACTCCGGAAAAGCCGAGGTCGTGTAAGAGTTCTGCGGCTTTATCAAGTCCGATTTCTGCCACGAGAGCATCAAAACCGGCAAACAGTGAGATTTTGCTTTTCATTTTACATTATAAGCTCGTATAGTTCGAGCAATTCTTCCTCAATAGTTGTTTTTTCTTCTTCTATTTCCGCCGCTCTTACGTAATTTGAGGCGGCATCTCCAAACAGCTCTTCGTCAAGAGCTGCAAGCTTGGCTTCAAGCTCGGGAATTCTTGCGAGTGCCTTTTCTTTTTTTCGTTCTTCGCTTCTTCGCTTGGCACTCTCTCGCTTTCTCTCCTCGTAGCTTGTTTTTCCATCCGTTGACTTTTCCGATGTCGAAAATGCAAGATTGTTTTCCTTAATTACTGAACGTATACGCATATATTCGACAAACGCATCATCGTAATCCTCAAGGCTGTAATCTCTCATTCCCTTGTCGCTCGACGGGTCGAGCTCTATTATACGGGTGGCGATTCTGTTTATAAAGTATCTGTCGTGCGATACGGCAATTATAGTTCCCTTAAAGGCTGCCAAAGCATTTTCCAGTGCCTCGCACGAGCCTATATCCAGATGGTTTGTAGGCTCGTCCATTATGAGCAGATTTACCTTTTTAAGTATCAGCTTCGCAAGGGTGAGGCGAGCACGCTCTCCTCCCGACAGCGTGGATATTTTTTTATCCATATCCTCCGCGCCGAAAAGGAATAATGCCAGGGTGCTTCTTATCTCCAGATCGGTTTTCTCGGGATATTCGTCGTGCATTTCCTGAAATACGGTTTTACTTTCCGTAAGTCCGCGGTTTTCCTGATCGTAATATCCGATTTTTATGTTATATCCGAGTGAAATCCATCCCTCCTTGGGAATGAGCATTGAGTTCATCAATTTCAAAAGCGTTGATTTGCCTGAGCCGTTTGGACCTAAAAACATCACACGCTCATATCTTCTTATAAGGAAGGAAAGATTTCTGATGAGCGGCTTGGTGCCGTAGTCAAAGGTCAGATCCTTGACCTCGAGCACGTCGCCTGTGCTTTCCTCATCGGCTAAAAAACGTACACGTATATCCTTTGGTGCTTTCGGAGCCAGCTCTACCAGCTCCATTCTTGCAAGCTGCTTTTCCTTGTAGCGGATAGTCACAAAGTTGTGCTCACGGTTACATCTGCGCTGAAATTCTATGTTAGCGCGAATACGTGCAATTTCTTTCTGTTGCTCCTTGTACTTCTTTTCAAGAGCTGCGGCCTCGGCCTCCTGCTGATCCTTGCACTGCGTGTACGAACCGTTGAAGAGTCGCGCACGACTGTACTGTATATGGAGTGTTTTATTGGTAGTTCTGTCAAGAAAGTATCTGTCGTGTGAAATTATCATCACGGTTTTCTTGTAGGATGCTATATAGTTTTCGAGCCATTCAAGAGCGTCGATGTCAAGGTGATTGGTGGGCTCGTCGAGCATAAGTATATCCGGCTCCGTTGCGAGCAGACGCGCCAAGGCAAGACGTGTATACTGACCGCCTGACAGTGTGCTTATACGCTGATTTATCAGCGCCTCCTCAAATCCGAGCTTCATCAGCATGCTGCGACACCTGCCTCTGAATTCGAGTCCTCCGCTCTCGCTGAACTCTCTGTTTTGCTCATTCAGTCTGTTTGTGAGCTCAATCGCTTTGTCATTTGATCCTCGTGCCGCCGCATCGGATAGCAGCAGCTCCGTCTCGGCTATTGCTTTTTCAAGACGTAAAAATACAGGAAATGCCGTGTACATATATTCAAGACAGGTCATATTTCCCGGAAGTGACGAGAGGTTTGGATTCTGTTCGAGCATACCGACGGTATGCCCTTTTTGTACATATACTGCGCCGGAATCGGCTTCTCCGATTCCGGAAATTATTTTGAAGAGGGAGGTTTTGCCTGCGCCGTTTACACCGATAATGCCAACCTTGTCCCCATCGTTTATTGCAAATGATATATCCTTTAGAATAATGTCTGTGCCAAATGACAGGCATATATCCTGTGTTGATAGTGCAATCATTTTTTCTCCTTATTATGATACGTAGCTTATGTTTATTGTATCATTAGTTGGTTAATATGTCA
>JAZNHE010000028.1:0-10178 GCA_045576795.1 Eubacteriales bacterium | reverse complement strand
TTTTTTTATCAAAAACACGAAACCATCTTTTTATTAAATAAAACGGATATAATAGCGGATATTTCTGCATTTTAGGATAGATATATTTAAGGTCTCTGTACGGTGGGAAAATTCTTAATAAGATATAACTCAATCTGCTTCCTTCTTTTTCTTGATATATTGCAACTCGTGTTTCCATACGGCCGTAAATTCCGGCATATAGAACATACGACTCAATATCCTCAAGAAGACGGTCGCTGTCACCGTTACCGAACCAATATTTACTCAATCTTTCTGCATTATCCGCAAAAACATCAAGTCCCGAATCAACAAGCATTTTTTTCTTAAGCTTATTATCAAAGTTCAACGTATTATTCAATATCCACACGTCTAAGAAGAACCGAACACCGCATCCGCCAATAACAAAATGTCCTGCCATATGCTCTATATGGTAAAAATAGAACATTTCGTTAGTCAGCGCAAGCTTATACTCCTCAGGATTAACGACATTATCCCATATTGTCGAAAGCACTTTTCTCGATTCATCACCGACGGCACTTGGATTATACCTGAGTTCAAGATGCACTCCGTTCGGTGAAAACATATTGGCATCATACTTGCCCGTTATATCATACTTATATCCGAGCTCCGCCT
The DNA here is from genome assembly GCA_045576795.1 of Eubacteriales bacterium. Taxonomy (GTDB): domain Bacteria; phylum Bacillota; class Clostridia; order Oscillospirales; family CAG-272; genus UBA1740. The sequence goes on along the minus strand of JAZNHE010000028.1, from coordinate 9,545 downwards.
GTAAAATGTCTATAGCATATTGAAGGTCTTCAGGCTTTATCAAAATATCAATATCACAGCTTGTTCTCATCCACGGTGCAGGATAATAATCACGCAGAACAGACCCCTTCAGCGGTATAAAACGAATTTTAGCTTTTTCAAGAGTGCTACATATACGATTATATTCATACTTCTGTTGCCCATAACGATATATAGCTGTGTTACGCTCGCTCAAAAAGCGCTTTTTTATATCGGAATCGTCTGAAAAAAGACCGTTTTTTTCAAGTGCTTCGCAAACAATATGAGCCATGTCGTGGCGTTTGGCAAGTCTGTAAATAGGCTCCAAAACATCCGGAGTAATTGCCGATTTTATCTTGTCGTCAACACCCTCATCAAAAAGAGCCGATTTTAATAACGCAAAGAAAATATTTTTCATCCCTATTACCGATTACTTGTCCCACTTAATCCAAGGAGCGCTATTGGTAGAAATATACTTCTCAAGTAAATCCATCTCACGCTTGTTGTCCATGCACTGCCAAAATCCGCGGTGCATGTATGACATAAGCTCACCCTTTTCTACAAGTGTTTCAAGCGGCTTCTTCTCAAATATCGTTGTATCATCTTCAAGATAATCGAAAATTTTCGGAGAAAGAACCATATATCCCGCATTGATGGGAGCACCGTCAGATTTTGATTTCTCGCGGAATGACTTTACGGCATTATCTCCGCCAATATCCAATATTCCCTTCTGCTGCTCAAGCATTACAGCAGTGAGGGTAGCTACTTTCCCATGTGTGTTATGAAATTCTACGAGCTTTGCAATATTAACGTCACAGACAGCATCACCGTACGTCATCATAAAGGTCTCATCCCCGACATAGGGCTGAATTCGCTTAATTCTTCCGCCGGTCATAGTATTAAGTCCGGTATCCACAACGGTAACCTTCCATGGTTCACAGTGCTGATTGTGAATTGTCATCTCGTTCTTTCCGTCGGTGTAGTCAAAGGTTACATCGCTATTGTGTAAGAAGTAATCAGCAAACCATTCCTTTATTATATGCTGCTTATATCCAGCGCAAATAATAAATTCGTTGAATCCATAATATGAGTACTCCTTCATAATATGCCAAAGTATAGGCTTACCGCCTATTTCGATCATAGGCTTTGGCTTAAATGCAGATTCCTCCGATATTCTTGTTCCAAATCCACCTGCCAATAATACTACTTTCATTTTATACCTTCCTCAATAGTTGATTGTTTTTGTTTGATAAATAATCGACTGTTTTTTTAATTCCGTCGTTGAAGCTTGTCTTAGCAGACCAATTAACATCTTCTTTAAGTTTAGTAATATCTGCTGTTAAAAACATAACTTGATTTTCAGAGTAAGGAATCGCTCCAAAATCAATTTTGACTTCAGGGTTTACGACCTGACAGATATCCTTTATATACTCACAGAGCGGTCTGCCATCTCCGCTGCCTAACACATACACGCCTCTTGCATTATGGTTTTCACCAACCATGCGGAGCGCCTCTGCGGCATCATCACTATACAAATAATCCCAAATTTGCTCTCCCTTGGTACAAAGCACGGTTTCATTCTTGCTCGCTCTCTCTATTGTAGACATTACCAAGCTCTGTATTCCGTCATAAGGCCCGTATATACTTAAGACACGAATCCATATATGCCTTATTCCAAGTTTTTCTGCCTCTAATGCAGTCATCTGTCCTGCGCATAGCTTTGCTATGCCATAACCGTTCTCGGGATAAGCGGGAGTATCCGGCGCAAGCTTAGCATCTACTCTGCCGTATTCCGCCTGTGATCCGACACCAACAAAGGTATTACACCCAAAATGCCCTGCAAGATCAACCGCATCAATTGCGTATTTTATATTGTCACACTGCTTGGATAGGTTATTGCGTTCAGCTCCTACGGTACCATCCCATGCAAGATGATAGAAAACATCGTAGCTCTCTGCGGTCTGTGGCCTCAATTCGCGGAGCTCATCTAAAGAAGCGTATAGAATTTTTACCAAGGGGCTGTTTGGAATATTTGTATTCCTTTCAGAGCCTTTTCTCGCTATGACGAGAACCTCGTTATTATTCTCTACTAACTTTTTAACCAATGCCACGCCTATTGTACCCGTTGCGCCGGTTATAATAGCTCTCATGCCATTACTCCTTCTTATATCAATTTTCTTGTTCCAATAAAGGAATAAACATGTTCTCTTTTAATTCTTCTCGTGAGAGAAAAGGAGCAAGATCCTCAAGTGGGGGGCTGACAAGCGTACCGTCTTCAAGCCTCTTGGCACTACTTTTGGGTTCCCATACTTGATCGGTATCTGTAAATACCTCACAGAATACCGGGCCTTCCGTAGCCAAAACATTCCTTACGGTTTCCTTGATTTGCTTATTTTCGGTTATTGCAAAATAAGGATATCCAAATGCATCTGCGATCTTATCAAATCGAGGGAAAGAAAGGTCGCCCGATTCTTCGCCAATGCCTATTTTGCTATGAGTGGAAAATAGATTTGTTTGAGTTATTCTGATAGAATGATAGCCGTTATTATTTATGAGGAAAATTTTTATTGGGAGCTTATTCGTAATAATTGTCTGAAGCTCCTGAAGATTCATCATAATAGACCCATCGCCTTCCAGACAAACAGTCATCTCTCTATTTCCGCTAATACACGTACCTATTGCAGACGGAAGTCCATATCCCATACTCGCAACCGCGCTGTTGTTGGCAAAACGAGTGCCCTTTTTTATAACAAACGCCTGGTGTCCTACAACACAGCAAGCACCGTTGGAAACTGCTGCAAGGCACCCCTCCGGGAGTTCCTCGCTCATTGAACGAACAAAGGCATAAACATTTGTTTTCTCCCTACTATCGTCCTTCTGACTATCCGTCACCACCGAATACTTATTCTTCCAAGCGAGGCAACGTTCATTCCAGGGCTTTGCGCATAAAGGCTCACAAAGAAGCGAGTCCATTTTAGAAAGAAAATCTCTAGCATCTGCCCATATAGGCATCTCTACGTGAAGAGTTGGCTTTTTCAATTCGGCTTTATCAATATCCACCATTATGACCTCTGCTGCGCGAGCCCAGGTCTGCCAGTTGTAACCAACCTGTCTGATGGATATTCTTGTTCCAACCGCAAGAATTAAATCTGAATTTTGAATAGCGAAATTACCTGCACGATCTCCCATGTTTCCGGCTCTGCCGCAATATAAGTCGTCGTTATCCTCTATCATATCAATTGCATTCCAGTAGGTAACCACAGGTATGTTCAGCTTTTTCAGTATTTTTCTAAATGTTTCGTATGCTCCAGAAAGGCGAATTCCGTAGCCTGCATAGAATACCGGACGCTCTGCCTTTTTGATTTTTTCAAGAACGCATCGCACGGTGTTTATATCAATCTCGGGAGGGAGATCCGATTCGTCCTCCACGGGTTCATACCCTTCTAACTCTTCTGTATCTATATACATTCCCTGATAGTTTACGGGAATGTCTATCCATACCGGACCCGGACGTCCTCCCCTTGCCATATGCCACGCCTTCTCCAGCTCGTAGCGTATTCTCTTGGGGTCCTCAATCATAACCGCATATTTTGTCATAGGCGTCACAGACTTAACAATATCGTATTCCTGATCGCCCATAGCACGCAGAGGAGCCTCTGTATATTTAAGTGCGTATCTTGCCGTAGTGTCATAACGAACCTGTCCGCTTATGACAAACATAGGGATAGAGTCAAGCCAACCGCCCAAAACGCCGGTCAAAGCGTTAGTTCCACCGGGTCCTGTAGTAACACAAACTGCGGCAATTTTATTCTCTAATCTTGCATAAGCCTCAGCCGCCATAGCGCAGGCTTGTTCATGATGGTTATATGTTACGTTTAATGCTTCATGATGTCCAAAGGCGTCGTTAAGGTGCATAGCGCCTCCGCCAACAACACTAAAAATGTCTTTAACGCCATTGTTTACTAAGAAGTCTGCAACGTAATCTGCAAGTCGTATCTTCATAAAACTCCTTATTTTTCGATAGCCTCTATAATGACCTTTGCCATGTAATCTATCATTTCATCCGTCATTCCGGGATAGACGCCTACCCAGAAGGTATTATTCATAATATAGTCGGTATCCGTGAGTTCTCCGACAACACGATATGCGTCAGTGCCGCGAATCTGATCAAAGCAAGGATGCTTTATCAAATTACCGCTGAAAAGCAGACGGGTCTGGATATTATGGGACTCTATGTATTCGGTGACCTTGTTACGGTTAAGTCCGCTCTCGGGCTTAACAGAAATCAAAAATCCAAACCAAGATGGGTTACTGTTCTCGGCGGGTACGGGCAAAGTAATCTTTTCCTCTACACACTCAAGTGCCTTGCGAAGCCTGTCCCAATTGTGACGACGACGCTCAATAAAGGTTGGAAATTTCACGAGCTGCTCACATCCTATTGCGGCCTGCATATCCGTAACCTTCAAATTATATCCAAAATGGCTATATACGTATTTATGGTCATATCCCCGGGGAAGCTCGCCATACTGACCGTCAAATCTGTGTTTACAGAAGTTATCCTGACCTGAAGGACAAATACAATCACGGCCCCAATCGCGGTATGAAAGTATTAATCTATGCAATGTGGGATTGTTCGTATATATACATCCGCCCTCGCCCATAGTCATGTGATGCGGAGGATAAAAGCTACTTGTTCCAATATCTCCCCATGTGCCTGTAAACCTTGTCTCTACGCCTATTGTATACTCGGAGCCGAGGGCGTCACAGTTATCCTCTACGAGCCAAAGATTATGCTTATCGCAAAACTCCTTCACCGCCTTCAAATCAAACGGATTGCCAAGAGTGTGTGCTATCATAACCGCCTTGGTCTTCTCGCTGAGTGCCTCCTCAAGCATGCTGACGTCTATGTTGTACTGCGGAACCGTAACATCAACAAAAACAGGAATGGCGCCATACTGCAAAACGGGTGTAACAGTTGTCGGGAATCCGCATGCAACCGTAATTACCTCATCTCCGCGCTTTATCTGTCTATCTCCAAGCTCAGGTGCCGTAAGACACATAAATGCAATAAGATTTGCTGAAGAACCGCTATTTACCAAATGTGCGTACTTTACTCCTATCCACTCGGCAAATTGCTTCTCAAACTGATCGGAAAAGCGACCTGTGGTAAGCCAGAAATCCAGCATTGCATCTGTGAGTGCGCACATTTCCTTCTCATCGAACACTCTTGCGGCGTAGGTAATTCTGTCTCCGGGAACATATTTCCCCTTCTTTTCCTTAAAATCATGATAATAATCAGCAACGAGCTCCTTTATAACCGCTCTTGCCTCTTCTTCATTATTCCATTTTGTCTGCATTACATTATCCCCTCATTATCCAAAAAAGTCTTTAATCTGATTATCCATACAGGCAGCAATGTCTCCACCGGACGCCCATACCTTGGACCACTCAACAGTTTTTTTAATCGCTGTCTCAAGATTCCATCTTGGCTTCCAACCAAACGTGGTCTTTAACTTAGAGCAATCAAGCTTCAGGAAGTTTGCTTCATGGGGTCCTCCGTCATGCTTATTAACCCAGCTTAACCCGTTGCCCCACTCCGAAACAAACACATCTACGAGTCTGCCTGTTTCAAAGCAGTCGGTCTCATCAGGTCCCACGTTATAATAGCCTGCATACTTAATGTTCTCATACTGCTTTGCAGCTATCATCATATATGCGTACAACGGTTCCAAAACATGCTGATAAGGACGTGTGGAATAAGGATTTCTCACAACTATTTCCTTACCGGTTACTGCAGCACGTACACAATCCGGAATAATTCTATCGTTTGCAAAATCACCGCCACCAATTACGTTACCTGCACGGGCGGTTGAAATCGGAAGCACCGGTGTGCCATCTTTGTCTGTGAAAAATGAACGCTGATAACTGTGTGTAACCAGCTCGGAGCAGGATTTGGAATTGGAATACGGATCATATCCGTCGAGCTCTTCATTCTCACGGTATCCCCAATTCCACTCTTTGTTCAAATAGACCTTATCTGTAGTTACGTTCAAAAATGATCTTACACCCTTGGAGCTTCTTACACACTCCAAAATATTAACTGTACCCATCACGTTTGTATCATACGTATAACGAGGGTCCTTGTAGCTGTCACGCACAATAGGCTGCGCAGCAAGATGGAATACAATTTCCGGATCAGCTTCATCAAACGCTCTTTTCAAAGAGTCGTAATCTCTGATATCTCCTATAACCGAATGAATATCATTCTCAATTCCCGAAAGTTCAAAAAGAGACGGGGTTGTAGGTGCAGGTAAGGAATATCCGGTAACATCAGCTCCCATACCTACCAAAATTTTACAAAGCCACGTACCCTTGAAACCGGTATGACCTGTAACAAAGACCCTTTTGCCTTTATAAAACGACGTATTAAAATTATTCATTTTACCTCCTGATGTCCGCGTTTTCTTAAAAAATTCGGTACTAAGGATTTAAGCAAATTCTTAACTTCCTTGTTTGATAAAATATATGTGGTTATCAGATTTGTCAAGCATATTATGGGTGTTATGATAACTGCAACAACAAAGAACGTGCCGTATGACGATATCTTCGGTGATACAAGCTCATAAATCAATACGAACAGTAGCACCAATCCGATATTCAAAATCCACCACTTATAGGTTTCCCAATTTGAGCGCTTCAGTATCTTACTGTTAGAATATATTATCATATCATTTGCACGATAGATAAGCGCAGCTATCGTGCCTATCAGAACACCGTATATTCCAATAAAATTAACACAAACGATAGACACAACAATATTGATTACCGCCTCTATTATTGCACGGTTCTGCGTAAGCTTAAAATGGCCGGCGTAAGAAGACACAAATCCACTGGGAGCTCGTCCGGAAACCAAAATCTTTACTATTGCAAAGAGTAAAGGTAAGAGAGGCATTATATAGTCTGCATCTGTTACACCGTCTGTGTATAAGGCGATAAATGAAGGTACAAGTAAAAAGCAAACGGCATAAAGCGCAAATGATATTGATATGTAAAAACGCTCGTATGCATTGTACGCTCTGTCAAATTCCTTTCTATCGGAATTAAACAATTGTCCAAGTCTGAAGGAAAATCCCTCATTAATATTTGCTATCAGCGTAGATACCATATCAAACACCATATTGTAAAGTGCATATACGCTGACGAATTTCAATCCGCAAAAATAAGTAAGTATCAATACGTCTGTATTGTTGAAAATCAATTGCGACACCTGATGAACAAGTGCAGAATTCTTCTGTACCAATGCATTTTTATTTGGAGTTACCTTCAAGTCTATCCATTTATAATGTCTCTTGATGTACAACCAGAAATAAAGAACCTGCAATAAACTGAACAAGAAATAAACCGCCTGCAATGCAATGACATTCGGGAAAATAAATATCAATGCAACCTTAGCTATACCTGACAGTGTAGTTACAGCAGTGGTTAAATTTGTCAGTATGTACTTCTTTCCCTCTGCTTGCAGAAGGATCTTATACTTGCCTTGGAAGAAATATGCAAGAACATTGCCAAGACCATTTAAGAGAATTACTCCTACAATGGTAAGCTTGTCTATGTCTGATTTAAGCGTGAACGGATATATTGCCGCAAATGCAAATACGGCGATAAGATAAATAATGCCTGTCTTTCTATAGTAATTATGCGTCGCCGCCAGAATTCCGTTAATAGAATCCTTATCATCTTTAGCAACCGGGCCATACAAGGATTGCAGGGAGGTTGCACCGACTCCTGCTTCAAGCAATGCAAAATATACATATATTTGCTGTACGGAAGAAAGCAAACCGTTTACTTCCGAACCAAAACTTACAACCCTGAGGCGAGGAAGTATCAAGCCGATAATCATGGTTATAACTTGACCGAATACGCCCCAGAAGATATTCTTCACACTTTTTTTCATATCATCTTCCGATACTTAATATTTTTGACATTTATTTTTTCAAAGCTCCATATAGCTTTTTGAATATTCCTAACTTATGCAAGCACCAGTATATATCTAACTTTGCGGTACTTCCCTTAACCTCTTTAAGCTCTCTTCGGCACTCTTTTGCAACCGCCTTATCATCACCGAGTATTGAGGCAATAAATCGCTCTCTGCGAATACGTTTTAAGAAGAAATCCTTGTAATAATCACAATTCTCGGGGTTGATCTGATTGAGCGTAGCCATGACGGATTCCTCTTGCCCCTTGAATGCTCTTATTTTCTTCTCTATATTCAAAGTGCCGGTATAGCTATCATCTCGTACGGTGTACTGTCCGAGAGGCTTGTTTACATACCCCTGTAAATCGTGATACAGGAACGGCATCTGAACCTGATAGTTCTCTCCAAATCTTGAGATAAATATCTCCTTCTTGGGATTTATTCTCTCAAAGTACTTTCTGCTCATCATATATGATATGGCAGTAAAGTTGATATTGTATCCTGTCAGAATGTCCATAAATGCCGCCTTGGGCTCGGTTCTCGGCTCCATCTTGGAGATGGAAAGAAGCTCACCTGTGGATTCTTTTATGACACGGAGCTGACAGTAGACAATTCCTTTGTCGGGGTTTTCCGAGAGGTATCCCGACATTTCTTCAATGTACGTGGGATCTATAAAATCATCACTATCACAGCCGAAGAAATAATCACCATTCATCATCTTGAATGCATCCTGCTTCAACTGACACGTGGATTGATTTTCGTCATAATGGATAATGTTTACTTTTACACCCTTCTGCTCTAATCTATCGCGATAGCTTTCTGCAATATTTCCCGTTTCGTCCTCAGAGCCGTTATTAAAAAATATTAACTCGATGTTGGAATAAGTTTGAGCTAATATCGCATCGAAATACTTCGACACAAACCTTGCTCCGTTATAGCAATATGTAATCATCGTAACGAGTGGCTGTTTTGATTCCATGATTTCTCCTAAAATTGTTGTTTATTAAGTGGAAATGCGATCATTTGTCTGTGTATACAACAAACCAAAGTTTATTAATCTTTAAAGAATGCATATTTCAAGGTTTTAGACTTTGCCTATATATCCTTCGGTTGCATTATCCTTGTGGATGATTTTACCCGGATTTCCTATAACAATGGAGTGGTCCGGAACGTTAAAGTTCACGTATGCATTTGGAGCTATTACCACAATAACCGCATTCGGACATATCAATACACAATCTCCGATAGTCGGTACCCCCTTACGCTCTCCGCGACTTTCCTGACCTATAACAACGCCGGTTGATAACGTAACGTTTTTGCCTATTACACATTCGGGATTAACTATTATTCTTCCATGATGGGATATATGCAACCCAGCGCCAATCTTTGCTTGGTATGGGATCTGTATATGCGTTTTTTGCTGAATTATTTTTAATTTCCATCTATAGAATAATCTCAGTGCTACACCCGAAGTCTAACACTTTCTGAGTATTTTCAGATATTTAACTGTAATTGGCATAAAAATACGCTGTCTCAAAGTTAATTTTTGCTTACCGTAATTTCTTTGAATATC
>JAZNHE010000027.1:0-31284 GCA_045576795.1 Eubacteriales bacterium | reverse complement strand
GATGATGCCTTTTTTGCATGTAACAAAATCTATGAGATAATAAACGATTCAGAGCTTCACATTACTTTTGATAATGCTTCTGATTTTGGTACAATTTCATCAAACCATGACGTTTTAATTCACACGGGCGAGAGCAAAATTGTAAAAAACGGTGAGTATCTCTTTACAAGAATATCGAATAAAGCGTGTATTATAGGATACTTGGGAAATGATACGGAGGTTACCTTACCGGCGGACTTTAACGGTGAGAGCTATGACATTGCCGGCTTTGCATTCTTCCTCGAAGAATTCACACACGTTGTAATACCCGAGGGTGTATCAAGCATAGGTGACTATGCATTTAATATGTGCCAAGATCTCATCAGCGTGACTATTCCCGAGAGTGTGGAGTACGTCGGTTCAGCTGTATTTGGGGTCTGCTACAATCTCACTATCAGATGTGAGGCAAAGTCGCAGCCGGAAGGATGGCACGAATTATGGAATTCATCCGATCGTCCTGTAGAATGGGATTGCGGCAAGGAATAATTGATTAAAACATTCGGGCGTAGCCCTATGACAGAGAGATGCGGTAATAATCGGCATCTCTCTTTTTTTATTGGACATTTCAGTGCTTTTTGCTCACAAAAAAATGTAATTAAATTTGTTGATTTTGCCAATTAGATTTTTTAATTAAAATATGTTATAATATATGTGTGAATGACTTTTGCAGGAGGAGGGATGACGATGTACGCTGTTGGCGATAAGCTTTTATACGGCACGATGGGAATTATTGAAATATGTGAAGTGACAGACCAGACCGTGAATGACGTTACAAAAAAATACTACGTGCTCAAGGAGTACGGCTCGAATATGTCGTCATATACCTACGTTCCGTGCGACAACGAGGCACTTGTTTCTCAGTTGAAGCCGTTGCTTACGCGCAAAGAGGCTGAAAAGCTCATTAAAAATGCTGATAAGGTTGAGCCGCTTTCATGGGACGATGATTCCAGACGCAGAGCGGATAAGTACAAGAGCATCATAGCTTCGGGCGACCGAGAGGGAATGATAGCTATGATAAAATCCATTCAGCTCATGCGACAGAAGCGTATAGACGACGGCAAGAAGAATTATATTGCCGATGAGAATTCTATGAGAAGAGTTCACAAGCTGCTTGTAACAGAGCTTTCCATATCTCTCGGAGTCGGTGAGGATGACGTTCCCACCCTCTTTGAGGACATCTGAACGGGATAGACAATATATAGATTTTTGCCTCCATCTCACTCGGAGCGGAAAAGCACAAAGCTCCTTTTGATGCGTGGCGTGTAAAGAAAACACGGTAAAAATGCTTACAAAATAAAAACGAGGCAACCACTTTTTGAGGGGTTGCCTCGCTTTTTTATTGATAATAATTTGCTCTATGAATGTGCTGACAGCTATCCCTGTGCGCTTCTGCAAAGGTATTTTAACTGGCAGTCGGAGCAGGTGTTGAATATGCCGGAGGAGCCCTTTGGGTTTGCCACTACGTGACCGCTCGTAATCTCATCGGTAATGTTGAGTATTACGTTTTTCATCTCCTCGTCGAGCGCCTTCCAGTCCTCCATACTGTAAGTCATTGGAGTGGGTGGTTGGTTTTTCTTTGGCTTTTCCATTGGCGTGAATAATGGGTTCATCGCTGATAATGAAGCTTCGTTATCAAGGGATGCGCCAATTCTCTCATAAGACGCCTTAACCTTTTCGATAGCGGCATCATCGGAGGGAGAATCCACGGTCACGTCAGCAACAGACGTCTTTACGTAGACAATTCCGGCAGGGATGAGGTTGTCATCCTTCTCGGCTCCGATTTTCTCACGGAATTCCGCATTGTCGCTCTCAACTATCGATTTCAGATAGAGAAGCATCTGCAGATTCTCTCCTTGACTTATATCGGATAGGCTGAATTCCTTGATGCCTGTCTTGTAATCTATTACTCTTACGTATACGTCGTTGCCAACCTTGAGTGTATCGACTCTGTCGATGTATCCCTCTATTATAACCCTGTGCTTTTTGTCCTTCGTGGTGTAGATTATAGAATTTGGCGTATCATTGGTTTTGGTGTCAATATGCACTTCACAGCACACAGGTGTAAACCTACAGTTAGCAAATTCGTCGCAAAGTCCTTCAACTATGGGCAATGCAACTCTGCATACTCTTGAAATAATTGCGTCTGTACGTGCGGAATTATATCCGTCGCCAAGCTCACGCGTGATGTAGTCGCGACATGCCAAAAGCGTCATTTCCTCACGCTCCTCTTCGGTTAATGAGGCTATGCTCCTATTCTCGGATATCATACGGTTGAATATAAACTCAAGCATCGAGTGGATGAAGTTTCCGACTACAAGCTGGTTTATTCCCGCATCTTCGATTTCCTGCAGCTTTAAGAAGCTGTCTATAAAGTATTTGAACGGACACTTCATATACTTGTCTATTTTGGATTGCGACAGATATATATCCTTGCCGACGATTATTCCCATAACCTCGTCGGGAATTGTCGTTTCCGCATTTTCAAGATTGCCCTCACTGATAGAAATCACATCCGCATATTCTGTGTCTGAAAGCACACGCTTTATTGCCTCCTTCTCGGTTGGGTTAGCCTTGCCGAGATTTTCGAGCGCAAGCTCGGGCGAGTATATCTTATCCATTATCGGAATATCCGCTATTTCTATCGGTTTTACCTTGTCGGAGGTTATTTCGGTAATTCTTGCAATCACCTCGGAGGGTAGAGCCTCGGCAAGTGCGGAGGTCTTTTTTGTGTAAAGCAGAGTCACGGTTTTCTCTGCAAAGCAGAATGAACGTGTGAATGAGTACAGTTCGCGTGCATTCTTGATAAGAAGGTCCGGGACTGCGGGCAAGCCGAGTCCCGAGAGCGTTGCCTTATCTCTTTCTGTAAAGTATGAGTTATCCGATATGTTCATTGGGAATTCGCCTCTGTTTACGCCAACGAGGTAGACGTGCTTTTTACCGAGCAGACGAATCATATCCGCCTGTCCCACGCTGACCTCGTCTATATATGAGGGTATGCTTCCTACGCTTACGTCGTTGAATACAACGGATAACTGGTTTATAAACGACTCGGTATCGGAGGGCACGCTGCCGAGAATGTCGACAACCGTGTCAAGAGAATTGCATATAATTTCCCATAATCTCTCGTTGCGCATGGCAGTGTCGACCTCGCCTATGGCGGCAAGCTCGCGGCTGCGCTGTAAAAGACGCTCCGGGAGATTTATATCAAGAAGGAAGTCAACGAGTGCCTTGGCGTGCTCGGTGACGGTTTTTGCCGAGGCGGTGTTGTCACGGAATTTTATCAGCGGCGATACAATCCTCTCTCTTATGTCATTGAGCTTGACGAGAAGCTCTCTGTCGCTATCGCGCATTTCGGCATATCCGCGCGGATTCATATTCCAGGCAATGCCGTCGGTAAAGCGCGAGCCGTCTATGTGCCAGGTATTCGCGTATATCTCAAACAGATCTATCTCCTCGCGTGATACGTTGGTAAGACCGCATTTTACGTACGTCATAAGCTCCGCACGTGAGAAATTCTTGATTACGGTATTGTATGCAGTGGTAATAAGCTTAATAGCCTCGAATGACGTGATGCTTGCTCTTTGCGACATAAAGTGCGGTATTGACGCCTTGGAGAGCGCGGTGTCAAGTATGCCGAGATAATTCGCAAGATTGCGTACGATTATTGCAAAATCACTGTATTTTGCACCAGCTATAACGCGTCTTTTTATATCCGAAGCGATGAAATCACACTCGTCAAATGGGGTATTTGCCTCAAAAATGCGCAGATTTTCCTCGTTTTCCCCCTCTTTTTGTAAACAATAATTGGCAATCGCCCCCTCGGAGCGCCAAAGGAGCCTTGCGACCTCGGATATGGAGGGGGAATAGCGCAAATCGGGTGCATCAGGGCGTAAAAGTCGCTTGTCGGTGCCGCTTCTATCGGCTATTGATATCAGCCTTTTCTCACATTCTCTGACCTCGAGAAATTCGAACATATCCTTCTCGGCCTTGCTTATTGCGAGTGATACTGTTACGGAGCATTGACTCATCATAACCTCGAGCAGCCGGTACTGTCCCTCGGTAAAGGAGGTGAAGCCCTCAATGTATATATCTGTATTTTCAAGATATTCGGGAGATGCGGTAAGTTTGTCGCACAGTCCTATTATGTCCTCTGACATATCGCTGTACTTTTCCTGTAGCTTGCTCTTGTAGAGTGAGTAAATCAGGGAAATGTCGGACAATTTTGCTTTGAGTCGCCCATCGGCTGCCGTTACCCTCGACTCCGTATCGCTTATCTGCTTCGGAGTGATGCCGAGGCTCTGAAGCTCATTAACCGCTCCGAGTGCCTTGCTCACTATTCCTGCATTGATATTGTGGCTTCCGCGCGTTATATTGAGTAGCGGCGAGAGCTCTGTGAGGACTCCCCACATAACGAGTGAGCGTCCCGCGCTTGTGATATATTCTCCCGAAATACCGCCGAGAGTACGGAACGCGGTGTTGGTAAATCTGGTAAAGTTTGTTACCTCAAAATAACGTACTGCGCTTGGCTCGAGGCAGTCGCACATTTCCTTTTCCGCAGTGAGAGTCTGCTGCTCGGGAACGAACAGAAAGGTGCGCTTTCCGTTCGCTATGCTATTTTTAATGTTTTTTATGAGGTCCTCGTGTGACAACGAGGTAAAACCGCCCTCGGATAGTATTAACATATCTTTTCACCTCTGTACTTCTTGTCGATGGAATATCCCTCTTTTCGCGACGAGAGAATGATTTTCTTGCCGTCCTTTTCAAGCTTGCGGCGAAGATAGTGCACGTATACGTTCACGACTCCCTCATCCGCATCTCCGCCCCATACCTCGTCCAGAAGCTTTTTACGGGTTGTAAATTCGGTATCGGAGCTTAAAAGAACGGAGAGCAGCTTGTACTCTACGTCGGTGAGCCTTATTCTCTCGCCCGACAAATATACGGATTTCCCGTCATTTCCGAGAGTCAGCTCGGTTGGAACGGTATTTTTGCTCTCAATGAGGCTGAGCAGCTCTTCGTGTCTGAACGGGAGGGGGAGAGTGCCGCCACTTCCGAGCGTAATTACATTCCCGTCAGGCGCGGATGACGTGTCGGTATCCGCTAATATTATGTCATATTCGATACCGTCACAGCCCTCTTCGATGAGCGTCACGTCAGCCGTGTGCCTCAGGAGTAAACGTATTTTATTGTAAAGAAAGACGTTACTTGTGTATAGTCCGACGCGCTTTTTCATATTTCCTCACAAATTCTAATTTATTAGAATAATTATACTCATTTTTTGTCGCAATGTCAATATAAAACAGGCGCGCAGGCGCAAATTTGAATTTAAGGGCAATTTTTGCAATGGTTAAATAAAAGAATATGCTGTATAATATAGGTGCAAACTAATATACGTACCTGAAAAGGAGAGTAAAAATGAACAACGATATGATTAATCAGCTTCACCTTATCGGACTTATTCCTGTTATTAAGATTGAAAATGCAGATGATGCGGTTCCGCTCGCAAAGGCTCTTATTGACGGAGGACTTCCCGCAGCGGAGATAACCTTCAGAACCAAGTGCGCTGCAGAGGCAATCAAGAATATTACCGAGGCATATCCCGAGATGCTCGTCGGTGCAGGAACAGTTCTTACCACAGAGCAGGTAGATGCGGCAATCGCAGCAGGCTCCAAGTTCCTCGTATCTCCCGGACTCAACCCCAAGGTTACCTCTTACTGTCTTTCCAAGGGAGTTCCCATGCTTCCCGGATGCTCTAACCCCTCCGACGTTGAGGCGGCACTTGAGCTTGGACTTACCACGGTAAAGTTCTTCCCGGCAGAGGCGGCAGGCGGTCTTAAGATGCTTAAGGCTATGGCTGCTCCTTACGGTCAGCTCACCTTTATGCCTACCGGTGGAATAAACGCGGACAACCTGCTTGAATACCTCAAGTTTAACAAGATAGTAGCTTGCGGCGGATCCTTTATGGTTCGCGACGATCTCATCAGGGATAAGAAGTGGGATGAAATCACCGCCCTTACACGTAATGCGGTAAAGGTTATGCTCGGACTTGAGTTTGTTCATATGGGTATAAACAATGACAGCATAGAAGAGGCGCACAAGGGCGCAAAGCTCTTTGAACTTATGTTCGGACTCACAAACCGCGAGACCAGCAAGTCCACCTTTGCAGGCGATGCATTCGAGTTTATGCACGGCAGAGGCCCCGGCAAGTGCGGTCATATCGGTATCCGTACTCACTTTGTTGACAGAGCAATTGCGTACTTCGAGAGAATGGGCGTGGCTATTGATCACGACTCTATCGTTTACGACGATAAGACCGGTAAGCCGAAGTTCTGCTACTTCAAGGATGAGATCTGCGGCTTTGCCGTTCATCTTGTACAGAAATAATATTATGCTTGAGAGGGCGACCGATGTCGGTTGCCCTCCTTTTTTATTTGCCGAGCCCGTTTTGGTGAAAGTTTTTTGTGCGGTGCTTGCGAAAAGCGACTGCAATGTGAGAGGACTTGTCAAAAACGAAGCGGCACGGATATGGATCGGCTTTCTCATCTTGGCATAAAAATCCTCTGCGTTTTTTGTACTGCAGGAGCATTTTTTGTATTTTAGGTAGAAAAAACATAGCATTTTGACAAAATATTTTTACATATTTGGGTTTAAGTTATTGCAATTTATAAATTTATATGCTAAAATATTATGTGTAAAAATATATTCGGCGGCTTTGAAAGGAGTTTTTTATGATAGTTGATCTTTTGCACAACAAAATAGTCAAGGATACCATGACCACGGAATTCAGTGACAGTGTGCACAATGTCCTCGTTCCCATGCTCGAAGAAAAGTATGGAGAAACAATTGAGAGAATAACGATGTATGAGGATTACATCGCTGACGGATTTTCATATTCCGGAGAGTGGTACTATCCCCTTACAGTTAAATTCAGCGGTGATGATGCCACTGTAATCTGGATAAAGTGGACAGTAAATAAGAAAAACTTCAGAAACAATGTTCCTTATGCTTACATAGGTCAGGGATACGTTGATTTTCAGTTTGCGGGCTTTGTTCCAAACGAGTTTGCGGACAAGCTTCTCGGACGTGCGATAGATTACGATCCCAAGACGATAAAATTAAAGGTAGAGGCTGTTACCGACGATCCTCTCCTGCTCGCAGGCAAGTATAGCCAGAGCTTTATCGACGAAATGGCAAAGCAGATTACCAAAGAGCTTGAGCGTGCGCTCGCTATTGAGGGACTTGACCAGAGCACTATGGAGCTCCACCTCGTATTTGCTCCGGCAACATATCTTGAACACACCTCGGAGAATGTTACATACCGCAGACTTCTTCTTGTTGACAAGGGATGTCAGCCCCGTGACTTCTGGATCAAGTGGACAAGGCTTGACGGCGTTGTAGGATATAAGATTTCTGACCATGCACATAAGCTGCAGGTTAAGTTTGAGCTTGGCGAGGACGTATCACAGAAGATACGCGAGAAGGAATATCGCTTCCTCTGTAATGCCAATCCCAGCAAGTATCAGTCCGCTATGGGTAAGAAAACCGTTACAGAATGGCGCGACATTATAAAGAGAGCTATCAAGCGTGGTGATATAACCAAGCTTGAGGTAGGATATGCGATGCCTATCGCAGATACAAAGGACGACGTTACCGATCAGCTCAAGGCATTGCTCGGCAGCTACGGATATAATGCTCCGCAGGAGGAGCCTGTTTCTGAGCCCATCGCCGAGGAGAACGATATCGTTAAGGAGCTGGCAAAATCCGTGCTCGGAGACGAGACTCCCGTTTGCGATGCAGTCGAGGAGGTAGCCGTTGTTGAGGAAGCAGAGGCTGTATCCGAGGTTGACGTTGTAGAAGAGCCCGTCATAGAAGAGCCTACTGTAGAGGAGCCCGAGTTTGAGGTTGAGCTCGTAGAGGAGCCCGTAGAGGAGCCCGTTCAAGAGGAGTCCGGTGAGGAGTATGAGTTTGAGGCAGCTTCTGTATTTGACGTTGCGGCAGATGACGTACTTGCTTCCGAGGAGCCCGAGGCAGAGCTTGTTGAAGAAGAACCGAAGCTTGAGCTTGAGGATGAGGTCGTTGAACCCGTAGCAGAGGTCAGCGAGCCCAAATATGAGCCTATAACATATACTGCACCCGTTGTTGATGAGGATGCACTCCGTCGCGAGATAGAGGCAAAGCTTCGTCTTGAATATGAGACAGAGGCAAGACTCAAGGCAGAGCGTGAGGCAGAGCAGTTAAGACTTGAGCATGAAAGACTCATTGAGGAAAATGAGAGACTCGCCAAGATTGCAAGAGAGGCGGAGCTCAAGCGTATAGCAGAGGAAGAGGAAAGACGCCGTAAGGAAGAGGAAGAGCGCATTAAGGCCGAGGAGGCACGTCGCCTTGAGGAAGAAAGACAGAGAGAACTTGAGGCTAAGGCGGCTGAAGAGGCAAGAATGCGTGCTGCAATAGAGGCACAGATGCGACTTGAAGCTAAGGAGCGCGAAAGAGTTGCCGAGGCTGCAAGAATGGCAGTTGAGGAGCAGAAGCGTCTTGAGGCTGAAAGAGCTGAGAGGGAAGAGCGCGAGAAGCAGGAGGCTATCCGCCGCGAGGCAGAGCGTCTACACCGCGAGGAAGAGGAGCGCAGAGCCAGAGAGCAGAAGAGACTCGAGGAGCAGAAGCGTCTTGAGGCTGAGGAGCAGAGAAGACGCGAGGAGGAAGAGGCTAAGGCAAGACTTCGTCCCGTTAACAAGCGTGCAAAGCTTATGTTCCGCTATACTGTTGATCTCAATATTGTTAAGCGCATCAAGGAAGTAGTCGAACAGACACTTATTGATAATCATAAGGAGAAGCTCAACATACGCATCAAGGCATCACCTTGCGACAATGATGCAATAGTGCTCGACATCACACTCCCCGAGAACGAGATGGATACACTCGTCAGCATGATGAAGGCACTCGGAGCAGCAAAGCTCGGCATTACCAAGATTATCCTTGAATGATAAAATAAAAAAAGATCCGCGGAGCGTTTTGGCTCCGCGGATTTTTTCTATAAATATAGATGTCCTATAAAAAGAGATGAATAGCTATCGCATAGGTGCAGGGGGCTTTATGCTCTCACCTATGTACAGAATATCCTCTATGGTCGATAGGCATCAATAATAAAAATGGTAAGAGGTGAAAGATGGTTTTACAGCGTGTTTGTTGCCTATTTTGACAACTAAAGCTTACTATATATCGCTAATACACACGGTTATATACATTTTCTTACCGTGATAGCTTGTTCTGTCTGTTACCTCAATTCCTACTGATTTGAGCGTTTTAAGACTCTTTTTCAAAGTGTCGAGGAAGGTGCTTATTCGGTCTATCTCCTCCGCATGACCTATTACCTCGGGGGCGTATGTATCTACCATCATATCGACTATTGCCTCACACTCCCTGACCGTAAGACCTCTCTCCTTTGTCTTTTCTATAACCTCTGCCTGCTCGTCATCTGTGCCGAGCCTCAGGATTGCTCTTGCATGCCTTTCGGATAACCCGGCATCGCGTATCATTTTTTCTATACGTGGGGAGAATGAGAGGAGTCGCAGCTTGTTTGCTATATATGACTGGCTCACGCCCATTCTTTTTCCAAGCTCCTTTTGTGTTATTCTACACAGCATAAGTGTGCCCGACATTGCCCGAGCCTCATCAAACATATCCATGCTTTTACATCCTTTTTTGCTTTTATTATATCAGGTGTAAGAGGAGAAAAATGCCTGAATGTGTCGGATAGTATATTTTGCGAAATATTAACGGGTAACGGAGCCTCTGTACGTACTGTCGGGCATTTGAGAAAACAGCCGAGAAATACACACGTTAAAGATTGGTATTCTTCAATCAGTCTATAAGAATTGCGGTAAGTGAGAAAAGCGCGAGGCAAAAGACAGAGGCGGTGCTTTAATCAGCACCGCCTCTCAAATTATTAAAGGTAACCAAGCTCCTTGAAATAAGGAGTGTAGCGTTCTTTTTGGGTGGGTATCATTTTGTCGGATTGTACAAAGGCGCAAAAATCCGCCTCGCTTATCCATTTATAACCCATAGTTTCCCCCTCCTGCAGAGATACGCTGTCCTTAGGAATATCTGTCAGGCAGAGATATTGGTAGCATATCATATGTCTGAATACGAGGTGGCGTATTTCCGTAAGGGTATCAGCGTAAATTCCTGTCTCTTCTCTCAATTCACGGAGAGCGGCAGAGTATGGATCCTCGCCCTTCTGCGCGGCACCGCCTGCCGTTGCCTCATAATAACCGGGAAATGCATCCTTGTCAAGAGAACGTCGCATCAATAGATATTCTCCGTCCTTATGGCGTACAAGTATTTCCACAACGAGATTGTATATTCCGTTGGGAATTGGCTCGCCTCTTATTAAATCGACACCTGCGAGAGTGCCGTCAACGTTATAACCGTCCCAGATTTCCATAGTAACCTCTTAAAGCGGCTTTTTGCTTATTTGCGCATAGGGGCGCGGATAGGTGACGGGAGTTTTTTCCTTCTTATTTATTATAATAAGAGGATGAGATAGCTCATCGTTATCTCCCACCAGACTAATTTCCTCAACTGAGGTATCCCGTCCTCCAAGCACGGATATTGCCTTTCTTGCCCCTTGCAGCTCAAATTCTGCATTTCTGCCCTTCATAGCGATGAATTTTCCACCTACCTTAACGTATGGTAGGCATAATTCTGACAGTACACGCATCTCCGCAACCGCACGTGCGGTTGCCACGTCGAATTTTTCGCGATATTCGGGAGATTTGCCACCGTCCTCGGCTCTCATTGCGACCGCCGTTACGTTGTCAAGCGAGAGCATTGCGGATGTTTCGGACACGTAGCCTATACGCTTTGCCGTAGAATCCACTGCAAGAATTGTAACGTCGGGGCGCAGAATTGCGATGGGAAGAGTCGGGAATCCGGCTCCGCAGCCTATATCTACAACCTTCGCACCCTTGGGCAAGCGTTTTGCCAGCACGGCACAGTCGGCATAGTGGTTAAGTATGATTTTATCGGTATCTGTAATCGCGGTGAGATTATACTTCTCGTTTTCCTCAAGCATTCTAACCGTAAGGTCGTAAAATTTATCACATAGCGACATATTGAGCATACCGCCAAGACCGTTTGCTCCAAACGTGCGGTTTAAGCTCGATATAAAGCCTTGCTTTTCAATATTCATCTTATTTTCACTGCCTTTTGCACATCATAATCTTTGTTTTATTACATTTTCTGTTAATATTCTACCACACGGCGATGAATATGTCAATAAGCGAATATAAAATATAATGCTATTGACACGTAGCCAATTAAGTGGTAAAATTAAACGACAGAGAACACCTTTGTTTCATCATATCTGAATATATGCGAGGAATTATTATGAATGTTTTTGAGAAATCACAATGGATATGGCCTACCGAGGAGGTAGTAAATGATCAGTATGCGGAATTCGTGGAAGAATTTTCATATATAGGCAAATCTCTCGAGCTTTATATTTCAGCAGACAGCAATTATGCCGTATATCTTAACGGTCAGCTTGTTTCATTCGGTCAATATGCGGATTTCCCATACAGCAAGGTCTACGATAAGATAGATTTATCGAGGGTGGCAAGGCAGGGAAAGAATGTGCTTGCCATCAGAGTATGGTATTACGGAATTGAAACCACGTCAACATATTATCCCGGCACGGCAGGGCTCATATTCTCGCTCTTTAAGGACGGAGAATTCTTTATTGCATCAGGTGAGCATACACTCTCCCGTATATCTCCCTCTTACGTGCAGGGAAAATGCAAGAGTATAACTATTCAGCTTGGATATACGTTTGAGTATGATTCAAGCCGTGCGGATGCTTGGATGTACGGTAGCGGTGAGGCTGACTATCCTTTTTCCCGGAGCAAGGTTGTTGACATAATCACGAAAATGCGTCCGCGCACCGCGGAAATCCCCGGCTTTGGCAAGACCGTTGTGGGCAAGAGGGTTGTGGATCCCGACATAAAGCCTGTATCCCCATCGGGTGTAATATTCGACCTTGGTTGTGAGGCGGTTGGATTTATCTGCCTTAAATTCAATGCTACGACAAAAAATCCGATAACGGTAGCCTTTGGCGAGCATCTCACCGACGGACATGTGCGCCAACTTGTAGGCGGCAGAGATTTCAGCTTTATTTATCATCCCACGGTTGGAATGAACTACTATATGAATGCGCACCGCCGCTTAGGATGCAGATATATCGAGCTGATTTGCGATGATCCTATCGGTGAGGTTGAGATTTCGCTCCGTCCCGTTATGTATCCTGTAAGCGTGATTGAGCCGCAAGTTTCTCTTACCCCCGTGCAGAGAAAAATATATGATGCCTGTGTTTACACTCTTCTGTGCTGTATGCATGAGCATTATGAGGATTGTCCATGGCGTGAGCAGGCGCTATATACTATGGATAGCAGAAATCAGATGCTGTCCGGATATTACGCATTCGGAGAGAAGGTATTTCCGCGCGCAAACCTTGAGTTGATAGCAGAGGATAATCGTCCCGACGGACTCTTGTCCATTTGTTACCCCATGAGCCGTGATTACGTAATTCCGTCGTTCTCGCTTCATTTTATCACCGAGTGCGAGGAATATCTCAGGTATAGCGGCGACAGTGAATTCATAGAAAAAATATATCCTAAAATATTAAGCGTTCTTTCGGTATTCCTCGAAAAAATCGACACGTCATGCATGGTAAAGCCGTTTGAGGGCGCAAATATGTGGAATTTCTATGAGTGGTGTGACGGACTCGACGGCAGCATACGCTACGACGAGCCTGATGTAATACTGAACTCTTTGTTATCTATAGCAATCACGAAAATGATGAAAATCAATGAGACACTCGGTAAGAACAATACAAGGCTCACGCCGATAAAGGAGAGCCTCAATAGAGCTATATATTCTCATTTCTTTGATAGTGAGAGGGGCTTATTCAGAACAAGAGCGTCAGTTCAGCATTATTCTGTGCTTGGCAACTCCCTCGCGATCCTTGCAGGTGTTGTGAGTGGAGATGAAGCGGAGCGTATCAGCAATATAATGGTTAGCGACAGCTCTCTCATAGGCGTATCCCTTAGTATGAAGTGCTTCTTCTACGATGCACTGCTTCTTGTAGACAGGGCAAGATATACGGATTATATTTTCTCGGATATTGAAAGAGTATATACGCCAATGATAAATGCAGGTAACGGCACAGTATGGGAAACCGAGATAGGTCAATCAGACTTTGATAATGCAGGCTCTCTCTGTCACGGATGGAGCGCAATGCCTATTTACTATTACAACATATTAAAAGACTGATTTGTAAATTGAACTTTACATAATCAACATAAAAAAGGCTATCGCAATGTGAAAATGCGATAGCCTTAATTTTATATATCTGACAATTACTTGCCAAGCTCTTTCTCGAGAGCCTCAAATAATCCGTTGATATAGGTTGCACCGAGAGCTCTGTCGAAAAGACCGTATCCGGGCTTTCCGCTCTCGCCCCATATCATTCTGCCGTGGTCAGGACGTACGTATCCGTCATATCCGTTCTCAACAAGTGCGCGTACTATTTCATATACGTCGAGAGAGCCGCAGGAGGAGAGATGAGCTCTTTCCTCAAATGAGCCGTCGTCCATAATCATAATGTTGCGGATATGCATAAACGCTATTCTGTCCATAGCCGCGTATTTCTTTACCATTGCAACGACGTCGTTGGATTTTGCGCATCCGAGCGAGCCTGTGCAAAGGCAAAGACTATTGGCAGGTGAATCTACAATCTTGAGGAATCTGTCAAGGTTTTCCTCACACGTGATAATTCTCGGAATTCCGAAGATGGGGTAGGGCGGATCGTCCGGGTGGATAGCCATTCTGACACCGCATTCCTCTGCCACGGGTATGACCTTCTTGAGAAATTTTTCAAGATTGCGCCAGAGTCCCTCTTCTCCGAGCTTACCGTATGCGCTGATGAGCTCGCGCACCTCGTTCTGCGTGTAGGAGGAGTCCCAGCCCGGAAGGTGAATATCATCCTTTAACGGATCGAGTCCTCTCATCTGGTCCCAATACATAACAAGTGAGGTGGAGCCATCCTTAGCCTTTTTGTCAAGCTGTGTTCTTGTCCAGTCGAATACGGGCATGAAGTTGTAGGTTACACATTTTACACCGTACTTTGCGCATCTTCTTATATTCTCGCAATATACCTCGATAAGCTCGTCGACACTGTTTCTTCCGAGCTTGATGTCCTCGTGTACGGGTATTGATTCAACTACGTCAAATACAAGGCCGTGCTCCTCACACTGTGCCTTCATTTTTGCAAGGCTGTCCTCGCCCCATACCTCTCCCGGCTTTACGTCATATACTGCGGAAACGATAGAGCGCATACCGGGAATCTGTGAGATGTACTCAAGAGAGATAGGATCGCTCTCCCCGTACCATCTGAATGACATTTTCATCTTCATATTGTAGTTCACTTTCTTAATTCTTTAGGCTTCTTTATTCTGTTAAGCTGCTTGTTCCACTTGAGAAGCTCTTCCTTGCTGAAGTTGATATTTGCCATACCGACCATTGACGCGAGTCTTAATACGGTAAAGCTGCCCATCATCTCCATAAGGCCGTCGGTAGGAATTTCAAATCCTGCTGCCTCTGCCTTGTCGCCCTTCTTCTTGCCGCCGCTCATCTTTTTCTTGAGCATAAGGCCTATCTTTGCGAACCAGAGCTTGCCGCGGGTGGACTTCATAATGTCGCTTATCTTATCGTTGAGGCTGTATCTTCCCTCGGGTGTTTCAATATCGAACCAGTTGAGTATTGCGCCCTGCTCCTTGAGGACGTAATCCTGATTCATTTCAGCTACCTTACGGATTACGCTCTCGTCGCGGCAATTACCTGCAACAGCGGTGATCTTGCTCTCGCCGACATTGCTTACGTCAAAGTAGAAGAAGTGGTCGGGAGCGGTCCTCTTGCCGATGGACTCACCGTTTACAAAGAGCTCTACCTCGGGCTGATTTGAATACACGGTTACCTTGGTAACGTCCTCAACTCTGTCTACGTATCTCTTACTGCAGATGTGTACAAAGGGATCGTCGGACAGCCATGCCTTATATGCATAGAAGGAGTCCTTCTTGTACTTTCTGTCCATTGTGACAAGGCCCTTGTGGTTCTGTCCGTTCTCTCCGCCCTCTGCTCTTGCATCGGCACCGAAGTCGAACATATTCCACACGTGCGTTGCCCACATATACTTTCTTGTGAAGAGCTGCTTTATGAGCTCCTCGTGATAGTAAGACTGATATTCCTCGGTGTAGTCACCCTGGAAGGGAGTGGATGAGTGCCAATTAAGAGCCTCACAGCCGTACTCGGAGCATCCGATCGGAATCCTTGGATGAGTAGCGTGGAATTTGTCGAACCAGGGGCCGTTCATAGACGTCTCACCGCCATACCAGCCGAAGTAGTGGTTGTAGGATACAACGTCGGGAATCTGAAGATAGGGATCATCCATCTTTGCCATAGAAACCGCCGCTACCGTGGTAAGACGAGTCTTGTCCATCTTGTGCGCAAGGTCGTTCAGTATTCTGTGGTTTTCAAGCAGATCGGGATCGGAGCCGCTGATGGTAATCTCGTTGGAAAGTCCCCATACTACGATAGAGGGGTGATTGTAATTCTGTGCTATAAGCTCTGTCATCTGGCTGATTGTGTTCTCACGTCCCGTAGGCATATGCTTTGAGATGTAGGGAATCTCCGCCCAGATAACAAGACCGTTCTCGTCGCAGAGGTCATAGAAGTACTGATCGTGCTGATAGTGTGCAAGACGGATCGTGGTTGCGCCAACCTCCATAATGAGTGCGATGTCCTCCTCGTGATGAGAGGGAAGGAGCGCGTTGCCTATTCCGAGTCTGTCCTGGTGACGTGATACACCGCGAAGGGGATATTCCTCACCGTTAAGAATAAATCCGTTGTCAGGATCAATTTTGAAGGTGCGGCAACCGAATCTTGAGCATACGTTGTCAACAACCTCCTCGCCTGCAACTATCTCTGCCTCACAGCAGTAGAGATAGGGATCGCGTCGTCCGTGCCAGAGATGTACGTTCTTGATTAAGAAATTAACCTTTTTATCCTTGGAAACAATCTTATCAAGCTCGTTTTCATCCTTATCGTAAATGGTGTAAACAAAGGTCTCACCCTCCTTGAGCTCTGTTGCGTATACCTCTACCTCAACAGTAGCATCCGCTCCGTTGATCTCGGGGGTTATCTTGATGCCGGGGGCACCGAAGTAGTCGAGGTCAAAGTGACTGCTGCTTACCGCTATAAGATTAACTCCGCGGTAAAGACCGCCGTAGAAGGTAAAGTCAGCCATCTGCGGATAGACTCTGTCGTTGGGGGCATTGTCTACTACGATTGCAACCTCGCACTCCTCACCGAGCTCATCCGTGATGTCTACGCGCCAGGTGGAGTATCCTCCGTCGTGATGAGCCTTGTGTACACCGTTGAGGTATACGTCCGCCGATGAGTTAGCACCGAGGATTTCAAGATAATATCTGTCGTTTGCGGGAAGCTCTGACCTTACAAGCGTCTTGGTGTAAAGACAAGAGCCGCGGAAGTAGTCGTTACCACCGTCCTGTCCGTCAGTTGCATTCCAGGTGTGGGGGAGTGTAACTGTAACGGCATCGGGTAAATGTGTATGACCGGAACAGTTCTTTGAAAATTTCCAGTCGTTATTGATACTAAATTTCGTTCTCATACTTGCTCCTTGTTTTTCGGAATTGAGTAAAAGCGTTTGCGGATCTTGCATCCGCCCTAATATTTATTATAACAAAATGTAATCGTAAAAATCAACAGTATTTACTTAATTTGATTTCAAATATATAAAACTAATATGGCGCCCGACGTATAAGGTCGGGCGCCGTTAGCTATGCAACGAGGTTTACGCGGAATATGGCACGTAACGCACCTTAACCGTAGCTCCGTTTACAGTAGTGGCAGGAATCTCACCGTCCTTAACTTCTGATTCAATACCCTTGAATACGTCATTACCCTTTATTAAGTTTTTGACTATTCCGGCTACTGCGAGTGATATGCCATCGTTGTCCTTGATTACCGTTCCGGAAATTCTTCCGCTGTCAATCACACCGAGAGTGGTATAAATCATCTCATCAAGATCTGACTCGTTGACAGCTGTAAGGTCTACAAGATACTTATTTGCCTCGTAGTAGCTCTTGAGCTCCTCGAGCTTCTTGATTTCCTTATTCTTTGCCTTGACGGTCTTCTTGTCGTCGTTCTCATTTATAACGAGATCTGCGGGAATCTCGGGTCTTGATGCAAGGACGTACGCCTTGTAATCCACAGTGTTATCAACCGTAAAGATAGGAACGAAGTGTGTTGTAAGCTTGTCGGTGTTGTAGCCCTTTGACTGAAGGTGGAGAATAATAGCGAATGCCGCTTTGTCGTTATCGGTTATGATAAGCTCTGCAGCTGTCTCGTCGAATGAAATTCCGGTGAGGGAAATCTCAACACCTAAGGGAACAAGCTCGGTATTTAACTTCTCTTTATCTTCGTTTTTAACCTCGTAATCCTCGTCGGCAAGAACCGTGTTTGCTTTTTCTACAACGGCTGCCGTTATAAGCGAGGTGGAAACGTAATTGATTTTTCCGTCCTTGTTTTTATCAAGATTTTTGAAATTAGCCTTTACGTAATCTGCGATAAGCTGTCCCTGAACGTTTGCTACGGACTCGAGGTCTGAGGTTACAAGCACACACTTATCATAACTGTCAAGTATTTCTTCATGTACTGTTGTGTTGAAGAATATAACGGGAACGTTCTTTTCCTTTGCAGCATCGACTATGATCTCTGCATTTGCATCGGAGAAGGGGTGTCCTACAAGCTCTACAACGAGCGCCGCACAGCCCTTATCAAGAGCTGACTTAGCCTGCTCGATCTGGGTTGCGGGATTGCCGTTTGCACCGTAGTGAGCGTAATTAACATGCTCGATGTACATTGCTCTTTCCATAGAGTTGATCAAGCTGTTGGGGTCGGTAGCCTTGCCGTCACCCTCCCAGAGAATTGCAACCTCTGAATCCTTGTTGATCGTACAAGCGGTAAGAGCGAACGTCATAAATACGAAAAGAGTCGCAAGAAGTAATGAGAGTATTTTTTTCATTTTATCTTACCTCCTTATCAAACGCGATCAGCACCGTTGTCCTCAGAGGACGCGATGCCTTTGCGCTCTGCAAGCTCGGTATTCATTCTCTCAAGAGTCTTCTTGTCGAGATTATATACAAGAGCAAGACCGATAAACTGCATAACTGCTGCGAACAGATAGAGTGCCGCTACGAGATAGCGCATCTTGAGTGCAACAGAGAAGAGCTGGTTTCCGCCGTTTACCTCGGAGTATCCGAGAGCAACCATTATTACGAGTGCGAGAGAGGGACCGATGCCCTGCGCCAGCTTTCTGAAGAAGGAATGAAGTGAGTACACGGTACCCTCCTCACGCGCACCGAACTTCCACTCATTGTAGTCGATGGCATCACCCATCATAGACCAGGAAACGGTGCTGTATATACCTGTACCGAGCGCGTTGATGAGCTGGCACACGATGTAGATAAGTATACCCTTGCCGTCGGGAGTGATGGGAGCTATGAGCATTATAGCACATGCAGCAAGAGAGCAGAGTGTACCGATAACGGACAGCTCCTTTTTGCCGTACTTAACAACAAGCTTACGTGCGAGAGGTGTGAATACTAATATCGGAATGAGCGAGAACATCGTTACAAGACCGGAAATTCCTACGTTCTTGAAGTAAGACTGGAACGTAACGGTAACTGCGGTAGTAGCGGCCTGCATACCGATGAACATACCCATAGCCGCGATGGTCGCGCCTAAAGCAGGGCGGTTCTTCATAAAGTTGGACATTGCCTTGAGCACGTTGAACTTCTGAGGCTCCTCGCTCACGGTTATGTCCTCGTTAACGCGTATGGTGGTGTTGCGTATCATGAACTGGAATGCAACAAATCCTGCTACACCCATTATAAGTGCTACAATGAATACACGGTTGCCCATGATATTGTTGTTCTTATCATAAATAATCATAGGAAGGATAACCATAGGTACCATATTTCCTACTAGGGAGCCGATGGATCTCCATGCGGAGAGGGAGGCTCTGTCGGCGGGATCGTTGGATATGAGTGAGAGGAGCGAACCGTAAGGAACGTTTGCTATGGTATAGAAAGCATCCCAAAGTATATATCCTGCCACAAATACGATTGCCTTAACGACAGGCTGAGAATCCTTTACCCAAGGTATGAAGCACAAAGCACCTGCTACAAGCAGACCGATTGATCCAAACCAGATGTAAGCGAGGAACTTGTTCCTCTTGTACTTTCTCTTCTTGTCGTTGTCAATGATTGATCCGATAAGCGGATCGTTTATTGCATCCCATATCTGCACGAGGATAAGAAGACCTGCATACAGAATGGAGTCCATCTTCATAAACTGTGTCCAGAAGATGGCCATTGTACTCTTCAGTGCAAAGCTCATGTTGCATCCGAAGTCGCCCGCCGCGTAAGCAAGACAGTCGCGCATGCCAAACTTGCGCTTGCCGTTTTCGTCGAGCACACATTCGCGTTTTTTCATTGCTTTTCTCTCTTTCTTTTATTTTGTTTTGTTCCGCGCTCGTATCCTACAAAAAAGGTACCGAAGGCGCAGGAACGCAGAATTGCGCCGAAGATATTGTAGCATATACGGTAAAAATGTCAACTATTTTTATAAAAAAATAAGAATAAATTGTTAACATAATAGTGAAAGTGTACAAAATAATATAGTGAATTTGGCATTATTGCTCCAAGCCTGCATTTATGCCCTCGGAAAAGCTTTTACGATACTTGACAGGTGAAATACCCTTTATCTGTTTGAACACACGTGAAAAATAATTCATGTCGTCAAAGCCTACCAAGGACGCGACTACGGAAACAGGCTCACAGGTATTAGATAGGAGCACCGTTGCTTTCTCTATCCTATATCTGTTTATATATTCGGTACAGGATTTTCCTACCGCGCTCTTGAAGAAACGGCAGAAATGTGCCTCACTTAAAAAGCACATAGAGGCAAGATTCCGAGTGCTTATGCCTGACGTATAATTTGCCGAGATATATTCGAGCACTGTATTCAGTCGCTCGAGCTGCGCACTGCTGTCAGCTTGAGATTTGCCGCCCCGATTTTCGCAATTTCTTCCGAGGTATGCCATCAGCTGATAAGTGTAGCTTTTTAACATCATATCCGACATCGGCTCGTTACTGTTTGCCTCGCTGTTCATCAGATGGAATATCTCACGTATATGCTCGTCGCCCGATATAAGATTATGAAGAATCATACTGTCAAAGTCCACGTCGGCGAAAAATGCCGGGAAAAGTAATACCGAGAAGAAGCGCAGCTCCTTTTTCGCCTCAAAGGAGTGAACCTCTGTGCTGTTGATAACAAGGAGATCGCCCGCCTTTGCAGGCATTGTACGTCCGCTTACGATAAAATCACATTCACCTGCGAGAAGATACATAAGCTCTATATGCTCGTGCCAGTGCGGCTTGAGGTTGGATTTTGATTCGTATAATTTGAACTTTACCGTGAAGTTTTTTTCAAGGTTGGGAATTTTCTCGTATAGATTTATGTCCTTCATATTTCCTCCAAAATCAAAAATGTGCTAAAAAACATCAAAATATCACTTGACTATTGCACGGTTTAATTATATACTAAAATTGTACTAAAAGTCAAGGAGGCATACAAATATGCATTTAGGCGTAATGTTACATCTGGACAATGACAACATTGATGAGAAGTTTAAGAACGTGAGAGAGCTCGACTTTGATTGGTGCCAGATCTGTGCGTGGAATCACAGCCTTTTTACAGAGGAAATAGCTGAAAAAATCGATGCCGCGCGTGAAAAGTACGGTGTTAACGTATCTACCTTCTGGTGTGGATATACCGGACCTGTGCACTGGAATTTCTATGAAGGTCAGAACGATCTCGGTATAGTACCCATTGAGTACAGAGCTAAGAGATGCGAGGAATTGAAGCATGGCTCGGATTTTGCAAAGAGGCTCGGAATAAATCAAATTGCTACTCATATGGGATATCTCCACGAGAATCCCACGTGCGAGGATTATCCTAATCTCATTGCGGCTATCCGTGACGTTGCGGAGTATTGCAAGGCGAACGGACAGACACTTATGTTTGAGACGGGCCAGGAAACCCCCGTTACGCTCAAGAGAGTTATTGAGGACGTAGGCACAGGCAATCTCGGTATCAATCTTGATCCGGCTAACCTCATACTTTACGGTAAGGGCAATCCCGTTGATGCTCTTGACGTTTTCGGTGAGTACGTATGCGATATTCACGCTAAGGACGGCAGATACCCGACCAACGGTCACGATCTTGGACAGGAAACCGTTGTTGGAGAGGGAAAGGTCAACTTCCCCCTGTTTATCGCGAGACTTAAAGAGATCGGCTATAACCGCTCGATTATCATTGAGCGAGAGATCAGCGGAGAACAGCAGATTATCGACATAAAGAATACTAAGGTTTATCTTGAGGAGTTAATAGGATGAAGGTAGGACTTATCGGACTTGGCGGAATGGGCTTTGTCCACTATAATGCATATAAAAAAATGGCAGATATAGAGATTGCTGTAGCTGACATAAGAGTTGATATGGCAAAGGAGAAGATCAAGGACGATCCGGTCAGAGTATACTCATCGCTTGAGGAATTGCTCGATAAGGAAAATCCGGATTTCATAGATATATGTACTCCCAGCTATATGCACGCGGATATGAGCGTGTATGCTCTTGAAGCAGGCAAGCACGTGCTTTGCGAGAAGCCTATGAGCATATCGAGCAAGGAGTCTGAGCGTATGATTGCGGCAGCAGAGAAAAGCGGAAAGATGCTTATGATTGCTCACGTTGTGCGCTTTATGTCACCTTATGTTTACTTAAAGTCGGTTATTGACTCGGGTGAGCTTGGCAAACCCGTACATATAGTTGCAAGCAGAATATCTCAGATTCCCTTGTGGTCATGGGATGATTGGATGCGCGACACAAAGAGAAGCGGCGGTGCTCCCATCGACCTCTCCATCCATGATATCGACTTCTTCAGCAATACCTTCGGTCAGCCAATTAAGACGATGTCCTCACATTGCAATATGAGGGACAACAACGATTTCATAGACTCCAAGCTTATATACGACGGCTTTACCGTAGATATTATAGGCGGCTGGTATAATGCGGCTATTCCTTTCAGTGCCAATTATAACGCTATCTTTGAGAATGGCTATGTTCAGCTCAAGGACGGAGTGGTTTATAAGAATGGCAAGGAGGTCGAGCTTGAGCGTGGTGAGACGAGCGAGGATACGGGTATTAACCTTTCCGGCGCTGACGGATACGCTGACGAGATCGCATACTTCGTCAACTGCATTAAGACAGGAACAAGACCTACCAGAGTCACTCCCGAGTCGAGCTGTGCGAGTGTAAGACTTGCCGAGCAGCTCATTGCAACCGCAGAGAGCGTATAACTTAATAAAAAGCTAACTTAATAAAAGCTAACTTAATAAAAGCTAACTTGATAAAAAGCAAGCTTAATAAAAGGGCACAGACTGTGATTGGTGCGTCGCACATTGAAGTAGCGCGTAGGGAATTGCAGATTCTGTGCCCGTTTTATTTTAATACGTTCAAAATATTAAAACTTTTTTTGAAATCCTATTGCATTTATTTTTGAAAGTGGTATACTGTTACTCGGAAAAAATATAAAACGGATTGCATTATGAGTAAGATAAAGAGCTTTGTGAAAACCAACGCGGTTATGCTTATAGCCGCCCTTGCGGCAGTAATCACCTCGATTATCGTGCCGCCCGACAGAGAGTATCTTGACTATTTTGATTTCAAGACGCTCACCTGCCTTTTCTGCGTGCTTGCAGTTGTATGTGCGCTTCGTAATATCAGATTTTTCTACACGCTTGCCAAGGCGATAGTCAGAAAATTCAAGAATACGCGCCTCGCCATATTGGCACTGGTGTATATAACCTTTATAGGTTCAATGTTAATTGCAAATGACATGGCCTTGCTGACGTTTTTACCGCTCGGGTACTTCGTTCTTCATACTACGGGTAAGGAAAAATACATGGCGTTCACATACATTATGCAGAACATCTCGGCAAATCTCGGAGGAATGCTGACACCGTTTGGCAATCCACAGAACCTGTATCTATACACCAAGTTTAATATTCCCGACGGTGAGTTTATCAGGATAATGTTTCCGCCGTTTGTCATATCAATAATTATGATAACAGTATTGTGCATTGTATTTGTCAAGCCGGAGAAGTTTGAGATAAACGAGCGTGCGGCATCATTACCCATCCCCCGTGTAGTGATTTATCTGTTGCTTTTTGCTCTTTCTATACTCATAGTATTCAGAACAATACCGTTTGTGGTGGGACTTATAGTCATACCTATTGCACTCCTGTTTCTCGACAGACGGGCGCTTCTTATGGTCGATTACGGATTGCTCCTTACCTTTCTATTCTTCTTTATCTTTTCGGGAAATATGGCGAGAATAGGGGTTGTCAGAGATTTCTTCTCTATGCTTCTTGAGAAAAACACGCTGATATTCAGTTCTCTATCGTGCCAGGTAATAAGCAACGTTCCCTCTGCGATACTCCTTTCGCAATTCACGGAGAATTACAGGGAGCTGCTTCTTGGCGTTAACATAGGAGGCGTGGGAAGCCTTATCGCATCTCTTGCCAGTCTTATAACCTTCAAGGAATATACCAAGGATCAGCCCGGACATGCGTTCAGATATATAGCTAAGTTCACATTGTTTAACTTCCTGTTTCTTATAGTCCTTATGATGTTTTGCCTTATCATCGGATAACGGAGATAAAAAAGCCGAATGGCGTTGTGATATGCAACCCTGAAAGCATCTAAGCTTTTGGGTTCACTTCACCGGTGCCGTCCGGCTTTTTGTATTATAAAAACCACACGGTAACGGTGCGGTTTAGCTATGCAATAAAAAAACCACCCGTGAGCGGGTGGCTTTTATTCGCTTTGTCAGGATCAGAGAGTGCTCTCCGACTCCTCCTCTTGCGGCTGTTTTTCCTGCATCTTTGCCATTGCTTTTTTCGCTAAATAGGCATCAAGCTTGTTTGCAAGCTTAAATATTGTTGTTACCCAAAATACGCAGAACGTGATAAACAGCAACCAATCGTAAATTGAAGTAAATCTCTCAAACGGGATTATATTCATAGTGAGGAGTACTGTCGCAATACCGATACCGCGTCCTACGACTATTGATGGGATAAACCATGCGAGATTCATCTTGATCGTTCCCGCTATCATTACGAGTGCATCATCGGGGAAGATAGGGAAGAGCATCATCAGGGGGAAGTATACTGTTCCGCGACGTCTGAGAAGATCGAGAGACCTGTCACAGTCCGCCTTGCCGAGCAATCTGGTGCATATCTTGTATCCACCGACTCTGCCGAGTATGTAGAGAATTGTGCTTGCTATAATTACCGATGAGAATGAGAGCATAAATGCCGTCAGAGGCTCGTCGGGATACAAGGAATGGCTGAGAAGTACAAACGCCATTGCCGCTCCCGGTATAGTACAAAGGAAGATGCTCAAGAACACCTGCAGAACTATGAACACTATTACGCCGTACCACTTGCCCTTGAAGGCATTGAACAGCTCTGCATTAAATACAAATCCGTCGTCGTAGTACATAACGTTGGTAGCAAACAGAATTGCAAGTGTAATGAGAGATATTGTAACAAGAACCAGAAGCATCAAGAGAACCTTGATTATATTCTCCTTGTTTTCTTTTATTTTTTTAATAAATGAATTCATATATATCACTCCATTTCGCACCCCATTGTATCATTATATTACTTCAAAGTCAATAGTTAACCTTAAAAAAACATAAAATTCTTAATTTGTTAAAAAAACTTTCGCGGTAAAATAAACAATTATGCAAGCAGGAGGGGGGATAAAAAAGCGCGCATTGCAACATTAAAGTGTCATACCGTGTAAAAAAAACAATGAATGCGACGGTAATCTTACGAAAACCGTCGCATTCCGACGAATTATCAGTTAAAGTTCAACGTGTTGACAATCTTGGTGCCGTCCTCGAGAATAACCGCGATAACACAGCCTCTCCAATAGGTCTTGCTGTTCCAGTTACAAGCCGCAATCTCAAGCGTTACGGTCTGTCCCTCAAACTGCCTGAGCCAGGAGTACTGCGAAGCACTGCTGTGGTAAAGGCTGATGGTTGAGCTCTCACCCTTGATGTTTACGTTTGTTGAGTGCGTGCTCTCGGTAAATACGACAGTACCCGTCATAACGAACACGCTGGTGGAATAATCTACCGTTGCATCAAGGTTGTAGAATTCCTCGGGAGTTATCTCGCCGAAGGAATCGGTCGAATACTCGTGATTGCCGTAGTAGTTGGCGAGAAGCTCGCCGTTGTTGATATATGTCTGACCGAAGTAGCTTGTGCCGCCCTTGGTCTTAACGTCCTTGGTGCCCTTGATAACGACCTCATAGCCGACCTCTATTGTGTCGAACACCTCAGCGTTGATGAGAACTGCTATAACGCCGCTGTCGTCAATGAGATAGAAGCCTGACTGGTTAACAAGTGAAGGACCGACGATACCCTTGATTATAACCTCGGTTGAATTGCTTGATGCGATTGCATCAGCTACGGTGATGCAGTCATATTCACTCTGGGGAAGTACTACGATCTCAACGTCCTCGGAATAAGAGGTATCTCCGTATGTAGCGGTGATGGTTATCGTTGATTTGCCGTTTGCCACGCAATTCATCACGGTCTTGCCGTCTGTGGTGGAGATGGTGATCGCATCCGTGTTGGATGATGTGTAGGAAAGGGTAGCGTTCTCAAAGCCGAGCAGCTCGGAGGAAACGCTTGTTACAAGCTCAAGTGCGGGGTCACCCGTGTAGCTTGAAAGGAACTGGTCCTTTCCGTAGTATTCAACTACAAAGCTTGCGGTGTTGTCGGTGTTGAATACATATCCCTCGTCGATTACGGCAATGGGAATGAATCTGAAGAAGCAGTCGGAGGAGGTTGACTTGGCATTGATAGCGGAGATGTAAACGGTACAGATCTTACCGTCAAACTCATCAAGCCACTTGAAGTCACCGCCGTTGCACTGCGTATAAGCGTAGGAGCCTGTTGTTCCGTCAAGGTCATTGAAGTAATAGTTTACAAAGCCCGAGCCGGGAGCCTTGCTTACAAGCGCGTTGACCTTGTATATTGTGGTTGTGATATTATCGGTTACAGGAGTGTTCAAAAGCTCCTTTACGGTAGTTTCGGTAATCCAGCTCTTATTAAAATCGGATACGAGATTATCCGAGGATACGAGGACCGCGTCTGTGAGCTGGCAACAGCCCTCATAGCCAAACTTTGCGGCATTGTTCATCTCGCTGTCGAGAATCCAATAGTCCTTTGTGCCGAGGATGGTAACCGTGTTACCTTCCTTTACCATTGCGGCAAGCTGACCATCATATACGTAAATGGAGTTGGTGGAATCTATAAGGTAGAAGCCGGAGGGAATATATCCGTTAGCGTAAGTGATACGTGCTACAACGCCCGTTGTCTTTATGAGTGCGCCCTTTTCAGCCTCGCGCGCCTCTGCAACGGTCATAGCCGTGTAATCGGAATCGTCTACTACAACCTCTACGTGTTCAAAATCAATGAGTGTTGCCTTTTTAACTTCCTTCTGCTCTCCGCCGTAATTCTGGAGATTGCCGAGGATAAGAATCTTGTCGCCTGCTACGGGCTTGCTTTCAAGTGCATCGTACCTCACGTCGTCAACGCTGTACGTGCCGTATACCATAATTCTTCCCGTAGAGTCCTCAATAGTCATCTGACCAAAGGTGGGGTTGTCCACGGATACTACGGTAGCGATGATGTAGTATTTTTCGGATGTGGGAGCACTTACTGCATCTTCACAGAGCTCAAGAGCCTTTGCAATAGTGATGCAATCGTAGGTTGATGCCCAGATCTCTTCCTTTGTTTTCACTTCATCTTCGGTGTTACCGGTCTGATCATTTGCTCCGCTGTTATCTTCACCGTTATCTCCGTTGTCATTTTTGCCGAAGGGAAGCTCGAATTTGACGTCAATGCCGAGTTCCTTTAGCATCTCACAGGAGGTGAAGCATCCTACAACGATAGCAAGTACGAGAGAAACGAGAATAAGAATCTTGATTTGCTTCATTGCTTTTGCCTTCCTTTTTTGTTAGTAGGTATGCGCTATTTTTATTATACCTTATTTTCCGTTGCGTGTAAATTGGCAAAAGGCAGAAAAAAGAGCTGTATCGCTTTCCCTTATTGGACATAATGCCTCTTGTAATATTCTTTCAAACGTATACCCTTAACGGCATTTAACGATAAGATGACTTGTTTTCAAAGCGGATACCGAAAAATGTCGGGAAATCTGCCGCCGCTGCACTCGTAGCGGACAACGGGCTTAATCCTCGATTTTAACCTCTATTCCGTTGATTACTACGCCCTCCTCGGCCTCAATCATAACGTATTTTTTGCCGTTTATGACTTGCGTTGATATGAGGTCGTATTTCTCGGGCTTTACCTTTATCTGTATGTCGGGCATTTTGATGTCGAGCTGCCTTGTATTGATTACGTTTTTTGGCCTCAGCTCCGCATTCTTTCCAAAGCTCTCATCGATTCTTTCAGCGGTTTTCGTTACCTTGTCCTCTGCTACACCGCACTTTTCAAGAACCTCCTTGACAAGAGGCTTGGTGATAACAAAGGGCTCATCAGATTCCGATAGCTTATGTACCTCAATCATTTCACTGATTTGAGTGTGTACCGATTTTATGGTGTCAAAGCTGCATTCATCACCGAGCGCGGAGGTCAAACAGTAATCAAAGCTCGATTTCTGTACCTTTGGCGGCATGGGTGCTTCCTTGCCGAGGATACGCTCGGTAAACTCGGGATAGGTGTTGGATATATCCTTGGTGTAGAGCAGTGTATGATAAATGTTTGCCACTCTGTCATCAAAGGTCGGAAACATAAAGCCGAGCAGGGGGCGTGTAAGAATAGCGTTTGCATTCACGGAGTGGAACAGCTTGTCGGATTCACGGAAGAAGAGCCCCGAATCCGCATCCTTGAGAGGACATATACTGCACACGATATAGGTGAAAGTGGTATGAGAGCCTTCATCCTCGGAGTCATTGCCAGAGCATACGTCATAGACGTCACAGGCGAGCATAATCACGTAATTTGCAGGCAGATGTATACTCTCGGTAACTCCTTTGTAGAACCTCTCAAGCGCATCCGTATCCGCGAGTTTGGTATCGCGCAGTGTCATCAGCAACTTGTGTTCATCACTGTTTAAGACGTCAGCCGTGCTGAATTCCACGTCGATCAAGTTAGTTCCGAGTGAGCCCGACAGCGTTTTCTTCATCACCGCGAGCAATTCCTCGCCCTCGTCGTTTTCACTGAGCAGGATCGGCTGAGTGAAGCGCGATATAATCTGTCCGTTTGCATTGACAAAGCAGCCTACTATTTTCGTTATATTGCTTCTGTCGGGGCGAAATCTTCTTTTTATCTCTCTTAATTCTTTCTCGTTCATATTAACCTCAAATTTATGAAATCTTTTTATTTTGTCAGCTTGTCGATAAGGTCGGTCATAAGAGCGTTTCTGTTTATCCAGCACACATACCTTGATTCCGGTGCATCGCTCTTGACGTATTTGAACTCGTCGTTTGGAATAAACGTCGGCATGATACGTGAAATTGTAAATCCGGGGTCAATGAGCCATCCGACAGCGGTAACGTCCCAGAGCACTCTCGCCCACTTGAGAGGTGAGGCGGCTTGTGCTTGCAGAACGTTTGATGCGAGATGATCTGCGAGCGGATTTTTACCTACCAGGTATTCTTTAAGCTCGGGCTCGGAGATTGAGAATGCACTTGCAACACCTTCGCACGGAATTTGAACAAGCGGAATTCCCGACGTCATGACAATTCTCGTCGCCAAGAGATCCTGCCGCATATTGAACTCATCAGTCCATCCGAGGTCGTGACTGTGACCTCCGAGCCATACCAATACGGCATTTTCCGTCATTTTCGGCTCGAGAAGTATAGCGGAGGCTATGTTAGTGAGCGCACCTATGGCTATCACGTAAAGCGGGCTCTCGGGTGAATATTTCTTCACACGGTCGGCGAGATCCAGTACCGCATCCGATATAACAGGCGTTTTTGCATCCGGGAGATAGGTGCGAGAGCCGCGAAAGACCGGCTTATCCTCTCCTGCGAGGGCAAGCAGCCTTATAATTTCCTCATAGCTTCTCTCCATCCCCTCCTCGGTCGTTACTTTATCCGGGAATGAGTAAGGTGCAGCGTAGAGGGCGAGCGTTCTCAGCTTATCGGAGGAGCGGAGCATATAGCCTATGGCAAATTGGTCGTCAACCTCGTTATATGCATCGGTATCTATGACAGCATCTACGGTGCTTTTAGGTACCTCAAGATTTTTGATTCTTTGTTCTTTCGTCATTTTAATCACCCCTTTCGCTTTTAATTGTAACACGATTTTTGAAGCTTTTCAAGAGAAAAAACGGTTTATCTCCGCAGGCATCGGTGCTCCTTTCTACGCGTGATGTTTTTGCGGAGCTATTACCGCACTATTCGGCAAAATTAACAAAAATATTTATTTAATCAAAATATGGTTGAAATTTCCTTGATACTGTGATAGAATCAAGGTGGATAAATTTAATATCAGGAGGACCAAAATGAAAAAACTGTTGGT
The DNA here is from genome assembly GCA_045576795.1 of Eubacteriales bacterium. Classification (GTDB taxonomy): domain Bacteria; phylum Bacillota; class Clostridia; order Oscillospirales; family CAG-272; genus UBA1740. The sequence goes on along the minus strand of JAZNHE010000027.1, from coordinate 1,431 downwards.
AATTATTTCATTGCTCACAGTCCTTGCATTGCTCACCTCTTGCGCAGCGATGGAAGGCTTCTTCGGCAAAAATAACGGTAATAATGACAACGGTGGCGATGACACCTCAGTGGGCGGTGACACTCCCACGGGCGATACCCCTGCGGATGATAATCCGTCGGACGACAAGCCATCAGGCGATAACCCCTCGGATGATAAAGAAACTCATGCTTATGAAGAGTTTACAAGCTCCGAGAAGCAGATCTTTACCGATGTGCTCGGCCTTGTAATTCCTTTCATACCCAATGACGAATATTACGTACAAAAGTATGATTATGAGGGTGGGTCGGGTATAAACTTCTATGCTTTCGGTAATACGGAGGAGGAGTTCAGCGCATACCGTGCGATGTTCTCGGCCTATACCTACGTTGAATCCTATCAGGATGAATACGGCGATGACTGGTATACCTATCAGAGCGGCGACGTTTACGTAGATATCGGATACTATTATTCAGAGGATAAATACGTTGTTGACGTATATGCGTACGTTGCCACAACCTCAGACGGCGGTGATAGCAGCGGCAACGCTACCGTTGACTCATGGCTTGAACAATACGATTGCATAACTGTAAGCGAGGCACTTACACTTTGCGAGCAGTTTGTGAGCAGCCCCTCATCAGCAAGATACTACATGGTTGTCACCATTGACTCCATTGATGACGCGAAGTACGGACAGCTCACTGTAAGCGATTCTACAGGTTCCATTATGGTATACGGCACGAGAAGTGCGGACGGAAGTCAGCTCTTTGAGGCTCTTGCAGAAAAGCCCGTCGCCGGAGATACCATACTCATTTACGGTACACTGCAGAACTATAATGGCAACACCAAAGAGGTGCAGAATGCCTGGCTCATAGATTTTGTCAGCGCGGAGAGCGGTGATAACGGAAATGGTGGAGATAACGGCGACGGTGGAAGCGACAATACCTCCCATACATATACGGACTTCACAACCTCGGAGAAGACAAGCTTCAATGACACCATAGGTCTTGTAATCCCCTTTATTCCCAACGATGAATATTACGTAGAGCCTTACACCTATGAGGATGAGGTAGGTCTTAACTTCTATGCATTCGGTAACACGGCAGAGGAGTTCAGCGCATACCGTGCGATGTTCTCGGCTTATACCTACGTTGAGTCCTATCAGGACGATTACGGTGATACGTGGTACGTTTACCAAAACGGCAGCGTTTACGTAGATATGACTCATTACTACTATGAGGGCTACTACGTTGTTGATTTGTACGCATACGTTTTATCGGGAAGCACGGGCGGCGGCTCCGATGAGGGCGGCTCCGATGAGGGTGGCTCCGATGAGGGCGGCGATGACGTATCGGATGCTCCGGATACTCTTATAACCAATGACGGCAAGGGACTTCCCACAGATGCGGACGG
>JAZNHE010000026.1:0-4667 GCA_045576795.1 Eubacteriales bacterium | reverse complement strand
CAAAAACAGTGCATAATTATTGCTTTTTTTCTGATTATGTGTTATAATTAAATCTATATATATGTTCTTCAAGATTATAAGTATCTTTTATGCAATTCCTTGGCTTTTTGCAAAATTGCACTTGATTATGTACGCAAAAGGAGATGTATTATTATGGCCGAAACCTACACTCGAATCAAGAAAAAGAAAAACAACGTGCTTCTTGTGCTTGTATCCGTAATACTGATATGCGCGGTTATTGTTGTTGCACTTTCCTCTATTTACGTTTCTGCAAAGCAAGAGGCCTTTGAAATGCTCCATATGCAAACTAAGCAAATTAAGGATGACTTGACTTTGCAGATCAAATCCGACAGAGAGAATTTAATCACGATGGCAAACTTTGCGGCAAAACTGCATTCTGATGGCGAAAGCTATGATATTATGTTTGAGTCGTTCAAGCCGATAGGATTGTTTTCTAATATCGGAATACTGAATCCGGATAATACTTTTGTTACTAAAGTCGGTACTATAAATTTAGACGGAAAGATCTCTTTTGAGGCAGAGGCGGCACGCGGTGAATATGTAAGCGGCAGAGTTCCGGATCTTACGAGAGACGGTGGTGAAATTATCAGAAGCGCCGTTCCGATTATAGATAGCGATAAGGTTGTCGGCATTTTATACGGCGTAATTCATCTTGATACAATTGGTGAAAAGTATAACAATATGGCAAAGGAGCTTGATGCGCAGCTTTTCGTTTACGATAAGGAGACCGGTAAGTTTGTAATAGATACAATAGATAAGAATCTCGGTGAATTATCGCAGTTTAAGGACAGAGAATTCAAAGACGGTTATTCTTATGATGAGCTTGTCAATTCAGATAAAGGCTATAGCTCGTTCCGATCGATTTTGGTAGATGAGGATTTATATATTCATTATTCTACTATTGAGGACTTCGGTTGGGGTATTATGCTTGCCCGATATGAGAATCAGGTGTTCGCTCAAACGCATAAAATTGCTTACAATTTAATAGTCAGTGACTTAATAATAATTTTTATATTGGCATTTTACCTGAATCTGGTATTGAGTGTTGAAAAGAGTAAAACCAAGCTGAATGCGGAGTCATCTACGATCAGAAAGCTTTTACTTGAAGCAAACGATGATTATTCGAAGATAACGGAGTCGATCAAAAAGGTTCAGGAGTATTCACATTCGCGCTCGGCATTTTTTGCTAATACCGAAGGCGAAGAATATGTTTTTATCGATGATGATTATAACGGAAAAACTTTAGTTGGTGATGCCAGCGCGTTCTTTTTCAGTGAATTATTTGCATACGCAACCAAAGTGCAAAAAAATAATACGTCATCAATAACCTTTATGCGAATAGTCCCGAATAAGCACCTTGCAAAAACCAATCCGGCACTGTATGACGTTTTAAAAGAGTATGAGGTCACAGGTATTTCATTTGCAATTATTGCGGAAAAGAATAACCATATGAGCCTCTTGGGCGTTAACAATCCAAGAAGAGACTGGTCAGCACGAACCCTTCTCGAGGATATTGCAATTTGTTTCTCGATCGCGATCAATAACAGAAAATATCTGCATAATACAAAGCTGGCGGCTACAACGGATTCTCTTACCGGAGCATTGAACCGAGCGGCTTACAGTAAGGATATTCATACATACAACGAAACGAAGCCCGAGCGATTCTCCTGTATCTTTATCGACGTCAATGAACTGCATATAAGAAACAATAAGTACGGCCACGCCGCAGGCGACTCGATGTTGATCTATATTGCCAATACGCTCAAAAACGTATTCTTTGGTAATAGAGTCTACCGTATGGGCGGAGATGAGTTTTTGGTATTCGCTGAAAATGTTGATCAGGATACTATCAATCAGAATATTGATATATTTGTTGAACAATTGGCGGGTATGGGATATAACGTTTCCATCGGTATGTCTTACAGAACACACAATACAAGCTGTGAGGAATTGGTCAGAGAGGCTGAAATCAGAATGTATGAAGCCAAATCACAGTATTATCAGAATAAATCCGAGCAAAGTGTTACTAAAGATAAGGCGGATGGCTATGTTTGCATTCAGACAGGTATCAAAGAAATTGATACTATGATCTCCACGTTAAAGGACCACTATAACGGTATTTACAGAGTGTCTTTGGATACCGACAGTGCAAGGCGAATCCTGATGCCTTCATATCTTGGATACCGGGAGTACGAGGAGAACTTTTCTAAGCTGGTATCCCAGTATATTGAAAGTGAAGTGCAGGCTGATTATCACAGAGCTTTTACAAGCTTTTTGAATTATGCGGCGATCAAACGTCATATCTCGGAGGATAAAATCCCGTCGATCACTTATCAAAAGGTCAACCGCGAAACCGTAACGCTCAGCGTGTATAATTTGTCGGATGACAAGAATAACGCAAACGATACGCTTTGGATCTTTGCCAAAGGATAAAGCGATTAATTTCAAGAATTCAGAGGACGGTGACCGTTATGAACAGAATCTTTAAAAAGGATCTATACAGATATTACGGAGACAGCGGAGAGCCTCTGATGAAGAAAATCTTCCGCCCCCTCGAGATTAAATATATTTCGGTATACAGAAAAGCGAATACGTGCAGATTTCTCCCGTTGAAGCTTTTCTACAGATTAAGGCTGATGCGTATGTCTGATCGAACGCAAATACAGATTCCTGCAAGGACAAGTATTGGCGAGGGACTGTATATCGGACACCTCGGGCGAGTGATCATACATCCCGATGCTAAGCTCGGAAAAAATATCAATATTGCTACGGGTGTGACGATAGGTATGGAGAATCGAGGTAAGAGAAGGGGAGCTCCCGTTATCTCGGATAACTGTTGGATAGGCACGAATGCCGTTATAGTCGGTAACGTCAAGATCGGCAGCGACGTGATGATCGCACCGCTCGCCTACGTGAATTTTGACGTTCCGGATCATAGCATTGTTATAGGCAATCCAGGAAGAATTATTCCCAAGGAAAATGCAACCGCAGACTATGTTTGCAACCGCGTGTAAGTGATACTACTGGTAAACAAGGAGATGGCAAATTGGCTCATAAAGATTTAAGAATTCAGCATAATTTGATATCGTCGCTTGTTTATCAGGTCGTACTTATCACGCTCAGCTTTCTCTTGCCGAGGTTATATCTTGAAAATTTCGGCTCGGAGGTTAACGGTGTCCTTTCGACAATTAAGCAGATTTTTGCTTATATGACTCTTTTGGAGGCGGGTGTCGGACTTGCCACAACGCAGGCGTTATATAAAAAAATTGGGGAACAGGACTATAAAAGCGCGAACGGAGTTCTCGCTGCAACTAATTCTTATTATATCAGAACAGGAGTAATATACCTTACTCTCGTGCTTGTTATCGCCGTTGTTTATGCATACGTAATACCAACGTCAATAGACGACAGCGTTGTTTTCCTAATAATAATATTGACCGCACTTCCCGCGCTGTTTAGTTATTTTGTTCAAGCAAAATACAGAATACTTATGGAGGTTGACGGCAGAAAGTACGTAATAAATAACGCGGAGACCGTTCTTCAGCTTGCTTCCAATATTGGTAAGATACTTGTTTTGGTCTTGACCGACAGTCTTGTTCTGATTCAGTTAGTATATTGCATAATGTACCTCGGTCAGCTCTGCTATTTGTATTATTATGCCAAAAGCAGATATAAATGGCTTGACTTGACGGTAAAACCTGATTATGACGCTATATCACAGAAGAATTCTGTTCTGGTTCATCAGCTTTCGGGTATGGTATTCAATAACACTGACGTGATACTGATTTCCGTTTTATGCGATTTTAAGGCGGTCAGTATTTATACCATATATAATATTTTCTTTTCTCAGGTACAGAATTTTATATCAAGCATCGTTTCTTCCTTCAACTTTGCGTTAGGTCAGACGTTTCATACGGACAGAGAAAAATTTGACAAAATGTTCAACGTATACGAAACGTTTTACATAATGGCCACGTATATCATCTATACTCTTATGGCAGTCTTTCTCCTGCCATTGATTCAGATATATACAAGCGGGATCAATGATGCCGATTATACGAACGTATGGCTTGTTTTTCTCCTCGCTTTGATGAACCTTATTGCTTGCAGTAAGCTGCCGTCAAACGGGATTATAGAATACGCCGGCGAATTTCAGAAAACACGTTCTCATTCGATATGGGAAATGGTAATCAATATTTCGGTGTCCGTTGCGTCAATTATATGCTTTGGCGTGTGCGGAGCAATTCTTGGCACGATCGCGGCGCTTTTGTATCGCGGTATAGTCACAATCCGTTATTCAAATAAGAAGGTTCTTAAAAGAAGTCAGTTCTGTACTTATAGGATCCTGCTTCCGAATGCCTCGATCTTTGCCGTGATTATTTCGCTATTCTTTGTTGATACCTTCAGCAATCTTTCATTTTGGAATTTGTTGCTCAAAGGAATAATACATTCAATCTGGATCGTTGCACTATATCTGACAGTGAATTTAATCTTTAACAGAAGCGCGTTCAAAGCCGCATTGGAACTATATAGGAGTAAGAAGAATCAATGAGCATCCCAAAGGTGATACATTATTGTTGGTTTGGAAAAGGACAGATGCCATCTCTGGCATATAAGTGTATTGAAAGCTGGAAAAAATACTGTCC
>JAZNHE010000025.1:0-2429 GCA_045576795.1 Eubacteriales bacterium | reverse complement strand
CAGCAGAATGCCATCTTCGTTTGGCTTTCCGACTCTCCGCAGCTTAATGAGCAGTCCAAGCAGAAAATAGATTTGAAGGCGGACAAAATCCGTCTTGATCAGTGCGTTACCATCACGGAAGAAACCTTTGACCATGAGGTGTTGGATGACGGACACATCTATTTTCTCAACACACAGAAGCTTGGTAAAAGCTCTAATCTGACTAAGCATAGCGATACAAGACAATACACGATTTGGGAAACTCTCGCTAACACGGCACGTGAAAAAAACGACCGTTTGTATCTGATCATCGACGAGGCGCATAGAGGTATGCAAGGTCGAGAAGCGAGCCGTGCGACTACGATTATGCAGAAATTCCTTAAAGGTAGCGCCGAGGACAAGCTCGCACCTATGCCCGTTGTTATCGGTATGTCTGCTACCTCCGAGCGCTTTAACCGTCTTGTTGAAGGAACATCCTCCACAATACATAAAGTCGTAGTAACGGCAGATGAAGTTCGCGCTTCGGGACTTTTGAAGGATAGAATCGTTATTACCTATCCCGAGGAAAGCTCTCTCAATAAAGATATGGCGGTTCTTCAACCTGCGGCTGACGATTGGAAAGAAAAGTGGGATCACTGGACACAGTATTGCCGTGAACAGCACTATGCTTACGTTAATCCCGTTTTCGTTGTTCAAGTATTGAGTAGCACGGGCGACCGCATATCCGATACCGATCTTGATGATTGCCTTCGCAAGATCGAAGAAAGAACAGGATTCCATTTTTCTGAGGGAGAGGTTGTACACACATTCGGACAGACCTCTGCATCGATTACTGTAAATGGCTTGAACGTACGTTATGAAGAACCCTCTCGCATTTCAGAGGATAGAAATATCAAGGTAGTATTCTTCAAAGAAAATCTTTCTACGGGATGGGACTGCCCAAGAGCTGAAACTATGATGTCCTTCCGTCACGCAAAGGATGCAACCTATATCGCGCAGTTGCTCGGTCGTATGGTACGTACTCCTATGCAAACGAGAATTTTGGTTGACGAAGTTCTCAATGACGTACACCTCTATCTCCCGTACTTTGATGCAGAAACCGTTAAAAAGGTCGTTGAAGAATTGCAGAGTACAGAGGGAGGCAATATTCCTACAGATATTGTTGGCGAGTCGCTTGATGAGAGAGTTTATGAAACTCTAACCATCAGACCGACAAGACAGCGCACACCTACGAATCATAGCATTCCCGGACAGATGACGTTGTTTGATACACCCGCATCCGAGGAAGTGCCCTCCACTGCAATTGAAGCACCTGCATCATCTGTGAGTGTTGCTCCCACGGTCACATCTTCGGCGCCGGTTGTAAATTCTCCCGCAACAACTCCGATACATACATGCACGGAGAACACACCTGTTGCCATTGCTAATACAAATCAAACTCCTGCGACTACCGAACAAGCGCCTGCTGCGGAGGTTGAAGAATTTGTAGATGCCTTTGACCGTGAAGCAGTAATGAAGTTTATCAATGATTACGGTCTATTGACTTATGATGTCAGAAGCGTAAGAATTTCTAACTATCTCGCATCGCTTTATAAGATGGCTCGTTTGCTCACTCAGACCGAGCTTTGCAAAACGGCATCCAAGGAAGTTATCGCTGATATTGTTCGTATGATCCACGACCACACAGATGGCTTGAAGGCGGCAGGAAAATATGATGAGCTTGCGGATATGGTTCAGCAGTTTAAGCTCTCTACGCAAATATTCGACGTATTTGGTGAAACTGTTGATAACTATTCGATCCACAATTTGTTTACTACCACCGATACCGATATTGACCGTCAATTCCGTCTTGCCGAAACCAAGCTTGGAAGTGAGGGCGTAGCAAACGAATACGGTCGTCAGTATTTTGATGTGGACGAGCCGAATGCTTACAAGATTGACGTGATTATCTTTGCGGCAGACGATGAGTGTATCAAGAGTCTGCACACATACGCAGAGGCAAAGTTCCATACTCTCAACGATACATACCGCAGATACATTGCGAGAATTGATTCTGATCGTTTCCGCAGACAGTATGATAGCATTGTTTCGGACGGTGATATCGTAAGTAAACACAACTTCCGTTTGCCCGAAACTATTCAAGTTGCCCACGAAGATGGCGGCAAGGAATACAGCAATCACTTGTTTGTTAACGCAAATACCGGAACAGCCGTTATGAAATTGAACGGATGGGAAGAAGGCGTTATCGCAGAGGAAGAAAAGAATCCCGATTTCGTTTGTTGGTTGCGAAACCCTTCGAGAAAATCGTGGTCTCTCTGTATTCCTTATGAGATGGACAACGAAACCAAACCTGCATATCCCGACTTTATTATCGTTCGCAAAGATGCAATTTCGGGGTATGTCATTGATATCCTTGAGCCTCATAACCCCGAGTATATTGACAATCTCGG